>JBOGFJ010000001.1:0-9831 GCA_050743385.1 Acidimicrobiia bacterium
CTACACCGTCCTCAACGATTACGTCGTCGGGCAAGAGGAGGCCAAGCGCACGCTCTCGGTGGCGGTCTACAACCACTACAAGCGGGTCCAGTACGGCACCCAGGCCAGCGACGTCGAGCTGGCCAAGTCGAACATCCTGCTGATCGGGCCCACGGGCTGTGGCAAGACACTGCTGGCGCAGACGCTGGCGCGGCTCCTGAAGGTGCCGTTCGCGATCGCCGACGCCACCGCCCTCACCGAAGCCGGCTATGTCGGTGAAGACGTCGAGAACATCCTCCTGAAGCTCATCCAGGCGGCCGACTACGACGTCAAGAAGGCCGAGACCGGCATCATCTACATCGACGAGATCGACAAGATCGCCCGCAAGGCCGAGAACCCCTCGATTACGCGTGACGTGTCCGGCGAAGGCGTGCAGCAGGCACTGCTCAAGATCCTCGAGGGCACCACCGCCTCGGTGCCGCCCCAGGGTGGGCGCAAGCACCCCCACCAGGAATTCATCCAGATCGACACCACCAACATCCTCTTCATCTGCGGCGGCGCGTTCGCCGGCATCGACCGGATCATCGAGAGCCGGGTGGGGAACCACGGCGTGGGCTTCGGCGCCGACATCCGCAGGTCCGACGAGAAGGATCTCGGTGCGATCCTCGCCGGCGTCCTCCCCGAAGACCTGCTGAAGTTCGGGCTCATCCCCGAGTTCGTCGGCCGCCTGCCCGTCATCGGCGCTGTGCACAGCCTCGACAAGGAGGCGCTCATCCGCATCCTCGTCGAGCCCAAGAACGCGCTGCTCAAGCAGTACCAGAAGTTCTTCCAGTTCGACGAGGTGTCGCTCGTGTTCACCGAGGACGCCCTCGAAGCCGTCGGCGAGGAAGCGCTCAAGCGCGGTACCGGCGCCCGTGGCCTGCGGGCGATCCTCGAAGAGGTGCTGCTCGAGGTGATGTACGACCTCCCCAGCCGCTCCGACGTCGCCCAGTGCGTGATCGACGGCAACGTCGTCCTCGAGCGCGTGACCCCGACCCTCATCTCCGGCGAGCCCGGCTCCGAGCGCCGCTCGGCGTAATCCCGGCGTCGCCCGGGGGGTTCGGCGCCGGGCTTCGGACATGCTCGCCGCACCGGCAGACGCTTCGCGCCTGCCGGTGCGCCTGCGAACTCGCGCGGCACCAACCCCCCGGCCGGCACCCTTCTCGTGCGTCGCCGGCGGCGTCGATCCGTAAACTGCGGGGATGACGGCGGTTCCGGAGAAGCCTTCCCTCGAGGGGATCGAGGCGAAGTGGGCGGGGCGGTGGGAGAAGGACGACACCTACCGGTTCGACCGGTCGCGGAGTCGGGAGGAGATCTACGCCGTCGATACGCCGCCGCCGACGGTCAGCGGGGCGCTGCACATGGGCTCGGTGTTCGGGTATGCGCAGGCGGACGCGATCGTGCGGTATCAGCGCATGCGGGGCATGGAGCCCTTCTATCCCATGGGATGGGACGACAACGGCCTTGCCACCGAGCGGAGAGTGCAGAACTACTACGGCGTCCGTTGTGATCCGACACTGCACTACGACCCCGATTTCCAGCCGCCGGAGAAGCCGGGCAAGCAGGCGATCCCGGTGTCGAGGCCGAACTTCGTCGCGCTGTGCGAGCGGCTGACCGAGATCGACGAGCAGGCGTTCGAGGAGATGTGGCGGCGGTTGGGCCTGTCGGTCGACTGGTCGCTGACGTACACGACGATCGGCGAGGTCGCTCAGCGGGTCTCGCAACGGGCGTTCCTGCGCCTGCTCGCTCGAGGCGAGGCCTACCAGGCGGAGGCGCCGACGCTCTGGGACGTCGACGACCGCACGGCAGTCGCGCAGGCGGAGCTCGAGGACCGCGAGCACCCGGGCGCGTCCCATCGCGTGCGGTTCGGCGGCACCGGCGGCGCCGGTGACGTGGTCATCGAGACGACGCGGCCCGAGCTCATCCCGGCGTGTGTCGCGCTCGTGGCGCACCCCGACGACGAGCGCTACCGGGCGCGCTTCGGCAGCTTCGTGACCACGCCCCTGTTCGGGGTGCGGGTGCCGGTGGTCGACCATCACCTGGCCGACCCCGACAAGGGCACGGGCATCGCCATGATCTGCACCTTCGGAGATGTCACCGACGTCGTGTGGTGGCGCGAGCTCCACCTGCCCACCCGAAGCGTCATGGGTCGCGACGGGCGCCTCGTCACCGAACCGCCCGCGTGGGATGCCACCGATCCCGAGGCCGGCGCGCGTTACCGCGAGCTCGCCGGCAAGACCACCAAACAGGCACGCGCGCGCATCGTCGAGCTGCTGCGCGACGCGGGCGCGCTCGACGGCGAGCCGCAGCCCATCACCCATCCGGTCAAGTTCTACGAGCGGGGAGCCCGCCCGCTCGAGATCGTGACCACGCGCCAGTGGTACATCCGTAACGGTGCGCACGACCCGAAGCTCCGCGAGACGCTGCTCGAGCGGGGCCGGGAGTTGCAGTGGCACCCGCCTCACATGCGGGCCCGGTACGAGAGCTGGGTCCAAGGTCTCAACACCGACTGGCTCATCAGCCGGCAGCGGTTCTTCGGCGTCGCCTTCCCGGTGTGGTACCCGGTCAGCGAGGGCGGTCACGTCGATTACGCGCATCCACTCCTCGCGCGCGAAGACCGACTGCCGGTCGACCCGTCGAGCGACGCTCCCGCGGGTTACGACGAGACGCAGCGGGGCCAGCCGGGCGGGTTCGTGGGCGATCCGGACGTGATGGACACGTGGGCGACCTCGTCACTCACACCCCAGATCGCCACTCGGTGGGAGGACGACCCCGATCTGTTCTCGCGGCTCTTCCCGATGGACCTGCGTCCGCAGGGAGGCGAGATCATCCGCACGTGGCTCTTCGCCACCCTGTTGCGTGCGCACTTCGAGCACGGCACGCTGCCCTGGAGCGACACGATGGTCAACGGGTGGGTGCTCGACCCCGACCGCAAGAAGATGTCGAAGTCGAAGGGCAATGTGGTCACGCCGGTCGAGTATTTCGACCGCTTCGGTTCCGACGCCGTTCGCTACTGGGCAATGAATGGGCGCCCGGGCGTCGACACCGCATTCGACGAGGGCCAGATCAAGGTGGGGCGCCGCCTCGCGATCAAGCTCCTCAACGCGTCGAAGTTCGCCCTCGGCGTGCGGGGGGAGAGCCCGACCGACGGCGCGGCGGTCGCGCAGGCGCTCGATGGTTCGCTCCTGCAGTCGCTCGCCGCCCTCGTCGACGATGCGACGGCCGCGTTCGACGAGTACGACTATGCGCGGGCGTTGGAGCGCACCGAGCGCTTCTTCTGGGGCTTCTGCGACGACTACCTCGAGCTCGTGAAGCAGCGCGCCTACGGCAGCACAGGCGACGCGGGCGCGGCATCGGCTCGGCGCGCGCTCGAGCTCGCACTGTCGACGTTGCTGCGACTGTTCGCCCCGCACCTGCCCTTCGTCACCGAAGAGGTCTGGTCGTGGTGGCGGGAGGGCTCGGTGCACCTCACGCCATGGCCTGATCCCACCGAGCTGCGGGCCGCGGCCGGGAGCGCGGGCACCCTGGGCTACGAGGTCGCCGCCGCCGTGCTCGGCGAGGTGCGCAAGGCGAAGGCCGGCCAGCAGCGATCGATGCGTGCCGACGTCGAGCATGTCGTCGTGCACGACACGGCCGAGCGCCTGGCCGCGCTCGAACCGGTCGCCGCCGACGTCTGCGAGGCCGGTCGCGTGCGGGGGGCGTCGCTCGAGACGACGGAGGCCGACGAGTTCGTGGTCGAGGTGGAGCTGGCCGAGCCCGACGCCGCGTGAACATCGGGGAAGCTCAGGCCTGGCTCGACGCCCACATCAACCTCGAGTCGCTCGGTGCCCCCGCCGGCGCGGAACGGAGGTCGAGCGCGCTCGCGCTCGACCGGGTTCGCAGCCTCGTCGCGCTGCTCGGCTCGCCCGAGCTCTCCTACGCGGCCATCCACCTGACGGGAACGAACGGCAAGACGTCGGCGGCGCGGATGGCATCGGGCCTGCTCGCGGAGGCGGGTCTGTCGGTCGGCACGTACACGAGCCCACACCTCGAGCGTGTCAACGAGCGGCTGTCGTGGAACGGGGCCTCGATCGACGACGAGACCCTCGCCGAGGTGTTGACGGTGGTCGCCGAGGTGGAGCGTCATCTCACCGATCCCCCGAGCTATTTCGAGATCCTCACCGCCGCCGCCCTCCACTGGTTCGCAGACGTCGCCGTCGACGTCGCGGTGGTGGAGGTCGGTCTCGGTGGCGGTCGCGACGCAACCAACGTCGTCGACGGGCGCGTCGCGGTCGTGACAAACGTGAGCGTCGACCACGTCGAGTACATCGGGCCGACCATCCGCGACATCGCAACGGAGAAGGCGGGCATCGTCAAACGGGGTGCGACCCTCGTTCTCGGGGAGCCGGACCCGGAGCTTGCGGCGATCTTCCGCCAACGTGTCGACGCCGATCACGTCGTCGCCCGTGACGTCGACTTCGGTGTCCGATCGGCGCGCCTCGCCCACGGCGGCCGCGTCGTCGACCTGTACACGCCAGGTGGGTGGTATGACGAGGTGCTGCTCCCGCTACACGGAGCGCATCAAGCGCAGAACGCGGCGGCCGCGCTCGCCGCGACCGAGGCCTTCCTCGGGAACGCACTCGATCGCGACGTGGTGCAAGCCGCGTTGGCGGCCGTGCAGTCACCGGGGCGCCTGGAGGTGGTCGGCCATGCGCCGCTCGTCTTGCTCGATGGCGCCCATAACGTCGTCGGCGCGGGGGCGCTGCGCGCCGCACTGGCGGAGGAGTTCGTCGATGCCCCTCGCATCCTCGTCGTCGGGCTTCTGCGTGAGAAGGAGCCGCACGAGATGCTCGAGGCTCTCGGCGTCGCAACCGCGGCGCGACTGGTGTGCTGTCGCCCGCCCAGTCCGCGTGCGCTCGAACCGGCGACGGTCGCAGCCGCGGCGCGCGACCTCGGCGTCGATCCGGCGCGTGTCGAGACGGTGGACCTCGTCGAGAAGGCTGTCGCGCGGGCGCTGGCGTTGGCCGGACCCGAGGACCAGGTGATCGTGACCGGCTCGCTCTACACCGTCGGCGCCGCCCGCGCCACGCTCGTGCCGCACGGCCCCTAGATCGCGTTGGGTCGAAGACTCGGTTCATGACCGCGTTTCCGACCCAACGCGCCGAGCGGCAGTAGCCTGCCGCCCCGATGACGCGAACGTTGGTGCTGTGCAAGCCGGACGCGGTCGAACGGGGGCTGGTCGGGGAGATCGTCGGGCGGCTCGAACGCCGCGGGCTCCGTATCGTGGCGATGGACCTCCGTCAGATCGACGCCGAGTTTGCCGGCCGGCACTACGCCGAGCATCGAGGGAAGCCGTTCTTCGACGAGCTGGTCGCGTTCATCACCCGCAGCCCCTTGGTCGCCATGGTGGTCGAGGGCGGCGACGACACGTGGCAGGTCGTGCGCACGACGATGGGGGCGACGAACCCCCACGACGCTGCTCCCGGCACGATCCGCGGCGACCTGGCCCTCGAGACGACCGAGAACCTCGTCCACGGTTCCGACGGCCCGGAGTCGGCGACGCGCGAGATCGCGCTGTTCTTCCCCGATCTTCAGCCGTAGCGAACGGTGGCCTGAAGCGGCCGGCTCGGCCCGATAGCCTGTGGCACCACGTGGGGTCGTTGGGCGGACGTGGGCGGAGCGGAGCACCTCCCGGTCGGCGCGCTGACCTGCGCAACCGTGACAATCGACGCCGACGCGGCTGGACCGGTCGATTCGTGCCCCCTAGCCTGGGCGATTCGTCTCGCCCAGCCGCGTGCTCGTCCTGGTTAGGGAGGCCCGCACAACGTGAGCCAACCGTGGATTTCCTCGATCGTCGGCCGCGACATGGCCGTCGACCTCGGAACCGCCAACACCGTGGTCTATGTGCGCGGGCACGGCATCGTCCTCAACGAGCCATCGATCGTCGCGATCAACGTGCGCGACGGCCGGCCGCTCGCGGTGGGGATGGAGGCGAAGCAGATGCTGGGGCGCACGCCTGGCCACATCCAGGCCATCCGCCCTCTCAAGGACGGGGTCATCGCCGACTTCGACATCTGCGAGAAGATGCTGCGCTACTTCATCCAGCGGGTGCACCAGCGCCGCTGGGCGAAGCCCCGCATCGTGATCTGCGTGCCGTCGGGCATCACCGGGGTCGAGCAGCGCGCGGTGCAGGAGGCGGCCGAGTTCGCGGGCGCCCGCAAGCCCGCGTACATCATCGAGGAGCCGATGGCCGCCGCCATCGGCGCCGGGCTCCCGGTGCACGAACCGGCCGGCAACATGATCGTCGACATCGGCGGTGGTACGACCGAGGTCGCGGTCATCTCGCTGGGCGGGATCGTCGCCAGCGAATCGGTGCGCATCGCGGGCGACGAGATCGACGGCGCGCTCATCAACTTCTGTAAGAAGGAGTACTCGCTCGCGCTGGGTGAGCGCACCGCCGAGCAGGTGAAGCTCGAGCTCGCGAGCGCGTGGCCGCTCAAGGAGGAGCTCTACGCCGAGATCCGTGGTCGCGACCTGGTGACGGGGCTGCCCAAGACCATCGTCGTCTCGACGGGCGAGATCCGCGAGGCGATCGACGAGCCGGTGATGGCGATCGTCGACGCGGTGAAATACACGCTCGACCGCACTCCGCCCGAGCTCGCCGCCGACATCATGGAGAAGGGCATCGTGATCACCGGCGGGGGAGCCCTGCTCCACGGGCTCGACGCCCGTGTCGCCGCGGAGACGGGGATGCCGGTGTTCATGGCCGACAACCCGTTGCTCTCGGTCGTCCTCGGCTCCGGACAGTGCCTGGAGCAGTTCGACGTCCTGAAGCAGGTTCTGCTCTCGTCGCAGCAGCAGCACTGACCGACCTCGGCCAGGGAGGTCGTTCGGAGAATGGTGGTGTACAGGCGCGGGAACCGGCGACCCATCATCATCCTGCTGGTCATCACGTCGATCGCGTTGATCACGCTCGACGTGCGCGAAGCGGGCCCGATCACCGGCGCCAAGGGCGTTGCCCGCGACGTGCTCTCCCCGGTCGCATCGGCGGCAGACCGCGTGTTCTCACCGGTCGGCGACTGGATCGGAGGCGTGACCCGAGCAGGGTCGCTGAGGGAGGAGAACGAACGGCTCGAGCGCGACCTCCAAGAGGCGCGCGGCGGCGATGCCCAGCAAGAGGCGTTGGAGAGCGAGAACCGGGAGCTCAAGGAGCTCCTCGACCTCCCCTTCGTGGAGGACAGCGATGCGGTGTCGGCCCGGGTCGTCTCGGGGGCGCCGGGGAACTTCGAGTGGACCGTGCAGATCGACAAGGGCACCGGGAGTGGGGTCACCGAGGGCCTGGCCGTCGTCGCCGGCGAGGGCCTCGTCGGGAAGGTCGTGGATGCGACGGACGACCGAGCGACCGTGATCCTCCTCAAGGACCCGCAGTTCGGTGTCGGGGTCGTGCTCGAGGCGGTGGGTGCCGACGGTGAGACGACCCGCGCCTCCGGGTTCGCCGTCGGTCGCACGGGCCAGGACCGCTTGCGACTGAACAACGTCGACCCGATCTGGCAGGTCGCGGAGGGCGCGTACGTATGGACGTCGGGCGCGAGCACGAGCCAGTTCCCCGGCAACATCCCGGTCGGTCGCGTCGCCAGCGTCGAGAAGCGCCCGGGTGAGCTCCAACAGGACATCCTGGTCGAACCGCAGGTCGACCTGGACAGCCTCGAGTTCGTGAAGATCTTGCCTCCACCGACCGTCTTGTCGGCCGCGCCATGACGTGGAACAACCGCCTCCGGCTGACGCTTCTCGTCGTGACGACGGTCGTGTTGCAGAGCACGCTGTTTCCCGATCTCCGGCTGTTCGGTGTCGCGCCCGACCTGGGGCTCGTGGCCACGATCGCGGTCGCGTACCGGGTCGGACCGGAAAGGGGCGCGCTCTACGGATTCGCCAACGGTCTCGCCATCGACCTGTTCCTCCAGACCCCCTTCGGGCTGTCGGCGCTTTCGTTCGCGGTCGTGGGTTACTGCATCGGCATCCTGCAGGGCGGCATGTCGCGAGAGGTGCGCTTCGCCGCGCCACTCTTCGGCGGCATCGCCGGCCTCGTGGGCGGATTCCTCTTCGTCTCGGTGGCGGCGTTGGCCGGAGAGGACCAGGTCATCGCGGTGCGCACGATCCATGTGCTCCTGCTCGCGGCCGTCTACGACGCCGTGCTGGCGTTCGCGTTGTTCCCGGCAGCGAGGTGGGCCACCCGTGGGGCCGAGACGCCTGTGGTCCGGGGTGCCCAGTCGCTGTGAGCGCGTCATGAGAGAGTGGTGAGCTTGTGACCGAGGCGAACCCCCGACTCCGCCTGAGCATCATCGGCATCATCGTGATGGCGTTGTTCAGCGCGCTCTTCGTCCGGTTGTGGTTCCTCCAGGTAGCGGCGAGCTCGGAAGCCGCGCAGGCGGCTACCCGGAACCGGGTGCGGATCGTGCGCGAGCCGGCGATCCGCGGGCGCATCCTCGACGCCCAGGGTCGGGTGCTCGTCGGCAACCGCGTGGCCGACGCGGTGACGTTCGACCGCAGCGTTCCCATCACGGCCGAGGAGAAGGAGCTGGTGATCGGTCGCCTCGCCGAGCTGCTGAGTGTCGACGCGAAGGAGATCGAGCTGCGGATCGACGACCCGCGTGTCGGTGCGTTCGCGCCCGTTCCGGTCGCGGTCGACGTGCCGATGGAGACGATCACCTACATCGTGGAGCACCAGGAGGAGTTCACCGACGCGGTCGACACCGGACCGATCGCCTTCCGCGAATACCCCCACGGCAACCTCGGCGCCCACGTCCTCGGCTACGTGGGCGAGATCAACACCGACGAGCTCGAGACGCTCCAGGACCAGGGGTACCGGCAGGGAGACCTGGTCGGGAAGTCGGGTGTGGAGCAGATGTTCGAGTCGGAGCTGCGGGGCGAGCCGCGCATCCAGCGGTTGGAGGTCGACAGTCGCGGCCGCGCCGTCCGCGTCGTCGAAGACCGCGCGCCGGTGGCGGGGAAGGACGTCCAGCTGACGATCGACCTCGACGTGCAGCGGATCGCGGAGGAGTCGCTGCGCCAGGGGATGGAGGGCGCTCGCCGCCAGACCTGTGCCACTGAGGAGTCCTCGGGCTTCTGCAAGGCCGGCGCGGGATCGGTCACCGTACTCAATGCCACCGATGGCTCGATCGTCGCGATGGCATCGGCACCCGACTTCAGCCCGGCCGAGTTCAGCGCCGGCGGTGTCCCGAGCGAGACGCTCGAGCAGTTCCAGACCGAGGAGAGCGGCTTCCCCCTCCTCAACCGCTCGGTGCAGGGCACGTACGCACCCGGATCGACGTGGAAGCCGATCAGCGCGCTCGGCGGCCTCGCGTCCGGGCACCTCACGCCGCAGAGCACCTTCTATGACGAGGGTTGCCTCGAGATCGGCGACCGGGAGTTCTGCAACGCGGGTGACCGGCCGCTCGGCAGCGTCGACCTGAGCCGCGCGCTCACGGTTTCGAGCGACGTGTACTTCTACGACCTCGGGCGCGACCTGTGGCAGTTCTACAACGACGAGGTGAACCTGGGCGAGGGAGACGCCGACCGCGGCTACGCGATCCAAGACACCGCTCGCGAGTTCGGGTTCGGCGCACCTACGGGGATCGGGCTCGCAGGTGAGGAGAGTGGGCGCATTCCCGACCAGGAGTTCAAGGAGGAGTACAACGAGAGCAATCCCGACCTTGTCGAACGCGAGCAGAACTCGGCCTGGCTGCCCGGTGACAGCGCCAACCTCGCGGTGGGACAGGGCGACCTGCTCGTCACGCCGCTCCAGCTCGCCAACGCCTACGCGATGATCGCCAACGG
>JBOGFJ010000002.1:0-2383 GCA_050743385.1 Acidimicrobiia bacterium
ACGAACCGGCACGCGTCGAGGATCAGGCGGTTGCCCTGGCGGTGGACATGCCGGGGCTCCTCGACGGCCGGGAACGCGGCGTCCCACGTGAGATCGAACCCCACCCCGTGCTCGTCGGCGTCGCAGCTCACGCGCAGCTTCCGTAGCGGCTCGAGCACGTCGATGCGAAGGGGGCCGACGCGCTGTTGCATGCGATCGTCGCCCAGCGCGTCAGAGGTGCGCACCGCGACCTGGCGATTCCCGCGGCGCACGGTGGCGTAGCCGTCGATGACACCCAGGTGCGGGTACACGCCGAGGCCGGTCAGGAGCTCGACCTCGCCACTGTGCTCGAACGCCTGGTAGATGCAACGGTCGTACACATTGCGGTCGCTGGTGTCGAAGTACCGCATCGACACTGGTGCCTGATGCACGGGATACTCGTCGAGAGGAACGGGCACGGCGGCCTCCTGTCAGCGCAGCGGGACGGGCGCAGCGCAGCGTAGGCCCCTCACCACGTGCGGGCCGGCACGCCGAACTCCGCCGGGATGTCCTCCAGCGGGCGATCTGCCCGCGCCACGTAGTCGGCTGCGGCGGTACGGGTACTGCGCCATGTCGCTCACGCGAGCGTGCGCGTGAGCACGGCGGCGAGATCCTCGGGCTTGCCGAGCATCGGGAGATGACCGGTGTCGAGAGTCACGACCTTGGCCCGCCCCAGGTTGGTGGCGAAGCGGTCTTGAAGATCGGGCGACACTGCTCGGTCGCGGAGCAGTTTCACGTACGTGAGCGGTACCGACGCAGGGATGGCGTCCCAACTCACGGGCTCGGTGTACATGCGACGCGGCTCGGGCAGTTTCGTGCGGGAGGCGACGAGCGCGGCCGTATCGGCGTCGAGATCGTTGCACAGCGTGCGGCGAATCGCCGCCCGGGGCGCGGGGATGCGCAGACGTGTGACGAGGCGCAGCGGGATGCGAACACGGGTCGGCAGCACTGCGAAATAGCTCGCGCCCGACCTGCCCACACCACCGCCGACGAGGACGACGCGCCGCACGCGATCCCCGAGCTGACTGGCGGCGCCGAGGGCGACCATGGCACCGAGGGAGTGACCGACGAGCACGACGGGGTCTTCGGTCCAGTCTGCGACCTCGGCCGTGAGCGAGCGAACCGCCGCGTGCATGCCGACCGCCGAACGGGGTGCAGGATTGGCGCCGCGACCGGGCAGGTCGACTGCGAGCGCTGGAGAAGGGAGGTGCTGGAGGAGCCGCTCCCAGATCCATGCACCCAACCCCGCCCCGTGCACCAGCACGAAGTCGGCATCGGCGCTCATGCGGGAAGCCTCTCACCGCGCCCCGCCGTGTCGCGCTAGGTGACACCCCACTCGAGCATGCGGTCGTACACGCCGAGCACCTTCCCGGAGTACGTGGGATCGGTCGCCCAATTGCCCGCTCCCATCTCCTCCCACGTCGGTGCCCACCCCTTGGCGAAGAAGGTGTTGAAGTTGGAGGCGGCGGTGGCCGGGTCGTGCCCGTACCAGAACGCCGACGGCGGGTGGCCGAGCCCGTCGGCGCGCGAGGTGGCGTCGCCGTAGTTCCGCAGGTGCTGCATCTGGGCCCTGACGCCGTCGCGCGGCGTGGGGAAGTGGGTCATGTCGCTGCACGAGTCGCACGCACCCAGACCAGCGAAGTTGTTGGGCCCGATCGCGTTGAAGGATCCGGTTTCGACGATCGACTGCGCGAACGCGATGTCGCCGCGCACTCCGGCGGCCGCGCCCTCCTCGACGTAGATCGCGGCCAGCGCCTCGATGCTGATTCCGGCGACCTGGCCCCGGCCCCCGGTGGCGCGGAACCATGCCGCGATCTCGTCGGGCGCGAGCGCGGACGGGCCGAGCAACGACGTCGTGCCCTTGGCGCGGAGCGCGCCCACCACCTCGGCACGGAAGAGCGCCTTCTCCGCGGTCGCGACCTTCGCGTCGAAGTCGGCGCGTTCCTGTTCGAGGCGGATCAAGAGCGCGTCGAGCTCGACCCGGTGCGCCTGGAGGTCGGCTTGGGCCTGCGCGAGCTGTTCGGTGGTCTCGCGCAGCTGACGGGCGGTTTCGGCGTCGTATCGGGTCGCGGCCTCGGTGAGCTCGCCCCGTCGAGCGCCTTCGACGGCATCGGCCCCACCCGCGGTGACCTCCAGCACGTTGCCGGGGTCGCCGTTGCGGTAGAGCGCGGCCGCCCGCTCCGCGATGACCGTCCGCAGCTCGGCCTCGCGGGCGCGCAACCGGGGAATGGTGTCGGTGATGGACGCGATCTCCGCCTCCACACGCACCCGCTCGGCGACAGTCGAGTCGTAGCGGCGGGCGGCCTCCGACGCCGCCGCCCGGGCCGCGTCGAGCTGCGCCCGGGCCTCGGCGACGGGATCGGCC
>JBOGFJ010000003.1:0-4180 GCA_050743385.1 Acidimicrobiia bacterium
GCCCCGCGTCGCGCCATTCCCCCAGTTGCCGCAGGTCGTACTCGGTGACCGAACCCGACTCGCCGGGCGCGCCGAGCCCAGCTTCGAACGACGGCACGACGTGGAACCACGGAGCAGGCTCGAGCCCCAGGAGCTCCTCGGCGCCGAGCGTGCGACCGGCGAGGGCCCCCGCCGACTCGAGCAGCCAGCGCGCCGGAAGCCGTTTGCGCTGGGCGCGGGTGTCGGCGCGGGGGAACGTCAGGACCCGCTCGGGCGCGGCCGCGAGCGCGGCGAGGTAGTCGCGGCGCTCCTCGGCG
This sequence comes from Acidimicrobiia bacterium, assembly GCA_050743385.1. Classification (GTDB taxonomy): domain Bacteria; phylum Actinomycetota; class Acidimicrobiia; order IMCC26256; family JACDBD01; genus JACDBD01. The sequence goes on from JBOGFJ010000003.1 coordinate 297, forward strand.
CGGCGCAGGACACGTCGCGCGACCCGCTCCGCGGTCGCGACGTCACGGTCGCGGTCGGGGAGCACGGGATCGTCGCGCGACCGGGGCGGGAACGCTCCTTCCGTGAGGCCGAGCACGTAGACGATGTCGAAGTCGCCGCCGTAGGCGTTGCGCAGCGGACCGACGAACGCGCCGTGCCCGAAGCGGCCGATGCGGCCGACGGGTGCGTCGAGCTCGGCTGCGACCGCCCGCACGAACGTCGCGAGGTCGGTGGCACGGCTGATCTCGGCCAGCCCCGCGAGCCCGTCGAGGACGTCGTCGATGCGCCGGGCGGCGTCGACCTCGACTTCGGGCCAGTGGGCGCGCCGGCGCGCGCCACCCAGATACGCGCGCAGGAGCCCGCCCGCCCACTTTGCCAGCGCCGGCCATTCGGCGGGCTCGGGCGGGGTGAGCCGGGTCGTGAGGCCGTCGACGAACCCCGCCAGCTGGTCGATCTGCTCGAGATCGGCCTCCAGGCGTCGGGTGATCGCGTCGGGGGTCTCGTCGTCGCCGCGGGCCGACTCGAGCTCGGCGGTGGTCGCGCGGGCGTGGCGCTCGAGGCGCGTGCGCCACTGCTCGAGCCCGCCGACCACGCCGGCGCGCCGCGAGAGCACGTCCCACCGGGCGGCGGGCACGGCCTGCCCCGTATCGGGGTCGAGCACGGGGCCCGAGGCCAACAACGCCGCCACGTGGTCACGCCGGAAGCCGTCGTCGGGCAGCCGCAGCAGACCGAGCAGCACCCGGCCCGCGACCGTGTCGGCGAGGCGTCGCGTCCCCGGGCCGGTCCAGGCGATGCCGCCGGCGTCGAGCAGCTCCCGCGCCAGGCGGGCGTACGGATCGGCCTGCCGGTACAGCAGCCCGATGCGGTGCAGCGGCGTGCCCGCCCGCACACGCTCCATGACGAGCCTGAGCACCGCCCGCACCTCGTCTTCGGGGTCGGGTGCGCTGACGATCACGCTAGCGAGGGGCGCGGGCGCCGGCGCGCCGGTGGTGGCCGCCGGCGGGCCGAGCAGCTCGGTGAACCGCTCGAGCGCGGACCCATCGACCGTGGCGTCGGCGTCGGCGTCGCCCGAGCGGCCCAGTACCACGGTGAGCGAACCGCGCTCGGCGAGCGCGACGAGGAAGGACCACTCGGCGGGTGACAGGCGCGCCGGGAGGTACACCACGACGTGTCCGAGCTCGGCGAGGGCGGGCGCGCCCCCGATGACCGCCTCCGCGGCCGCACCGGCGACGTCTTCCTCGTCGGCGAACCCGGCCGTGCGAGCGCGGAAGGCGTTGTAGAGGCGGGCGACCGAGGCCGCCGGCTCGGGACGGCCGGCGAGTGCCGCCACCGACGCCGGGGGGGCCCGGCGCAGGTCACGGAACGTCGACTCGAGGCTACGGATCGTTGCCGGGTGGCCCGCGACCCCGGCGAACGCGCCGGGCTCGTCGGTGACGACCGCTCGCACCGCCTCGGCCCGCAGGGGCGCGGCGAGAGGGGGGACGGCAGCGAGGGCGGGTGTGCCCAGCAGCTCGGCGAGCCGCGCGAGCGGGAGGAAGCGGACGTTCACGAGGCCGCCGCGCGGGCGACGGCGGGCCAGGGCTCGACGGAGGGCCAGGCCGGCGAACGCGGAGGGTGGGACAACCGTGACCGGGGTCATGGCGTCGGCTTCCTTGACGGCGTCGATGGCCTCCCACAGAGCGGCGCGCGCCGGAGCTCCGTGCGGGCACACCTGGAGGAGAGGCATGCAACGGAGCGTACCGACGGCCTGTGACCGCTACGGCGAACCGGTACCGCGGCGGCCGGCCCTGACCCGAGAGGCCTGGGTGCGCTGTGCCATCCTGGAGGGACCCTCCCCGGGATCCTCCTCGTGAACAAGCTCGCCGTCTTTCTCCGCCGTTTCGTGGTCATTGCCGTCGTGGGCGGCGTGGCCATCGGCGCCTGCCTCGCCGCGATCATCCCCGGGGCACAGCTCATCGGCCTCGCCCACCACTACACGGGTGAGGTGCAGACGCTGCGACAACTCTCGCAGCGCACCACGGTCTACGACGCCGCCGGGGTCCAGATCGGGACGCTCGGCACCGAGAACCGCGTGTCGGTGACGTTCGAGGACCTCCCGCGCAGCCTCATCGACGCGGTGGTGGCGATCGAGGACCAGTCGTTCTGGACCAACAACGGCGTCGACGTCGGCGGCGTCTTCCGTGCGTTCGTCGAGAACGCGACCGCGGGTGAGATCGAACAGGGAGGCTCCACGATCACGCAGCAGCTGGTCAAGAAGCGGGTGCTCACGTCGGAGCGCTCGCTCGACCGGAAGGTCCGTGAGATCGTGCTCGCCTACCGCCTGAACGAGCAGTACACCAAGGAGGAGATCCTCACCCAGTACCTGAACACGGTGTACTTCGGGCAGGGCTCGTACGGGATCCAGTCGGCGGCGGAGCGCTTCTTCTACAAGAACGATCTCAGCACGCTGACCGTCGGCCAGGCCGCCATGCTCGCGGGGCTGATCCAGAACCCCGAGGGTGACAACCCCTTCGTCGAGCCCGAGCGGGCGATCGAGCGGCGTGCCGAGGTGCTCGAGGCCGAGGTCGAGGAGGGGTACATCACGCAGGAAGAGGCCGACCTCGCCAACCTCGAGCCGCTGCCGACGGTGAAGCCTCCGACCGAGCTCCGACCGGAGAACGAATTCGTCGAGGAGGTGCAGGCCCAGCTGCTCCAAGACCCGCGGCTCGGCGAGACCGAGAAGGAGCGGCGCGACGCGCTGCTTCAGGGGGGATTGAAGATCCACACCACGTGGGACCAGAACATGCAGGCGCAGGCCGAGGAAGCGGTGGCGTCTACGGTCACGGTCAAGCCGGGATTCACGGCCTCGCTGGTGGCGATGGACCCGAGGACGGGTCACGTGAAAGCGATGGTGAAGGGCAGCGGCTTCTCCGACACCGGGTTCAACATCGTGACCGACGGGATCGGTCGGCAGATGGGCTCGACGTGGAAGGTCATCACCCTGTCGACGGTGATCGCCAACGGCTACTCCTCGAACGACGTCGTCGACGGCAGCGCGCCGTGCCGTGTACGGGGCTTCGCCGGCCAGACCACCAACGCCGAGGGCGGCGGGACCGGCACCATCCGCCGGCAGACGACCGGATCGGTGAACTGCGCGTTCGTGCGGTTGGCGACCAGCGTCGGGTACGACAAGGTCATCGACATGGCCTTGAAGATGGGTCTGCGCCCCGTGGACAACCCGGAGGATCCCCGCCCGCTCACGTCCGAGTGGGGATCGATCCTCACGCTCACGCTGGGCACGGTCGAGACGACGCCGCTGGAGATGGTCACGGTGGACGCGACCATCGCCTCGGGCGGCATCCACCGGTCCCCGGTCTTCGTGTCGAAGGTCGAAGCACCCGACGGCACCGTCCTCATCGACGACAGCGCGCCCCCCGGCGTCCGGGTGATGGACGAGGCCGACGCCAACTGCGTGATCGACATCCTCCACGGCCCGCTCGGGCCCGGCGGCACCGCGTCGGGCAACACTCCGGTTGGGCAGGACGCGTTCGGCAAGACGGGCACGACCGACGCTCGGACCAACGCGGCGTTTCTCGGCTCCACCCCGCAGCTGAGCGCGTTCGTGTGGCACGGCGCGCCCGAAGGCAACATCCCGGGCGCCGGCTTCGGCGGCGAGATCCCGGCCACCATCTGGAACAGGTTCATGAACTCCGCCCTCGCGGGCACGCAGGGGACGCCCTTCCCCACGAACGTCAGCCCCAGCTGCAACGCCCCTGGCCAGCGGGTGAACCCCGAGGGCGGCCGGGGCGCGCCGCTCCCACCGCCGCGGGACGACCGGCCGGCGCCGACGGCGCCACCGGCGACCGCTCCGCCGGTCACCGTGCTC
>JBOGFJ010000004.1:0-11669 GCA_050743385.1 Acidimicrobiia bacterium
GGCACGACCTCGACCGGGCGGGGAAGGTCGGTGACGCTTCCCCCGTCGAGGAAGCGGCCCCGCGAGAGCACGACGTCGGGCAGCAGGTAGCGATCGTCGGCCGGCTCGCCTGCGAGCGTGGTGGCGACGTCGGACGCCGTGAGCAGGCCGGTCACGCCGATGTTGCCACCGAAGAACCGGTTCTCGATCGGCACCAGCCGCACCGGCGCGTTCGAGACGTCCCGCAGCAACGGCAAGAGCGGCTCGAGCACCTGGGCGCCGTACGCACCGGTCACGATGGCCACCGGCGCACCGCGTGGGAGCTCGTGCAACGATCCGTCGTCGCGCACCGCGCGGTAACCGGTCGCGGGCGCGCCATCGACCCAGGCGAAGAAGCCAGAACGCGGGCCCGTGGGTGCGACCGCCCGTCCGCTCGTGGCGGCGCGCACCTCGCGTTCGAGGGTGCGCGCCATGCCGATGCCGTTCTCGTGCTGCACAAAGCCCTCGTAGGCGTCGGGCTCGGGGAAGGCCCGCGCCGCGAGCAGGTAGTACTCGTCGGCCGCGAACACGAGGCGCCGCCCCACCGCGGCGAGGTACCGCTCCTGCCACCGGCACACGGCGTCGAGCACGGCTTGGGCCTCCCCTCTGGTGTGGGGACGCATGCTCGGCTCGGTGTTGTGCGCGCTCACTCCGAGCGGCACGATGCCCACGGTTGCCAGGCGCGGGAACCGGTCGAGCACCCCGAGGAGCGTGTCGTCGAGCACGGCACCGTCGTTGACGCCCGGGCACACGACCACCTGACCGTGCACCTCGATGCCGGCGTCGAGCAGCGCACCCAGCCAGCGCAGGCTGGTGGCGCCGCGGCGATTGCGCAGGAGCGTCGTCCTGACCTCGGGATCGGTGGCGTGGATGCTCACGTACAGCGGACCGAGGCGCTCCGTCACCACCCGTTCGAGGTCCGCTTCCGTGAACCGGGTGAGGGTGGTGAAGTTGCCGTAGAGGAACGACAGCCGGTAGTCGTCGTCCTTGAGGTACAGGCTGCGGCGCATGCCCTTGGGCAGCTGGTGGATGAAGCAGAACGGGCAGTGGTTGTCGCACGTCCGCACCTGGTCGAACACCGCGCTGTCGAGCTCGAGGCCGAGCGGCGCGCCCGCGGGCTTCTCGACCGCGACGAGCTGGTCGAGCCCCCCGCGACGAACGTCGAGCTCGACCGCGGGCTCGTCGGCCTGGAGCTGGTACCGGATGACGTCGCGCACGGCCTCGCCGTTGAGGCTGAGGACCTCGTCGCCGGGGAGGAGCCCCGCCGACGCTGCCGGCGACCCGGGCGCGACCGCCACGACACGCGCGGGCGGCATGAACGCAGTGTACAAGAGCGGTTTTGGCGTCAGGAAGCGGCGTGGGACGCCGGTTGTCGACGCCAAAATCGTGTGTGGTCCTCGTCCGCTCCCGTCGCCGGTACCCTGCCGTCATGACCGTCGAACGGGTGCTCCTGGCTCAGCCCCGCGGCTTCTGCGCCGGCGTCGAGATGGCGATCAAGGCGTTGGCGTGGATGGTGCGGGTCTTCGAGCCGCCCGTGTACTGCTACCACGAGATCGTCCACAACCAGCTTGTCGTCGACCGGTTCCGCCAGCTGGGCGTGGTCTTCGTCGACGACATCGACGAGGTGCCCGGGGGCGTGCCGCTCATGCTGTCCGCCCACGGCTCCGCACCCGAGGTGGTGGCGGCCGCCCGCGACCGCGACCGCTTCGTGGTCAACGCCGTCTGCCCGCTCGTCACCAAGGTCCACCACGAGGCCCGCGTCCGGGCGGGCAAGGGATTCACGATCCTCTACGTCGGTCACGCCGGCCATGACGAGGCCGAGGGCACGCTCGCGGTCGCGCCGGAGAACATCCGCCTCGTCGAGCAGGAGTCCGACCTCGACGACACCCTCCCGACGGTGCGCGATCCCGCCAAGGTGGCGCTGCTGGCGCAGACCACCCTCGCCCTGCACGACTGGGAGGGGATCATGGACCGCACTCGGAGCCAGTTCCCCGAGCTCTGGACAGCCACCCGCAACGATCTCTGCTTCGCCACGACGAACCGGCAGGCGGCGCTGTCGGAGATCGCCGCGCGCGCCGACGCGGTGGTGGTGATCGGCAGCGCGAACTCCTCCAACACGATCGCTCTCACCAAGGTGGCCACGACCGCCGGATGCGACACCGTCGTGCGCGTCGACGGTCCCGACGAGCTCGACCCCACGAGCCTGGGCGACGCCCGCGTCGTCGGTGTCACCGCGGGGGCGAGCGCGCCGGAAGATCTCGTGCAGGCCGTCATCGCGAAGCTCGCACCCACCGAAGGCGTCGAGCCCGTCTTCGTCACCGACGAGGACGAGTACTTCCCCCCGCCGCGCGAGCTCCGCGAGCTCGTCCCCGCACTCGACGTGCTGGCCGCGTTCATGCTCGGCGGCGACCCCGCCGCCGCTCGGGCACGAGGCGGCCCCTTCACCAACGACCGCGACGCCGACGCGTCCCTCGTTCTGGCGGAGCTCTCGACCTGACCCGTGAGCTCTACGGGTACGCGCGGGTGAGCGCGAGCGCGTCGTCGAAGCGCTTCTGGAGCTCGGTACGGAGCTGCTCGGTCATCTGCGCGACCTCGCGGCGGCGCACGCGTCCCTCGTGCGCTTGTGGGGGCAGGATCGGCTCGCCGACGACGATCCGGACGCGCCGGAGCCGGGGCAAGACCTTGCCGCTGGCGAGGATCTCCTCGCTGCCCCCGATCGCGACCGGCACCACGGGCAGCCCGAGCCGGGCGGCGAGGTAGGCGGCGCCGTCGAACAGGTCACCGATCTCGGGGCCGTGGCCGCGCGTGCCCTCGGGGAAGATCACCACCGGCTCGCCGCTCTCGAGTGCAAGCTGGGCGGCACGCAGGGCGGCGCGGTCGGCCGTCCCTCGCTCGACGGGAAACCCGCCCCCCGCCGTGAACAGCCACGCCAGGAACCGGTTCTCGAACAGCTCCTGCTTGGCCATGAACCGGATGCGGCGGGTGGTGATGTACGCGGTGAAGAAGATGTCCATCAAGGACCGGTGTGACGGCGCGACGACGTACGCTCCCGTGCGCGGGACCCGCTCCCGCCCGTGCACGCGCACGCGGAAGATCGCCTTGAAGGGCGTGAGTACGACCGCGTGCGCGATTCGGTAGAAGATCCGCTTCCCGCGGTCGCTCCGGTTCATCCACCCACTCCGGCCGCCTCGTACCGGGCCACGATCTCCCGGGCCACGTCCTCCACCGTACGCCCGGTGGTGTCGAGCACGAGGGCGTCGGCGGCGGGGCGCAGCGGCGACGTGACCCGACCGCTGTCGAGCGCATCGCGGCGAGCCAATGCATCTCGAACCGCACCGACGTCGGCCGGACGCGCCGCCTCCTCCTCGTCACGCTGGCGGCGGCGGGCCCGCTCCTCGTCGCTCGCGGTGAGGAACACCTTCACGGGGGCGTCGGGGAACACGACGGTGCCGATGTCACGACCCTCCACCACCCCACCGCCGTGGTCTGCGATCCACGCGCGCTGCCGCGCCACCATCACCTCGCGTACGCCGGGATGAGCGGAAACCGCCGACACCGCCGCGGTCACCGCCGGTCCCCGAATGTCGGCGCTGACGTCCCGCCCATCGAGCGTGACGGTGTCGGCGCCCACCTCGCCCAACTCCATGGACGCACCCTGCGCGACCGCAGTGGCAGCGTCGGCGTCGGCGGGATCGACACCGCGGTCGAGCACCGCCAACGTGACCGCGCGGTACATGGCGCCGGTGTCGAGCACGAGCAAGCCCGTCGCACGCGCCACGGCGCGCGCCACCGTCGACTTCCCCGAGCCGGCGGGCCCGTCGATCGCGATCACCGGAGGCACCCGGCTCACGGGCTGGTTCCGGTGAGGGTGGCGAGGTCGTCGGCGAACCGCGGGTACGAAGCGGCGACCGCCCGCCACCCACGCACGGTGGAGTCGCCCTCGCACGCGACGGCGGCGATGGCTGCCGCCATCGCCACCCGGTGGTCGCCGTGGCTCTTGAGAAGCCCGGCCCGAGGTCGGCCACCGCGGATGAGGAGGCCGTCCGCGCGGGCCTCGACCGTCACGCCCAGCTGTGCCAACTCCTGCGCGAGCGTGCCGACCCGGTCGGACTCCTTGACCCGGAGCTCGGCGGCGTCGCGGATCTCGGTCACGCCGTCGGCGAAGGCGGCCGCCACCGCGAGGGCGGGCACCTCGTCGATCCAGCCCTCGTCGGGAGTGAACGTCGTGCCACTGAGGGCCGCCGCCGTCACCTCGACGTCGCCGACCGGTTCGCCGAGCCGTTCACCTGTCGGTCGGACCTGCACCTGCGCGCCCATGCGCTGCAGCACGTCGAGGAACCCGATGCGCCCGGGGTTGAGGCTCACTCCCTCCAGGACGATCGACGAGCCCGGTGTCACCGACGCCGCCACCACGAAGAACGCTGCTGATGACGGGTCACCGGGGACGTCGAGCTCGAACGCGGGCAGCGCGGCGCGTTGCACCCGCACGGTGCGATCGTCGACCACCTCGAGCGGGGCACCGAGCGCGCCGAGGAGCCGCTCCGTGTGATCGCGGCTGCGGTGCGGCTCGACCACCTCGGTGATGCCGTCGGCCTGGAGGCCCGCGAGCACCACCGCCGTCTTCACCTGCCCGCTCGCGACCTCGAGCTCGCAGCGGGCGCCCCGGAGCGAGCCGCCGCGAACCGCGAGCGGTGCCCGGGCGCCGTCGTCGCGTCCGTCGATGCGCGCGCCCATGCGCCGCAGCGGCTCGACGACGCGGGCCATCGGGCGGGCGACGAGCGACGAATCACCCGTGAGCACCGTGTGGAACGGTTGCGCCGCCACCAGACCTGTGACCATGCGGAGGGTCGTGCCCGAGTTGCCGCAGTCGAGCACACGCTCGGGCTCGCGGAGACGACCGGCGGCACCCTGCACGACTACGACGTCGCCACCCGCCGCTCGCACGCGCACCCCGAGGTGCTCGAGCGCGACGCGCGTGCGATGCACGTCGTCACCGTCGGCGATCCCCCCGATGCGGCTCGGGCCGTCGGTGAACGCGGCGAACAACAACGCCCGGTGCGAGATCCCCTTGTCGCCGGGAAGCCGCAGCCGTCCGCGGAGGGGACGCGGGCCCACGAGGTTGAGCTCGGCGGGCAGGCTCATCTCACGGGAGGGCCGTGCGCGAGCAGTGGTAGCCGCGCTCCCCCAATGCGGCCTCGAACCCATCGATATCGGCGCTCTCGTTCACCACGAGCACCAAGACGCCGCCGCCACCTTCCATGGAGTGCGCGATCTCGAGGTCGGCGATGTTGATGCCCCGCCGGCCGGCGAGCGTGGTGACGTCGGAGAGCACGCCCGGGTGGTCGGGGACCGGCACCCGCAGCTCCACCAGGCCCTCTCCTGTCGCCGTGCCGACGGGCAGGCTGCGCCGAGCTGCCCGGGCCCGCTCGAGCACGTCGAGCAGGCCGGGCCGATCGGATGCCACCACCAGGTCCCGGACCCGCTCGAGCGCCTCGACGTACTCGTCGAGCGCGGCGACGATCGCGTCGCGGTTGGCGACGCAGATGTCGGGCCATATGCCCGGGTGACCGGCGGCGATGCGGGTCATGTCGCGGAAGCCACCGGCCGCGAGGCGCAGCAGCGTGGCGTGCTGCTCCCCACTCGTCGCCGCGACGTCCATGAGCGTCGTGGCTGCGAGCTGGGGGACGTGACTGACGACCGCGACCAGCGCGTCATGGTGCGCCGGGCTCACGGCGACGATCTCCGCCCCCAGCGCGGCGACCAGGGTTCGCACGACGCCGAAGGCAGGCGGCGCGGTGCGTTCGGTCGGCGTCAGTACCCAGGTGGAGCCGACGAAGAGGTCGTCGTCGGCGCCGTCGAGGCCGTCCTGCTCGGAACCGGCCATGGGATGACCCCCGACGAAGCGGGGCGCGAGATCGGGGCGCAGCCGCTCGACTTCGGCGACGACCGGCGCCTTGACCGAACCGACGTCGGTCGCGGCGGGGACGCCGGCGTCGAGCGCCTCCACCACGATCGGCGCGATCGCCCCCACCGGCACCGCGACCACCATGGCCTCGGCGCCATCGACCGCGTCGATGAGCGTCGCCGCGACCTCGTCGACGGCGCCGATCTGCTTCGCGTGCGCGGCGCGCTCCGCATCGCGGTCGAACGCGCGTACCTCGACGCCCGCGCGCCGCAATGCGAGGCCGATCGATCCACCGATGAGGCCGGTGCCGGCCAGAGCGATCCGTCTCACGAACCTCGACCTCGACGCATGCGGCTACTCGGGCAGATCGTCGCGAAGGGCACGAGCCGCCTCGAGATACACGTGGTGGAGCTCGTCGCGAGTCCGCTCCGTGTAGCAATGGATCAGCACGCGGATGCACATCGGCATGCCGTGCTCGATCTCGAGCTCACGTGCACAAAGCAGCGGGATGTCACCCAGCCCGAGAGCGCGCGCGGCCGTCGCAGGGAACTCGGCAGTGAGATCGCTGGTCATCGTGAAGATGACGCTCACCAGGTCGTCGTGCTCGAGCTCGTTGCGCGCCAGCAGCTCCTTCACGAGCTGCTGAGTCTTCTCCTCGATCTCGCCCTTGCTGTTCTCGGTGCACGTGATCGCACCGCGTAGCGCCTGGAGCCTCACGCGATCGGAGACTAGTTGGGTTCGGCTTCGTCGCCCGACGTGTTCTCGCGACCCCCGGCCGCCTCGAAGAGCGCCCGCACCTCGCGGCGGCGCAACGGGCGCCATTCCCCCGGCGCGAGCCGCCGGTCGCTCACGGGCCCGATGCGGGTTCGTACGAGACGCCGCACCGGATGCCCCAGCCGCTCGCACATGCGACGGACCTGCCGGTTGCGGCCTTCGTGGATCACGACCTCGAGCGCGGCGCCGTCGCCGTGCGCCTGCACGATCCGGGCGCGAGCCGGCGCGGTGCGACCGTCATCGAGGTCGACGCCCTCCCGCAGGCGCCGCAGTGTCGCGCGCGACGGCACGCCCTCGACCTCGGCCAGGTACGCCTTCTCGACCGCGTGGCTCGGATGCGTCAGCAGTTGGGCCAGCTCGCCATCGTTCGTGAGCACGAGGAGTCCCTCGGTCTCGTAGTCGAGGCGTCCGACGGGGAACACGCGCGGCTCCAGTGGCACGAGATCGATCACGGTAGGCCGGCCTTCGGGGTCGCGCGCGGTGGTGACGACGCGGGCGGGTTTGTTCAGGAGGTAGTAGACGACGTCGGCACGTACGACGACGGGAATGCCGTCGACCATGATGCGTTCGCGCGCGAGGTCGACCCGCCGGCCGAGGCTTGCAACCTCCCCGTCGACCGCGACCCGGCCGGCGGCGATCAGCTCCTCGGCGGCGCGGCGGGAACCGAACCCGGCGCGCGCCAGCACCTTCTGGAGCCGTTCACCCGAACCGGAGGCTCCGCGGCGTGGCATGTGGGGCTCGGAGGCGCGCTCCGGGCGGTCCTCAGTGACCCGGGTCTTCGCCCGCACTCGTGCCCGCGTCGGCCGGCGCCGGGTCGTCGGAGATCCGCAGACCTCGTTCGAGCGCCTCCACGACGTCGGGCGCGGGCACGAAATCGCCGAGCGGCGGGAGGTCGGCCAGCGAGTCGAGGCCGAGGCGCTCGAGGAACGAGCGACTGGTGCCGAACATCACCGCGTTCCCGGGCCCGGGGTCGCGGCTCACCTCCTCGATGTAGCCGCGCGCGAGCAGGGTGCCGAGCACCGACTCCGGGTCGACGCCCCTGATGGCCGCGATCTGCGCCCGCGAGATCGGCTGCTTGTAGGCGACGATCGCCAACGTCTCGAGCGCCGGTGCCGACAGCCGCGCGTGCTGCCCCTCGAGCACGAAGCGCTCGACGTAGGGAGCCAGGTCGGGGTGCGTCTGGAACCGGTAGCCGCCCGCGACCCGCGTGAGCACGAAGCCTCGGCCGCTGCGCTCGTAGTCGTCGGCAAGCTCGGTGCACAGCTCGTGGATGCGGGCGACGGGCAGCTCGACGAGTTGCGCCAGCAACCCCGGCTCGACCGGCTCGATCGCGCTCAGCACCACCGCCTCGATGATCCGGCGCGCTTCGTGGGCGCGTAGCTCCTGCTCCTCCCTCATCGCCGCCCTCGCTCGGGTATCGCGGGCTCGTCGCCCCACTCGTCGAAATCGGACGTCTCGAACGCGTCGCCACCATGACAACGCCGCACGATCAGGTCACCGAACGTCGCCACCTGCTCGAGCTCGATCAGCCCCTGCTTGTAGAGCTCCAGGAGTGCGAGGAAGCGCACGATCACCTCGAGCCGTTCGTGCTCGGCTGCCACCAGCTCCCGGAACGTCATCGGCGTCGACTCGGGGAGCACCGCCAGCACGGCTTCCACGGCGTCGCGCACACTGGCCCGGATCGGCGCCACGTGGTCGGTGTCGACCCGGGGCGACGGCTTGGGCGCCAGTGCCCGCATCGCAGCGGCAAGGAGCGTGCTGGGCGCGACCGATTCGAGAGGATCGGGGGCCATCGACCGGAACGGCTCGTCGGGCCCGGCCGTGCGGGGCAGGCTCTGGTCGGCCGCTCGCATCTGCGCTTGCAGGGCGCGGGCGGCGTCCTTGAACGTCTTGCACTCGAGCAGGCGGGCCAGGAGCAGGTCGCGCTCCTCGAAGCGCAGGAGCTCCTCGTCGAGCTCCGCCTCGTCGAGCCCGGGAAGGAGCCGGCGGGCCTTGAGCTCGACGAGCGTCGCCGCGATCAGCAGGAACTCGGTGGCGACCTCGAGGTCGAGGGACTCCATCCGCTCGAGCTCCTCGAGGTAGCCGTCGACGATCGTCGACAGCGAGATCTCCCAGAGGTCGACCTCCTGCTTGAGGATCAGGTGCAGGAGCAGCTCGAAGGGCCCCTCGAACGTCCCGGTCGACACTTCGTACGGCATCAAGAAGGAGAGTACCCAAGTGCCTCCCCGGTAGCCTGCATCTCCATGCCGCGCGTGTTCTCGGGGATCCAGCCGACGGGCGAGATGCACTTGGGCAACTATCTCGGGGCCGTACGCCGCTGGGTCGTCGACCAGCACCGGCACGACGCCATTCACTGCGTCGTCGACCTCCACGCCATGACCCTCCCCTACGATCCCGCCGGGCTCGCCGCCGCCACCCGCGCGACCGCGACCGTCCTGCTCGCGGCCGGTCTTGATCCCGAGCGGTGCATCCTGTTCGTGCAGAGCCACGTACCCGCCCACGCCGAGCTCACGTGGGTTCTCAACTGCGTGGCCACGTTCGGCGAACTCCGCCGCATGACGCAGTTCAAGGAGAAGGGTCAAGGCCAGGAGTCGGTCAGCGCGGGGCTCTTCGACTACCCCGTGCTCATGGTCGCCGACATCCTCCTGTACGACACCGACGAGGTGCCGATCGGCGACGACCAGCGCCAGCACCTCGAGCTCGCCCGCGATGTCGCCATCCGGTTCAACAGCCGCTTCGGCGACACCTTCGTCGTGCCCACGCCGACCTTCCCCTCGGCCGCTGGCCGGGTCATGGACCTCCAGAAGCCCGTGACCAAGATGTCGAAGTCGGCCGACTCCCCCCAGGGCACGGTGCTGATGCTCGACCCACCCGAGACGATCACGAGGAAGCTCAAGTCGGCAGTCACCGACTCCGGCACCGAGGTTCGCTACGACCCCGAGGAAAAGCCGGGGATCGCGAACCTGATCGAGATCTACGCCGCCGCCACAGACCAGTCCATCGAGAAGTCGGAAGCCGAGTTCGCCGGCCAGGGCTACGGCGCATTCAAGGGCGCCGTCGCCGACGCGGTGGTGGCGCTCCTCGAGCCCGTGCGCGAGCGCTACGAGGAGCTCGCCGCTGATCCGGCCGAGGTCGACCGCCAGCTCGCGATCGGTGCCGCCAAGGCCCGGGCCATCGCCGAACCGGTGCTCGAGCGCGCCCGCCGGGCGGCCGGCCTGCTGCGACCGGGCGAGTGACCGCGGCGGGCAAGCTTGGCTCCTGACCTGTCCCCTGGGGCTCGCGCGGAGTCGTCGGCGGCCACCCGAGGGTGGACGAGTACCTCTTGGGTTGAGTCGTTTTCAAGCGTCGTCGGCGGCCGCGAGCGCCTCGGCGACGCGCCGAGGCACGCCGCTGTCTACCCAACGCTCGGGATGGTGGTGCGCATCAGCCCACGCGGCCGCCTCCTCCCGACCCTCCGCCGCGCGGATCATCGCCGCACCGAGCTCGTCGTGACGTAGGTACATGCCGAAGCGGCCGGATGACTCGCGGGTGCGGGGGCGGACGATGCCGGCGACGGTGGCGAGTGTCCGGCCCGCGACGCCCAGGCCGGCGCCGAGCTTGCCGATGTCGTGGAGCAGGGCGACCGCCGCCCAATCGGGGTCGTCGTACTCGGTGCCCGCGAGCGCGCGCTGCACGTGGCGGGCAACGCGGATCGAGTACCGGCGATCGTGGTTCGGCAGGCGCCGCCAGAGGGCGAGCTCCGCCGGCGTGAGCACCGATTCCACCCAGTCGAGGTCAGCTGTGCGCGGCGGCCCCGGCCACAGCGCGCGCACGAAGCGACTCGCGAGGTGCCGTGGTTTCACGCGACGACGAAGTCGCGCAGGGCGTTGAAGAACGGCTCGATGACGCGACCGACGACGTTCGTAGAGAAGACGAGCACGAACAGCAGGAGGAAGCCATAGGGGCGAAACCGGTGCCATCCCGGGAGCCAGCGCGGCGGGAGGGCCCGTTCCACCATCGCCGAGCCGTCGAGGGGCGGGATCGGCAGGAGGTTGAACAGGCCGAGGAACAGGTTGACGACCGCGAAGGCGAAGAAGATCTGCACCGCGAGGTCGGGGCTCTCGCTGCCGATGCCCGTCCCGAGCAAGCCGCCGCCCCGGAGCAGGGAGCGCGTCACCAGCGCGGCGGCAGCCATGAGCAGAAAGTTGGTGAACGGCCCCGCGAGGCTCACGAAGACGATGTCACGGCGCGGGTTGCGGAGCCGCGCCGGCGTCACCGGCACCGGCTTGGCGAACCCGATGATCGGCAGGCCGGTGAGCGCGCCCATCGCCGGCAGGATGATCGAGCCGAACAGGTCGATGTGCGGGATCGGGTTGAGCGTCAGGCGCCCGGCTCGCTTCGCGGTGTCGTCGCCGAACCAGAGGGCCACCACACCGTGGCTGATCTCGTGGAGGATGACGGCGGCGACGAGACAGCCGAAGAAGATGACCGCCTCCTCGAATGCCACCGGTTCTCCTTACCTGGGAGCTGCCATCCACCGGCGAGGGGCCGGGTCCCCCGGCCCCCGGACAGCGAGCATTGGGCGGGAGCGGCGAGCGAACGCGAGCGCGACCAGAAGAGGGGCTTAGCGGGGTTTGGATGCGCAGGCGATGCAGAGCCGCGCGGCCGGCATCGCCTCGAGGCGGGCCTCGCCGATGGGGTTGCCGCACGCCTCGCACTGCCCGTAGGTGCCGGCCTCGAACTTGCCCAGCGCGTCTTCGATCTCCTGGAGCGTCTCCAGGAGTGTCCCTGCCAGCGCGTCGACCTCGCCCCGCTCGGCCGTGACCTGGCCGGAGTCGGCGAAACCCTCGTCGAACGAGAGCGACCCCTCGGGGCCGCGCCCCATCTGCCGGAGCTGGCCCACGAGTCGGTCACGCTCGTCCGCCAGCTGGTCGCGCAGGGACGCGTGGGTCGTCTCGGCCATCCGCCCATGCTACTGCCCGGGGCCGGCGCC
>JBOGFJ010000005.1:0-6490 GCA_050743385.1 Acidimicrobiia bacterium
CGAGATCGAGCAGGCGCGCCTGCTCACGCTCAAGGCCGCCTGGCTGATGGACACGGTCGGCAACAAGGGCGCCCGCTTCGAGATCGCCGCCATCAAGGTGGTCGCGGCCCGGGTGGCCACGACGGTGGTCGACCGGGCGATCCAGTTGTTCGGTGGCGCGGGGGTGTCCGACGACTGGCCCCTGGCGGCGATGTACACGCATGCCCGCACGCTCCACCTCGTCGACGGCCCCGACGAGGTGCACAAGCAGCAGATCGCGCGCCGCGAGCTACGGAAGTACGAGTCGCTCCGGGCCTGACGAAGCGATCTCGTCGACTCCGAGGTTTAACGCGCATCGATGAGTCACAGCCGGGCGACGGCGGGGACGACTTCTCGGCCGATGATCTCGAGCGGCGTGATACGTGAGACGTTCTTGACGCTCCCGTGGGCCACGTCGAAACCCTGGGACGCAAGCGCACCCAGACCGTCGATGACCTTCCCGACGCGTTCGCCGTTCGCGCCGACGTCGAAGGCGAACAGCGTCGTCTTCTCGATTTCGTCGTAGTCGCGCCCCTCGCGATCACAGTGTTCGCGCAGAACGTCGAGCTTGCGCTCCAGATCGGGTCCCGGGAAGAGATTGCACGACTGGGCGTACCGGGCCACGAGCCGGAGGGTCTTTCGCTCTCCCGAGCCGCCGATGAGGATCGGCGGGTGCGGCCGGGACAGGGCCGGGGGCGAGTTGAGCGGCCGTTCCAGGTCGTAGTGGCGACCCCCGTATGGGCTCTCGTCGTCGCTCCACATCTGCAGGCAGATCTCGAGCGCCTCTTCCAAGCGCTCGAAGCGTTCCGCGGTCGGCGGGAACGGGAGGCCGAGTCCCTTGGCTTCGTCTTCGTTCCATGCCGCACCGATGCCGAGCCACGCCCGGCCTCCCGACAGCACGTCGAGCGTGGTGACCATCTTGGCAAGCAGGCCCGGCTCTCGGTACACGACGCCGGTCACGAGCGTCATGAGCTTGATGCGCGACGTCTGTGCCGCCAGGAAGCCGAGAGTCGTGTAGGCCTCCAGCATCTCGTGCTCGGGCGGGCCGACACCACGAATCTGCCACACGTGGTCCATGACACTCACGCGGTCGAAGCCCGCACTCTCGGCCGCCCTCGACACTCGCGCCAGGTCCTCACCGAGCCCCGTCGGTCCGTTCGGCCACGTGAAGTCGGGAATGTGCAGCCCGAGTTTCATGGTCCCTCCGTTTGGCGATCCGCGTGCGCTTGGTCCCACTCATTCACCAGGGATCGGGGGGCGCGCAGGCGCCACGACTCCGTCACGAGCTCGCGGGCTTCCTGAGCGTCCACCACGTCCAGCGCGACGAGCACGATCGGTTGGCCGTCGTAGTGCGGGGTCGTGAAGAACTTGCCCGGCTCCGCCGCGATCAGCGCTTGCTTCTCCGCTTCCGAGTCGACCCACACGACGAGCGCCTCCGGATCGTCCCGGACCCACGCGAACATCCGTGTCTTCGTACGCCACGAGGGCCGTCCCCCGTACGAGGGGCGCTCGAACGCCCCCGGGAGGCCGAAAGCGATCTCGCGGATGCCGTCGTGCGAGACCATCGCGCGATCCTGGCACGCCTTTCGTCGCGCTGGTGTCCGCCTACGCTGGGCGGTGATGAAGGTACGCATCGGCTTCGGGCTCGGCGTCCAGGGGCTGCGGCGCGACGGCACGCTTCCGGAGCTGGTCGACGGGCTGGAGGCGAACGGGTTCGACTCGCTGTGGCTCTCGGAGCGGCTGACGGGCGACGCACCCGATCCCGTCGTCGGTCTGGCGTTCGCCGCCGGGCGCACGTCGAAGCTCAAGCTCGGAACGAGCGTGCAGGTGCTGCCGGGCCGCAATCCGGCCCTGCTCGCCAAGGAGTGGGCCAGCCTCGACCGGCTGTCGAACGGGCGGGCGCTGCCCGCGTTCGGGCTCGGCGTCGCCAACCCCGCCGAGCAGCAAGCCTTCGGCGTCGAGCGGTCGGAGCGGGCGGCCTGGTTCGACGAGGCCCTGCCACTCATCCGGCGGATGTGGACGGAGGACGACGTCGACCACGACGGCCCGCGCTTCTCGTATCACGGCCTGTCGGTGCGTCCCAAGCCGATCCAGCAGCCGCCCGACGTGTGGCTCGGCGGGCGGGCGAAGAGCGAGCTGCGGCGGGTCGGCCGCCTCGGCGACGGCTGGCTGCCGAGCTTCTCGACCCCCGCCGAGGTCGCGGCGGGGCGGGTGGTCGTCGAGGAAGCGGCCGCGCAGGAAGGTCGGGAGATCGAGGTCGAGCACTTCGGCGCCCTGGTGATCTATACGCGCGACGAGATCCCGCAGCTGTTACGAGCGGGGATCAACGCCCGCCGCCCCGACATCGACCCGGGTGAGCTCGTGCCGGTCGGCCTGACCGCGGTGCGGGCGACGCTCGAGGGTTTCCTCGAGCACGGGTTCTCCAAGCTCGTGCTGGTCCCCGCGCACGAGCCCGTCAGCTGGACCGACGAGCTCGGGGACGTCGCCGCCGCCGTCCTCGACCTGCAGAGCTAACTCCTCTCGAACCTGCGCGCCGAGCGCGCCGGAACCAGCGCGCAGAGCGCGCAGGTTGCCGGGAACAGGAAGACGTTGCGTATGAACCCGGTCGACGGATCGGCCCGGTCGCTGGCGATGGCGCACGACAGCGCCACACCCCCGCCCCAGCCCAGGATGGCGGAGGCCACGGTCGTGCCCCACGACCGGCGCACGCCCAGCAACCGGCCGGTGATCCACGAGAGGACGACGACACCGGGCAGGGTGGCGAGGAGCGCGACGTCGACGAGGTCTCGGAGCGACTCGGCTGCGAGCGTGATCACGGGCATGCGACACGCAGCGGAGCCGTACCCGGCGTGGAGCGTCGGCAGGCGAACCGGAGCCGGACCCGAGAGCTCAGGCGAGCTCCTCGACGTCGAGCTCACCGGCAGCGTGGCGCGCCCGCAGCACCTTCTTGTCGAACTTGCCGACGCTCGTCTTGGGCACCTCCTCGATGAAGGTCCACCGCTCCGGCACCTGCCACCTCGCCACTTTGGTTTCGAGGAACGCGGCCAGCGCGGCGGCGTCGATGCTCGACCCTTCGGTGCACACGATGCAGGCCAGCGGCCGTTCACTCCACTTCGGGTCGGGCACGCCGACGACGCTGGCCTCCACGACGTCGGGATGCGCCATGAGCTCGTTCTCGAGCTCGACCGACGAGATCCATTCACCGCCCGACTTGATGACGTCCTTGGCGCGGTCGGTGATCTGGATGTAGCCCTTGGCGTTGACGGTGCCGACGTCGCCGGTTCGGAGCCAACCGTCGTCGAACTTCTCGGGCGAGGGGTCGTGGTAGTAGCCCGCGGTGACCCACGGCCCCCGTACTTCGATCTCGCCGACGGCGTCGTCGTCCCACGGCAGCGGCGCGCCGGCGTCGTCGACGATGCGCAACTCGACCCCGCCGATCACGCGGCCGGTGCGGGCGCGCCAGTCCATCTCCTCGGTGGTGCCGGGCTCGACCCTCCGAGGGGGATGGGCGAGCGCGGCGAGCGGGCTGGTCTCGGTCATGCCCCAGCCTTGGATGATCCGCATGCCGTGCCGCTCCTCGAAGCGCTCCATCAGGCTGCGCGGCACCGCCGAGCCGCCGCAGACCACCAGGCGGAACGACGACAGGTCGACCGGGTGCTCGTCGGAATAGCGGAGCAGGTCGGACCAGATGGTCGGGACCGCGCCCGCCACGGTGGGACGCTCGGCCTCGATCAGCCGCGCGAGCGGCTCGGCTTGGAGGAACCGCTCCGGCATCACGAAGTCGGCACCGGCGAGCCACGCCGCGTACGGCAGGCCCCACGCGTTGGCATGGAACATCGGGACGATCGGCAGGACCCGGTCGTGCTCGGTCAGGCCGATGGCGTTGGCAGCGTTGACACTCACGGAGTGAAGGAACGTCGAGCGATGCGAATAGACGACACCCTTGGGGTTGCCCGTCGTGCCGCTCGTGTAACACATGGCCGCCGCCGTGCGTTCGTCGAGGTCGGGCCACGCGAACCCGGGTGCTTCGGTGGCGAGCAGCTCGTCGTAGCGCAGCACCTCGGCACCGGCGGCTGCCGTCTCGAGCGCGGACGCGTCACCACCGCCGACGACGATGTAGCGCTCGACGGTCTTGATGTCGGCGGCCACCCTCGCGAGCACCGGCACGAGGGAATCGTCGACGATGACGACCCGGTCCTCACCGTGGTTGACGACGTAGGTGAGCTGCTCGGGAAAGAGGCGGATGTTGAGGGTGTGCAGCACCGCGCCCATGGTCGGGACGGCGAGATACGCCTCGAGGTGCTGCTGGTGGTTCCAGCAGAAGGTGCCGACGCGATCGCCGCGCCCGACACCGAGGCGGGCGAGGGCCGCCGCCAGCCGCTCGACGCGCTCGGCCACGTCGCAGAACCGCGCCCGCCGACTCGACTCACCCTCGAAGGTGACGACCTCACTGTCGCCATAGACCGTCTGGCCGTGGCGCAGGATCATCCCGATCGTGAGCGGGACGTCCTGCATCGTGCTCTCGAGCATCGTTCAGCCCCCTGTGCTCGGCTCGCCCTCGGTATTCGCTCTGTCAGAAGTCGAGGATCACTCCGGCCAGCATGCCCAACACCAGCAACCCTCCGGCGCGCCGGGTGTGCACGAACGCGAACGCCGCGTACCACAGCGGCCAGATCGGGAACCCGGCCGGCGGTTCGGCGGGCTTCGGCCGGTTGAACGTCTGCCACACGGGCACCAGCTTCGGCAACGCGAGGAGGCACAACAGCGACACGATCGGCAGGGTGCCGAGCGCCACGAGCAGCGCTACCAGCGGGTAGAAGAGCGCCATCAGCGCCTGGGTGAGGATGCGGCCGGCGCGTTCGCCGACGATGACCGGCAACGTGCGGGTGCCGGCAGCCTCGTCCCACGGGAGCTTGTCGATGTGCTTGCCCATCAGGACGGCGGTGCAGAGGAGTGCGTACGGGACGGACGCGAGCACGATCTCCCAAGGGATGCTCCCCACCGCGGCGTAGTACGTGCCGCCGACCATGAGCGGCCCCCACACCACCAATACGGTCGGCTCGCCGAGGCCGTGCTTCTTGAGCCGCAGCGGTGGAGCCGTGTAGGCGACCGACAACAGGAAGCCGCCGAGCGCGAACGCGACCACCGGAGCACCGCGCGCCACGAACAGCGCGACGAGGATGGCGAGATCGGCCAGATTCACGACCAGCGCCGCCGCCAGCAGCCCGCGGCTCGTGATCATCCCCGACAGCACCGGGTGGGGCGCGTACAGCGCCCGGGGATAGTCGGCGGAGTCGGCCCCGACCTCGAGGTCGAAGAGGTCGTTCATGAGGTTGTTGGCGACGTGAGCGAGCACCAGTCCGACCGACGCGAGGGCGAAGAGCCCGATCGAAACGTCGTCGGCGTTCCACCATGCGAGGAGCCCCGCCACCAACGCGGCCGTGAACGTCATCGGCAGCACCGAGGCGCGCGTCAGCACGAGCCAGCGGGACACGGGGTCGACCCGTCCCTCGGGCGGGTTCGTCGTGCGCAGGACGTGGAGCCAGTTGCTCGCCAGGCCTCGACGGGCTACGGGCGGCGGCGGTGCTGCCGGGTCTGGCGACGCAACCTCGGTCACGGGCTCAGCGTATCCGGGGACTGTCACTGACGCCCCGAAACCTATGGCACTATGCGCGCGCCATTGACCGACAACAGACCTACCAGGAGCAGAGAGAGATGGCCGAGAACGACCAGACGGCGGGGAGCGGGCCGGACGCGACCCAACCGAGCACGTCGCCGACCCAGCCCACCGCGCCGCCGACCCAGCCGGGCGCGCCGCCGACCGAGCCGACGCCCGCGACCCAGGCGACGGCGAGCGAGGCCGCCACCCAGGCCGCGCCGGCCCCGACGGCTCCCGGCCCGCCGAAGAAGACCGGCGGGGGCGGGGTGCCGGTACCGGCGTTCGTCGTGGTCGCGATCGTGGCAGTGGCGGCGCTGGTGTTCGGGATCTTCAGCTTCGTCGGCAAGAGCAGCGCCGACGACGACAAGAAGAAGGCCGAGAACCAGGTCGAGGACGTCCGAGCCGAACTCGCCGCGGCCAACGACGAGATCGCGGCGGCCAACGAGGAGATCGCGGCGCTCGAGGACGAGAACGCGGCTCTGGCCGAGGACCTCGGCGGCAGCGAAGAGTTCGCCGCCGCCCTCGACGAGGTACTCGGAACCGGCGCCACCGCGGCCGACACTCTGTACGAGTGCGCGACCACCGCCTACGACTTCATCCTCAACTACCTGAACTCGGGTATCCCGGACGAGGGACAGGCCCAGGCGGTCGACGACCGGTGCGTCAACGCGGAGAACAACTACAACACGTTCCTCGACGCACTCAACGGGCTCCAGTAGCCGACGCGCGGCGCAAGAGAGTGAATGCGGCGGCTGGCCCTTCCGGGTCAGCCGCCGTAGTTCATCCGGGTGTCTTCCATGCGCAGCACGGGCG
>JBOGFJ010000006.1:0-12656 GCA_050743385.1 Acidimicrobiia bacterium
CGTCTCGTCAGCGCCGGCTCCGGGCGCGCCACCGCCGCCTCCACCGCTGGCGAGCACCAGGGTGTTGAGGTCGCGCCGCAGACCCGAAGCACCGCCCCCACCGCCACCGGAGAACGCGGTGCCGGTCCCACCGCTGGCACCGCCGTTGGACCCGCCGTCGCCACCCGCGCTGGCGGCGGCGCCTTGGCCACCGACGCGCACGAAGAGGGTCTCGCCCGGGATCACTGGGACGGTCGCGGTCGCCCGTCCGCCCAAGCCGCCCGCGCCGCCGCCGGGGTCGTCGGCGTCTCCGCCCTCGGCGCCGAAGGCGTCGACCGCGAGCTCGCAAACGCCCGCCGGGACCGTGAAGGTGGCGCCGGGCACGACGTCGAAGGTCTCGGTGACGGGGGCGGCTCCCGCGGGCTCCACGCCGAGCACGAAGCCGCCGGCCGCGAGGGCCAATCCGCCGGCGATCGCGGCCAAGGCTCTCCCCACGACCCTCGGCGTCACTCCCTGCCACATCGCCGCCACTCTACGTGGTCGAACGGGGACGGGACCGGGACCCGCGCCGGCACCGGACGGGCGGTGCACACTGAGCCCGTGGCCGTGACCGTGCTCGATGCGCCCGTGGTCGCCGAAGGAATCGACCGGGCTGCCGATCCGCTCCTCGCGCGGGCCGTGCTCGAGCGGCTCGTCGAAGCCCATCCCGAGCTCGCGACCGAGCTCGTCGAGCGCACCCTCGCCCGCGACGGCCTCGTCGCCCTGGCGTGCGCGTCACGATCGCTCTCGACCGCGGCGATCGGTGACATCGCGCTGCTCGACTCGCTGCGCGACCCCGACGGCTTCTCGACGGAACGAGACCCGGGCGCGTTCGCACGCTCGTGGGATGCCCATCCCGACCATTCCGCATCCGGGCTGCGCCGGTGGAAGCGTCGCGAGCTGCTGCGCGTCGCCGTCCGCGACCTGCTCGGCGCCGCCGACCTGCCCGCCGTCGGTCGGGAGCTGGCCGCGCTCGCCGAGGTCTGCCTGCGCGCCGCGATGGCGATCGTCGACACGGATATGCCGGTGGCCGTCATCGGCATGGGCAAGCTCGGCGGCCGCGAGCTCAACTACGCCAGCGACGTCGACGTGCTCTTCGTCCACGGCAGCGACTCCGGCGGCGACGCCTCCGAACGCGTGGCGCGCGACGTGGTCGCCACGATGTCGGGCGCGACCACCGACGGCATCGTGTTCCGGACCGACGCCGACCTGCGACCCGAGGGCCGCGCCGGGCCCCTCACCCGCACGCTCCACTCCTACGAGGCCTACTGGGACCGGTGGGCGCAGACGTGGGAGTTCCAGGCCCTGATCAAGGCGAGACCGGTGGCAGGCGACGCCGAGCTCGGCCGGCGCTTCGTCGAGTCGGCGACCGGGCGGGTGTGGCCCGACGTGCTCGATCCCGACGCGGTCCGCGAGGTGCGCGCCATGAAGGCGCGTGCAGAGAGCGAAACGGCCCGGCGCGGGTTGAGTGATCGTGAGCTCAAGCGGGGCCGCGGCGGTATCCGTGACGTCGAGTTCGCGGTGCAGCTCCTCCAGCTCGTCCACGGCCGTCACGACGAGTCGGTGCGATCGGCCAACACGCTCGAGGCGCTGACCGGGCTCGCGACCGCCGGGTACATCGAGCGCGCCGACGCCGGCGTGCTCGACGAGGCGTACCGAACGCTGCGCACCGTGGAGCACCGACTCCAGCTCTGGGACGAGCAGCAGACACACACGCTCCCCGCCGGGGACGATGCTCGCACCCGGCTCGCCCGCGTCCTGGGCTACCGCGATCACGGAGGCGAGACAGCACTCGAGCGGTTCGACGCCGACCACCGCGCCCAGCAGGCACGGGTACGGTCGGTGCACGAGCGACTCTTCTTCGCTCCGATCCTGGAGACACTCGCGGGTGTCGGCGGTGGCCCGCTGCCAGTCGAGGCGGCCGAAGAGCGGCTGGCGGCGTTCGGGTTCCTCGACGTCACCTCGACGCGCGCGGCGCTCCGGGAGCTCGCGGCGGGATTGACGCGTCGCTCGAAGGTCATGCAGCAGTTGCTGCCGGCATTGTTGGGCTGGCTGTCGGCGGCGCCCGACCCCGACCTCGGGCTGCTCCAGCTCCGCCGGCTCGCCGAGGGCCCCGCCCGGTCGGCGTCGCTCGCCACGACGTTCCGCGACTCGCCCGGCGCGGCCGAGCGCACCTGCCGGCTCCTCGGCTCGGGACGCGTGTTGGGCGACGCGCTCCGCCGCCAGCCCGAGTTCGTCGAGACGCTCGGCGACGACGACGCGCTCGCACACGAGAAGAGCCGAACCGAGCTCGCGGAAGAGGCGTTGGGCACGCTCACCTGGCGACCGGGCACTGCGGAGCGGCGCGAGGGGCTCCGCCGGTTCAAGCGCCGGGAGCTGCTGCGGATCGCCGCCCGCGACGTCCTGGGATTCGCCGACCTCGAGACCGCCGGACGCGAGCTCACGCACCTCGCTGAGGCATGCGTCGAGGCGGCGCTGGTGACGCTCGGCCCGCCCGTCCCGTTCGCGGTGGTCGGCATGGGCCGCTTCGGCTCTGCCGAGCTCTCGTACGCGTCCGACATCGACGTGCTGTTCGTCTACGACGGCGACGCGCCCGCCGACTTCGACGCGGCCGAGCACACCGCGGAGGCGCTCATGCGCGAGATCGGCGCCACCACCGCCGAGGGGCAGACGTTCCGCATCGACGCCGATCTGCGCCCCGAGGGCAAGCAGGGGCAGCTGGCGCGCAGCCTGTCGGGCTACCGCACCTACTACGAGCGGTGGGCACTCACGTGGGAGTTCCAGTCGCTGCTCAAGGCACGCCCGGTGGCCGGCGACGCCGACCTCGGGCGTCGCTTCGCCGAGCTCGTCGAACCCTTCGTGTACCGGGCGCCGTTCGGCGACGACGACGTGCGCGAGGTGCGACGGATGAAGGCGCGCATCGAGCGCGAGCGCATCCCACCCGGTGACGATCCGCAGTTCCATCTCAAGCTGGGGCGCGGGTCGTTGTCGGACGTCGAGTTCACGGTGCAGTTGCTCCAGCTCCGGTATGGCGCCGGCGACCCCGAGGTGCGAGCGGCGTCGACGGTCGATGCCCTGCGGCGGCTGCACGACGCCGCCTTCCTCGACGCCGCCGACGCCGACGCGCTCGAAGAGTCGTACCGATTCTGCGAGCGCGCACGCAACGGCCGCTATCTGCTCACCGGCACCCCGGGGGATTCACTCCCCGGTGGTGCCGACGGCGAGAAGCTGGCGCGCCTGCTCGGGTACGTGCACCGCCCGCAGGCGAGCCTGCGCGACGACTACCGACGCGTCACCCGCCGGGCGCGCAAAGTCGTGGAGCGGGTGTTCTACGGGCAGGAGTAGCGGAGAGGCGCGTCTAGCACGTGGCCGCGGCTGCGCCAGCGTCCACGAGCTCCAGCAGAAGATCCTCGAAGCCACCCACGACCTCAGTAGCTGACGACTGGAGCGCAATGAGAACGTCCGCCGGCAGCGTGGTAGGGCAGTCGCGCAAGAGCAGCGCCGCGACCGCGCTCACGAACGGTGTCGCCATAGAAGTGCCGCTCTTGTCGTCGTACTCGCTCCCGGGCACGGTGGAATCGATGTTCGTTCCCGGCGCGGCGATGTCGATGTAGTCGTTGTCGTTCGAGAACGACGCCCGTGTGGTGAGACCCGTGTTCAGCGCGCCCACCGCGATGACCTCGGGGAGCGCTGCTGGATACGTCTTGGCGTTCAGTACGCCTCCGCATTGCTGGGGCGAGGGATTGACGCCACAGTTCCCCGCGGCAGCGATGACGGTCACACCTTGATCGACCGCGTTGTCGACGGCCGTGGGGATCACGGTTCCGGGGCCCAAGCTGCCGAGGCTGAGGTTGATCACGTCCGCTTCGTGGTCGACCGCCCAGTCGATGCCCGCGGCTACATCCTCCGAGGAGCCGAAGCCGTTCCCGTCCATCACGCGTACCGGAAGGATGTCCACGCCCGGTGCGCCGCCGATACCGCCGGTCGCGTTGTCGACCTGTCCGACGATCCCGGCGACATGGGTGCCGTGGCCGTACTCGTCCACGCAGGTGCCGCCAGAAGGCGAGACGAAGTCGGCACCGGGGAGCAGGTTGCCGGCGAGGTCGACGTGGCTCCCGTCCACACCAGTGTCGACAACGGCGACGGTGATTTCCGCGCCGTCCTCGCCGCTCGACCACGCCTCGTTGAACTTCGCCTGGTCGAGCCCGGTCTTCTGTTGGCCACCCGCCAAGGGCACCCCGCCGTAACGCGGGTCGTCGCTCGGGTTCACCTGGAGCAGCCCGACCTCGACCTGCTCGCCGACCTCGGTGACGGGACCGACGGTGGCTTCGATCTCGGCGATCTGCTCGAGCACCTCGTAACCGTCGGCCGCCTCGAAGCTCACGTACTCCGAGCCCCCGCTGCCGTCTTCGACGACCGCCTCGTACGTCGTCGCGGGCTCGGGAGAATCCGACTCGAGCGCCAGGGTCTCGACCGCCTGACACGTCACGCCCGCAGGCGGAGGTGGCGGTGGCGGCGGTGGCGGCGCCGGCGGAGGTTGCGGCGCAGGCGGTGGGGGCGGGGGTGCGCCGAGGCACGCCGTGAGCCCGAAGGCGGCTACGACCAGGGCGGCGACCGGCAGATGCCGGCCGACCCGGCGGCGGGGAGACATCCCTAGGTGTATCGGCCGGAGAGGGGGCCCGAGTTGAGGCGAATTCGGCCGCTCATCAGGCGGCCGCCGCCGGCATGTTGACGATGCCGAAGCCGAAATGCGGGTCCCACCCGGGGGGGCCGAGGTCGTTGGCCGTGGTGACGAGGCGGAAGATCACCTGGTTGGCGTCGAACCCCGGATGGGTGGCGCGCACGATGGCGGCGGCCGCGGCCACGTACGGCGTCGAGAACGACGTCCCGGTCGAGTCGCCGTATGCGCCGTTGTTCAGCGTCGACCTGATCGCGACTCCGGGTGCGACCAGGTCGACGTAGGGCCCGGTCGTGGAGAACGACGCCCACTGGTTGGTCTGGTCAGTCGAGCCGACTGCCACCACCTCCGAGTACGCCGCCGGGAATGCGGGCGCGCCGCATTTGCCGGAGTTGCCCGACGAGGAGATCACGGGGACACCCTTGCTGGAGACCGCGTACCGCACCATGAAGAGCACGGCGTCGGAGGGAGTCGGTCCGCCGAGGCTGAGATTGATGATCGTCGCACCGTTTTCCGCTGCCCACTTGAGACCGTCGGCGACATGGGACGAGAAGCCCTTGCCGTTGGCGTCGAGCACCTTCACCGGCAGGATGTCCGCAGCAGGCGCCGCCCCCGCGATGCCCTCCATCATGTTGTCGGTCTCCGCGGCGACGATGCCGGCGATGCGCGTTCCGTGCCCATGGGGATCTTCGGTCGCGGCGCCCGGTTGCCCGAAGGCCGCGCCGGCAAGCACTCGACCGTCATCGAGGTCGGGGTGGCTCGCCTGCACACCGGTGTCGAGCACAGCCACCGTCTGCCCCGCTCCCGACCGGGGGCCGGAGTAGGCGTCGTCCCACGTACCGACGTAGTCGATCAGGTCGAAGGCGTACTGCTCGGGTTCGAAGAACTCGTCATCGGGCGGCATCGCCTCGGCGCTGACGACCGAATCGGGCTCCACCACGACGAGATCACCGTCGGCGGCGGCCGCCTCGGCGACGGCTTCCGCCTCGGCCTCGTTGGCGACCGGAGTCGAGGTGACCTCGGGCCCGGACGGCGTCTCCTCGACCGTCACGAGGGGCACGCGCCCATCAGGAGTCAGGACCTCCGCCTCGGCGACCGCGGCCTTGGCCTCTTCCCCGGCCTCCGACACTGCCAGTGGGGCGTCGGGGGGTGCCGACGCCGCTTGCGCAGGCTCGGCAGCTGCGCTGACACCCGCGTCGCAGACGTAGGTGGGCGTCTTCTTCGGGTCGGCGCACGCCGAGAGCCCGAGCAACCCGAGGGCCGCGACGAGCACGAAGGCGAGGCGCACCCGCTGAATCGACCGCATGACCCGGGAAAGGCTATCGGCACAGCCGCGTCGACCGGTGCGCGCTCGCCTCCGACGACGGCTCCGAGCGAGGCGGCGGTACGAGATCAGCCGGTGAAGCGGGCCGCCCCCCGCCGCCCCCGCCGGCGGCGACGACGAGGTTCGCAACCACCCACGCGTTCAGACGGCGATGTCGGGCGCGAGAGGTCGGCGGCGAGCGTGTTCGGCAAGCGCAGCGAGACGGCGCCCGGTGGTCCTCGGAACGCGGACCACTTCGTGCCAAGTGAATCGGCCCGGTAGCCATCCTGTCGCTGCCACCACCGCCGTCTCGCGGCGGGCGTCGTAGACCGGCTGGGCTTCGTGGTGTTGCCCGTCGAGCTCCAGGAACAACCCGAGCTCGGGCCATGAGAGATCCACCCGGGCGACGAACGATCCATGGCGGTCGACGACCTCCTGCTGGCGCGTCGGCTCGGGCAAGCGGTCGACCGTACGGGCGAGCTGGACCATGAGCGTCTCGAGCAGGCTCTCCGTGGGAGGACCGAGTCCACGAACCGCGAGGACGCGACGCGTTCGCCGCACGCCTGGCGTCCGCGCCCGGCCGAGCGGGGAGAGCGCTTTGTCGATCTCCGCGATCGATGTCAGCCGTTTGCGCAGTGCGGACTCGAGCGCCTGCTCCCAGCGGAGGTCGTCGAGGTCGGCGGCCAGGTCGACCAGTGTCTGGAAGCCGTCGGTGCATCGCAGGCCGTCGACGACGACGATGCGCTCGGGAGGAAGCACGCGCTGACGGAGCGGCCTGTCGTCAGGTTCGACTACCGCGTCGAGCCCGTGCAGCAGCGCCGCCAGCCGACCGCTCGCAACGCCGCCCGACGCGAGTACCCGGGCGCGCGCTGCATCGAGCGCGTCCGGCTCGTCCGCGCCCTCGGCATACACGGCGTAGTCGATCCTGCGCCATCGTCCGCGCCGCTCGCCCCACCGGAGGGAGGAGCGTGTGAGGCCGAGCTCACCCGCCTCCTCGAGCGTGAACAGCCGTCGCATCCCCGCGCTCCTTCTTTCGGAAGGCCGAGACGGTCGTGAAAACGCCGGTTCAGAGCGCGATCACGGCCATCTCGGCCTGCAAAACGCCGCGGGGAAGCGACGGAGGAAGTCCGGGACGCCCTAGATGTCGTAGTAGAGGTAGAACTCCCACGGATGCGGGCGCAGGCGCACGGCGTCGATCTCGTTCTCCCGCTTGTATGCGACCCAGGTGTCGACCACGTCCTGGGTGAAGACGCCTCCGGTCAGCAGGAACTCGTGGTCGGCCTCGAGCGCGGCGAGGCTCTCGTCGAGTGAGCCCGGCACCTGCGGCACCGCCGCGAGTGCCTCCGGCGCGAGGTCGTAGAGGTCCTTGTCGACGGGGTCGGGCGGTTCGATCCGGTTCTGCACGCCGTCGAGGCCTGCCATCAGCATCGCCGCGAACGCGAGGTACGGGTTGCACGACGGGTCGGGGCAGCGGAACTCGAGCCGCTTCGCCTTCGGGCTCTTCGAGTAGAGCGGGATGCGCACCGCGGCGGAGCGGTTGCGCTGCGAGTACACGAGGTTCACCGGTGCCTCGTAGCCCGGCACGAGCCGCTTGTACGAGTTCGTCGTCGGCGCCGCGAACGCCAGGATCGCCGCCGCGTGCTTGAGCAGACCGCCGATGTACCACCGGGCCATGTCGGACAGACCGGCGTACCCCTTCTCGTCGAAGAACAGCGGCTCGCCGCCCTTCCACAGCGACTGGTGGCAGTGCATGCCCGAGCCGTTGTCTTCGAAGATCGGCTTGGGCATGAAGGTGACCGTGTAGCCGGCGCGGCGGGCGACGTTCTTGATCACGTACTTGTAGAGCATGAGCTTGTCGGCCATCGTCAGCAGCGTGTCGAAACGCATGTCGATCTCGGCCTGTCCGGCGGTGCCGACTTCGTGGTGCTGCACCTCGATGTCGACGCCGAGCCGTTCGAGCTCGATGACCATCTCGGCGCGCAGGTCCTGGAAGTGGTCCATCGGGGGCACCGGGAAGTACCCCTCCTTGTACCTCGGCTTGTAGCCCTTGTTGAGCTCGCCGTCGGGCTCGAACTCGGCGCCCGAGTTCCATATCCCCTCGACCGACTCCACGTAGTGGTAGGCCGAGTACTGGTTCTGGTCGAAACGCACCGAGTCGAAGATGTAGAACTCCGCCTCCGGACCGAAGTACACCGTGTCGGCGAGGCCGGTGCCCTTGACGTAGTCCTCGGCTTTCTTCGCGACGTAGCGAGGGTCACGGGAGTAGGGCTCGCCCGTGACCGGGTCCTGCACGAAGCAGTTGAGGTTGAGGGTCGTGTGCTGGCGGAAGGGGTCGATGACGGCGGTATTGGGGTCGGGCATGAGGAGCATGTCCGACTCCTGGATCTCCTGGAAGCCTCGGATCGACGAGCCGTCGAAGCCGTAGCCCTCCTCGAAGCCCTCCTCCGTGATCTCGTGGATCGGCATCGAGAAGTGCTGCATCAGGCCGGGCAGGTCGCAGAAGCGGAGGTCGACGACCTCGGCCCCCTCGTCCTGGGCCAGCTTGAGCACGTCGCCCGGTGTCCGTTGCTCCACGTCGCCTCCCTGCTCGTCGTCCCGCCGAGATCCGGCGCAACGTATCTGCTGCACCTCGGCGCGGCCAATGGCCGCCGGGACCGTCGGGCGCACGCTCCCAGTCGCCCGTTTCTCGACCGTTGCGCCCCCGTGAACGCTCTGTTACACGGCCGCCCGAAGCGGGGGCATCGCCGCTCGGGGCTGGCAGACTTGTGTGCATGTGCGGACGAGCGACCCGAAGGGCGGCGTCGGGTATCCCGACGCCGAGCCAGGGAGCCGTTTGATGGAACGCCAGCTCGACTACGTGCTGCGGACGGTCGAGGAGCGGGGCGTGCGCTTCGTACGCCTGTGGTTCACCGACGTGGTCGGCTCGCTCAAGAGCTTCGCCATCACCCCGGCCGAGCTCGAGGTCGCGCTCGAGGAGGGCATGACCTTCGACGGGTCGGCGATCGAGGGCTACACCCGGGTGCAGGAGGCGGACATGCTCGCCCGGCCCGACCCCAACACGTTCGAGATCGTGCCGTGGCGGGGTGACGATGCCCCCGCGGCGCGCATCTTCTGCGACATCCACCACATCGACAACGAGCCTTTCGACGGCGATCCCCGATTCGTGCTCAAGCGCAACCTCGAGCGCGCCCGGGAGAAGGGCTTCACCTTCTACGCCGGGCCCGAGATGGAGTTCTATTACTTCAAGTCGAGCGAGGCGCCCGAGCCGCTCGACCGGGCGAGCTACTTCGATCTGACGCAGCTCGACATGGTGAGCGAGTTGCGCAAGCGCACGATCGTCACGCTCGAGGCCATGGGGATCCCGGTCGAGTACAGCTTTCACGAGCTCGGGCCCAGCCAGCACGAGATCGACCTGCGCTACACCGACGCGCTCACGATGGCCGACAACGTCATGACGTTCCGGCTGGTCGTCAAGGAAGTCGCCCAAGACCTCGGCTGCTACGCCACGTTCATGCCAAAGCCCATCCCCGATGCGTTCGGGTCGGGGATGCACACCCACCTGTCGCTGTTCGAGGGTGACGTCAACGCGTTCTACGAGCCCGGCGACGATCACGGCCTCTCGAAGGTCGGCAAGTGCTTCATCGCCGGACTGTTGCGGCACGCACCGGAGATCACCGCGGTCACGAACCAGTGGGTCAACTCGTACAAGCGTCTCGGGATGGCCCAGCTCCCGGGGCAGGTGGCCCCGATCGTCGGGTACGAGGCGCCGGTGTACGTGTGCTGGGCGCGCAACAACCGCACCGCCCTGGTACGGCTCCCACCGGCGAAGAAGGGGAAGGAGTCGTCGACCCGCATCGAGTTCCGCTCCCCCGACCCCGCCTGCAACCCGTACCTGGCCTTCAGCGTCATCCTCGCCGCCGGGCTCAAGGGCGTCGACGAGGGCTACGAGCTGCCGCCCGAGGCCACCAACAACATCTTCGAGATGACGCCCGAGGAGCGTGCCGCCGAGGGCATCGGCGCGCTGCCGAGCTCGCTCGCCGACGCCGTCGACCTGATGGAGGGCTCGGAGCTGGTCGCCGACGCGCTCGGCGAGCACGTCTTCGAGCACTTCGTGCGCAACAAGCGGCGGGAGTGGGTCGACTACAAGGCGCAGGTGACACCGTGGGAGCTCGATCGCTACCTGGGGTCACTTTGAGCGCGGCGACCGGAGCGAGCGGAGCGAGCGCAGGGAGCTCGCCCAGCGAGCGAGCGTTCGCGGGCGGGCCTCCCCGTGGGGAGATGGCCCCGCCCGCAGCGAGCGAGCGAGATGTGATGGAGCCGGTGCTGGTGTTTCCCGACCCGCCGCCGCCACTGCTCGCACAGACGCTCGACCTTGCCGGCTACCGCTGGAAGGCGGTCGCGAACGCGTCGGTTGCGGCCCAGCACGAGCCGCCCGACGGCTGGGCCGGCGCGGTGGTGTGCGCCGACGAAGATCCGGAGGGCGCGTTCGGGATCTGTCGGGCAATGCGCAAGCGCGATGCGCCCCTCGAACCGATCCTGCTGCTCGTGTCGGGCGCCGAGCTCGGCGACCTCGAGCTGCGCGAAGACCTGTTCGACGACTTCTGCCTCTCGCCGTTCCATCCCCGTGAGCTCGAAGCGCGGCTCCGCCACCTCTACTGGCGCACCGGGCGGGGCACACGACCGGAGGTGGTGGAGTACGGCGACCTCGCCCTCAACCTCGAGACCTACCAGGCCTCGATCTCCGACAAGCCGCTCGACCTCACCTACATGGAGTACGAGCTGCTGAAGTTCTTCACCACCCACCCGGGCAAGGTGTTCACCCGTGAGCAGCTGCTCTCGCGCGTCTGGGGTTACGAGTACTACGGCGGTGCCCGCACGGTCGACGTCCACGTGCGGCGATTGCGGGCCAAGCTCGGCGAGGAGCACGCGCCGCTCATCCAGACGGTGCGCTCGGTGGGCTACCGGTTCGGGCAGCCGCGCTAGACCTCGACGCCGAGGCGGGCGGCGAGAGCCTCGGCCTCCTGCAGGTAGCCGAAGGAGAACGAGGGGTTCACGTCGAAGGCGGTTCGAAGCTCGGCGGCGGCCCGGTCGGTCTGGCCGGCGTCGGCGAGCACGGCGGCCGCCCGGAAGCGCAGGAGCGCGTCGGGAGTACCGAGCCGCAGCGCCTGGTCGACGTAGCCGAGCGCTTCTGACGCGCGCCCGTTCGCGCGCAGGGCCCAGGCCATCGTGATGTTGGCGTTGACGTTGTCCGGCTTGACCGCATGAGCGCGCTCGGCGAGCTCCAGGGCTCGGGTCGGGTCGCCGCGGTCGGCCTCGAACAGCGCGAGCTCCATGTTCACGTCCGCACCGGCGGCTCGTTCCTCTGATGCGAGCTCTCGCACGACGTCGTCGGCGAGTTCGGCGGCGGGGGCTCGACCTGCGAGCCGAAGGAGGTCGCCGAGCAGGATCGCGACCTCGGCGGAGGGCCGCTCGGCGATGGCGATCTGCAGGATGGCGATGGCACCGGCTCGGTCGCCCCGTGCGGCACGCAGGCGTGCCTCACCGGCTTCCACGCCCGCGGGCTCGTCGACGTAGCCGCGTGCGCGGGTGAAGTGGGCGTCGGCCTCGTCGAGATCGGCGTGGTTGACGGCCAGCTTGCCCCGCAGCACCGCGATGCTGGCAAGGTCGTAGCGGCTGCTGCCTGCTGCCTCGGCCTGGGCGAAGGCCTCGCGGGCGCCGCCCAGGTCGCCGTGGAGCTCGCGCAGGTACGAGAGCCGTGAATAAGCAGCGAGACCGGGTCGCACGTCGAGCAACTGCTGGAGGTGTCGCGTCGCGTCGTCGTAGAGACCGAGCTCCACCTCGGCGTCGACCGTCACGGCCAGCGCGTCGGCGTGGAACGGATCGGCGGTCACCGCCGCGATCCCAAGGTCGTGGGCACGCCCGAAGTCGTGACGCGCGAGGGCAAGGTAGCCCTGCGTGACGGTCGTGCGGGGGTCGCCGGGGCCGAGCTCCTCGGCGCGCGCGAGCACGTCCTCCGCCTTGTTGTAGAGGGCGACGTCACCGCCGGCGGCAACGCTCTGCACATAGGCGGCACCGAGGGCCCGGAGCTGGGCCACGTCACGCGGGTTCTCGCGCACCACGGCTTCCAGGCGCTCGACCTGCTCTGTCGGAGAGTCACCGCCCGATGGATCGGCGTTGCGAGCGGCGCTCGACCGGTCGTAGGTGATGATGCGGCCGGCCGCGACGCCGAGTGTGATCGCGAGGAACACCAGGAGCCCGGTGCGGCCCACGCCGCCGCGCCCGATCGGGCGTGTCGTTCCCGGCCCCTCCGTGGTCGTGGCGGTCATGCCCTCTCCTCGTGACGATCAAGTGGTGAGGGGGAGGGACCCCTTTGCCCCTCCCCCTCACCCAGGGGCTACAGGCTGGAGTCGTAGCCCTGGTGGGGCGGCGCCAGGTACGGGAACGAGCCCAGGAACGGCAGGTCGTTGGCGTCGACGCCGTCGGTCAGGGCGTTGTTCGGTGCCCGGTCGAACTCGGGCGTGAACGGCGTGCCGCCGGCCAAAGCCCGCAGCTCGACGTCGTACACGTCGTCGACGAGCCGCCGACCGTTCGGGAAGCCGTCGTTCTGGCCCGCGAGGAGGCCCAGACGGTCCTGCTGGTCGAGGGCTGTCGGAGCGA
>JBOGFJ010000007.1:0-10298 GCA_050743385.1 Acidimicrobiia bacterium
TCGGAGAGCCGAGCCGCCTCGATCTCGGTGAGTTGGAATCGCAGGAGATCGAGCTCCCGCGCCCGTGCACGGTCGTCGCCGCCCAACGCCGCCAGCTCCTCGTCGAGGCGGCTTTCCTCACGACGCGCTGTGCGATAGGTCGCGAGCGCGTCCACCGCCGGGGCTCCCGCGAACCGGTCGAGCGCGTCCCGCTGCACCACCGGCGCCAGGAGCGACTGGTGGGCACTCTGACCATGAAGGTCCACGAGCGCCGCACCCCGCTCGGCGAGCTCCCCGACCGTCGCCAGCCGCCCGTCGATGTACGCCCGGCTGCGGCCGTCGACGGGCACCGTGCGAGCCAGGACGGTCTCCCCACCGGTCGCATCGTCGACGAAGCGTCCCTCGACCCGGGCCTCGGTGGCACCGTCACGCACGAGCCCGGTGTCGGCACGACCCCCGAGGAGCAGGTCGAGCGCCTCGACGAGCAACGTCTTCCCGGCGCCGGTCTCGCCCGTGATCGCGGTGACGCCGGGGCCGAGCACGAGCGTGAGATCGGCGACGATCCCGAGTTCGGTCACCCGCAGCTCGACCAGCACGCGACGCCCTAGCGGTCGGCGAGGCCGAACTTGGCCTTCAGGATCTGGTGGAAGTCACGCTCGCCGAAGGTCACCACGCGCGCGGGGCGGCGACCGCCGGTGCACGCGACCAGGTCGCCGGCGTCGAGCTCGCCGAGCACCTGTCCGTCGAGGGTGAGGATGACGCTGCGCTCGTCTTCCACCCGGAGCCGGAGCTCCTCGTCGGCCCCGAGCACGAGCGAACGGTCGAAGAGCATGTGCGGAGACACCGGTGTGAGCAGCAGGCACCGGAGCCGGGGCGAGACAATAGGCCCGCGAGCCGAGAACGAGTACGCGGTCGATCCCGTCGGGCTCGCGACGATCACGCCGTCAGCGGCGTAGGTGGTGAAGGGGGTGCCGTTGATGTCGACGGCCAGGCGCGCCATGCGCCCGGTGCGGACCTTCTCGAGTACGGCCTCGTTCAGGGCCCACCACCGGCCGCCGGCGGGCCCCGCCGACGTGACCTCGACCTCGAGCACCATTCGCTCGACGATGTCGTAGTCGCCGGCGAGCAGGCGCTCGAGGCGGTCGTCGAGCTCGGCCGGCTCGACCTCGGTCAGATAGCCCATGTGACCGACGTTCACACCGAGGACCGCGGCCCCGCTCTCGAAGACCATGTCGAGAGTGCGCAGCATCGTCCCGTCACCGCCCAACGAGATCACGACATCCAGCCCGGCGGCGAAGCCGTCGCCGTCGCCGCTCGCCAGCGGACCCAGGCCCACGGCGTCGGCCTCGGCCGCCGGTACGCGTACGACGACACCGCGCTCGTGGAGCCACTCGGCGGCGTGGGCGGCGAGCGCCCGCGCTCGGGGGCGGTCACGATGGGCGACGAGCCCGACCGCCTCCAGCTTCGGACGGCTCATACCTCGCCTCCGTGCGCCTCGGCGATGGCCCGCTCGAGCGCGGCGCCGGCGAGGGCGGAGCTACGACCGTGCCGGCAGTGCACGAGGAACTCCACGTTGCCGCGCGCACCCCGGCGGGGGGACGGCATCAGCTGTACCGCGATGAGACCGGCGGTGGCGAGCCCCGTCGTCACGTCCCGCAGTACGCGTCGGTGCACCCCGGCATCCCGCACGATGCCGCCCTTGCCGACGAGGGTTCGGCCCGCCTCGAACTGGGGTTTCACGAGCAGCACGACTTCGGCGTCGGGACCGGCACAGCGCGCCAGCGCGGGCGCTACCGCCAGCAGCGAGATGAACGACAGGTCGGCGGTGACGAAGTCGACCGGACCGTCGAGGGTGACCGGCTCGAGTGTGCGTACGTTGGTGCGCTCCAGGACCGTGACCCGCTCGTCCCGACGCAACCTCCACGCCAGCTGGCCGCGCCCCACGTCGACCGCGAAGACATGGGCGGCGCCCGCCTGCAGGAGGCAGTCGGTGAAGCCGCCCGTCGAGGCGCCGGCGTCGAGAGCACGACACCCCGTCACGTCGAGACGAAACCGGTCGAGTGCGGCAGCCAGCTTCTCGCCTCCGCGCGACACGAACCGGGCCGGCGGCTCGTTGACCGAGATCGCTTCGTCGGTCGCGACCTGGCGTGCGGGCGTCGACGCCGGAGCACCACCGACGAGGACGCGGCCGGCGCGAATGGCCTCCGCCGCTCGCGAGCGGCTCACGACCAGACCGCGCCGGACGAGCTCGGCATCGAGTCGCCGGCGCATCGGCGCTCAGCGGGAGCCGGACGACTTCCGGGCAGCGGCCTTCTTCCTCGTCGCCGCTTTCTTCGTCCCGGCCGTGGCGGTCTTCGCCGACTTCTTCTTGGTCGCCTTCTTCTTGGTCGCCTTCTTCGCCCGCTTGCCGCGCGGCGTGACACCGAGGGCCTCGAGTTGGCGCTGGATCTCCTTGCGGACGATCTCCACGAGCTCGTCGGCGCGCGTGCGGCTGGTCCGCACCAGATCGTCGACGAACGACTGCATCCGCTCCTGGGCGAGCTGCCCCTCGCGCACGAGCTCCTGGGCGCGCTGCTGGGCCTCGCTCCGGGTCATGGCCGTGAACTGCTTGCCCGTTTCGAGCAGCTGTCGCCAGTCACTCCAGTCGGGTGCTTCAGCCATGGTCGTCAGGCTACCCGCGACCTCCCGCTCGACCGGCTCACTAGGGTCGCGCCACAGATGGTGATCCCGCTGCGCGACGACAACCCGACGAACCGTTTCGCCATCGTCACGGTGCTCCTGATCGCGATCAATGTCGTCGTCTACCTGTTCGTGCAGCCGCACGGCGGCGTGGACGAGACCCGGTTCACGTACGAGTACGCGGCGATACCGTGCGAGTTGCGTCAAGATCACCCTCTGACCGTCGGCGAGAACCGCACCGGCGATTGCGACGCAACCGTGTCCGACAGCCCGGAGTTCTTCCCGCGCAAGAACGTGTGGCTCGCCGTGCTCACCTCGATGTTCCTGCACGGCTCGTTGCTGCACCTCGCGGGGAACATGCTGTTCCTGTGGATCTTCGGCAACAACGTCGAGGACCACATCGGTCGGGTGCTGTTCGTGAGCTTCTACGCCGTGGTGGGCATCGCAGCCATGGGCGCCCATTTCCTCACTGATCCCGGATCGACCATTCCGGTCATCGGAGCGTCGGGCGCGATCGCCGGAGTGATGGGCGCGTACCTGGTCTTGTGGCCCCGCGCCCGCGTCCTCACCGTCGTCCCTCTCCTCCTCTTCTTCGTCGTCTACCTGCCGGCGGGGTTGGTACTCGGCATCTGGTTCGGGCTCCAGTTCCTGACCAACCCCAACGAGGGCGTGGCGTGGGTCGCGCACGTGGGTGGATTCGCGGCCGGCGTACTGCTCGGGCTCGGCCTGAAACGTGTGATCGGGCCGCCGCGCCCGCCTGAGGCGCGACTCGAGAGCAGCTACTAGCTCCTCGGCGCGGTCGCAACGAGCTGGGGCGCGAGCGCACCCAGGTCGTCGGCGACGAACGGGGGCGGCGGATCGGGCACTGCTTCACCACCGGGCGGCGCCGTCCAACCGGCGACACCCGACAGCACCAGCGCGAACGGCCATCCCAGCGCGGCTGCGAGGGCGCCGTCGGACGACGGACGATCGCCGACGACGATGCCGCTGGTACCGAATCGCTCGCGCACCAGGGCGACGGTCGGAGCCTCGGGCTTCCCGGCGACCTCCGGCGTCCGTCCCGACGCGGTCGCGACCGCGGCCGTGATCGCGCCCGAGCCCGGCAGCATGCCTCCCGGAACCGGATACGTGGCGTCGAGGTTGGTGGCAACGAATCGGGCACCGTCACGCACCGCGGTGGAGGCCCGGTCGAGCTCGTCGAAGTCGAAGTGCCGGTGAAAGCCCACCACCACGGCATCCGCGGGCGGGCGGTCGACGACCCGCAACCCGACCTGGTCGAGCGCTTCGACCACGCCCGGGCCGGCACAAGCGAGGACGGGCGCACCCGGCGCGAGCGTCGCGGCGAGGAGCGACGCGGCCGCGAGCGCGCTGGTGATCACGTCGTCGGGGGATGCGGGAACACCGACGCGCTCCATCTTCTCCACGACCTCGTCGACAGGCTGACTGGAGTTGTTCGAGACGAACCCCAGCCGGAAGCCCGCGGCTCGGAGACTCGCCACCGCGTCCGCCGAACCGACGATCGGCTCCTCCCCGCGCCAGATGACGCCGTCGAGGTCGCAGCAGACGACCGGGCGGTCGAGCGTCACTCGGCCGCCGAGAGCGCGTCTCGGTAGGCGTCCATCTCGGGGCGCATGGCCACGGCCAGCTTGAGGTGCCGCCGGGCACCGGTGCGGTCGCCCTGGCGCAACCGGCACAACCCGAGACCGAAGAGGGCGTAGTCGTTCACGGGATCGAGCTCGACGGCGCGGGCGAACTCGGCGCCGGCGGCGACGAACCGGCCCGTGCGGAAGT
This sequence comes from Acidimicrobiia bacterium, assembly GCA_050743385.1. Classification (GTDB taxonomy): domain Bacteria; phylum Actinomycetota; class Acidimicrobiia; order IMCC26256; family JACDBD01; genus JACDBD01. The sequence continues at coordinate 4,450 of JBOGFJ010000007.1, forward strand.
AGGCCCGGGCCAGGGTCTCGCGGATCGACCCCTTGTCGGGCTCGAGGGCGCGGGCGCGCTCCAGCACGACGACGGCGGCGTGCGCGTTTGCCGACTCGAGAAGCCGGCTGCCCTCCTGATAGGCCTCGTAGGCCGACTGGATGCTCTCAGTCATGCGAGAATCGCACCCCCTCACGAAAGCGAACGCGCCCGTGCCGGAGTTCCTTCCCTTTGCCGGGATCCGCTACGACGCCGCCCGGCTGACGGGTTCGACCGGGCCCTCGGCCGACGTCGGTGCGGTCGCGGCTCCACCCTACGACGTCATCGACGAGGTCGACCGTGCCCGCCTCGAAGCTGCGGACCCTCACAACGCCGTCCACCTGATCCTGCCGCGCGACGCCTCCGGCCGGGACCGATACCGGGTGGCGGCTGACACGCTGGCGTCGTGGCAGGCCGAGGGCGTGCTCACGGCCGACGCGGAAGAGCGCTTCTACCTCTACGTCATGGAGTTCGAGGACGAGGACGGCCGCCCCCGCCGCACCCGCGGTGTGATCGGCGCGCTCGGGCTGCCGGCGGCTCCCGGAACCGGCACCGTCATGCCCCACGAGCGCACTTCGCCGAAGGCGAAGAGCGACCGGCTTGCGCTCTTGCGCGCGACGCGCGCCAACCTCGATCCGATCTGGTGCCTCTCGCTGGCCTCGGGGCTCACCGACCTCCTCGAGGCCGAGCCGGGCGCGTCGCTGGCAGCGTGCGTCGACGCCGACGGTGTCCGCCATCGTCTCCGGGCGCTCGAGGGTGACGCGGCCCGCATCGCCGCGGCCGTGGGTGCGGCGCCGCTGATGATCGCCGACGGCCACCACCGGTTCGAGACCGCCTGCGCCTACCGCGACCAGCGCGCCGACACAGGAGAGGTCGATCCCGGCGCGGGCCGGATCATGGCGTTCGTCGTCGAGCTCAGCGAGGCGGAGCTCTGCGTGCGGGCGATCCACCGGCTGCTCACCGGCATCTCGGAGATCGATCTCCGTGATGCCCTGGCGCCCGCATTCGAGATCGTGGGCATGGGGTTCAACACGCCCGAGGGTGTCGCCCTGTTACGGGCTCGGATGGCGTCGACCGGCGGGCTCGGCCTCGCCGAGCGCGGTCGTCTTGCGCTGCTCACGCCCCGAGCCGACGCGCTCGCGCCCGCCCTCGGCGGCGTCGAGCCCCAGCTGCGCGCGGTGGACGCCACGGTGTTCGAGGCGGGGATCCTGCCGCGCCTGCCCGCGGCCACCGAGGTCGGCTACCGGAGCGACGCCGCGGTCGCGGCCGGGATCGTCGAGAAGGGAGCAGCCGAGGCGGCGGTGCTGCTCCGACCGGTCACCGTGCCCCAGATTCGGGCAGCGGCATTCGCCGGTGTGCGCATGCCGCAGAAGACGACCTTCTTCCATCCCAAGCCGCGGACCGGCATGGTCTTTCGCCGCTTGGACGGCGGCTAGCCGACGTCCCAGACGCTGCCCGACTCGATCAGCGCGCGCAGGTCGCCCGGCCCGGAGCGCTCCTGGGCCGACGCCAGCTGCTGGCTCACGAGCTCCTCGTAGACCGGGCGCTCGACGTTGCGGAACACGCCGACCGGCGTAGGCGTGGTCGGCTGGTCGGCCAGGCGTGAGAGCGCGAACGCGAGCGTCGGGTCGGGACGGGTCTCGTCGTGGACCAGGAGCGCGTCCTCGCCCACGTCGGCGACGTCGACCACCTTGGCCTCGCCGAACTCGTTGAGTACCACGCCGTGCTCCCCGTCGGGCCCGAAGCGCACGGGCTGGCCGTGACGAAGGTCGATCAGCATCTCGGGCCGCTTGTCCTTCGCCAGGATCTCCTCGAACGCGCCGTCGTTGAAGACATTGCAGTTCTGGTAGATCTCGACGAACGCGCTGCCCCGGTGCTCGTGGGCGCGCCGGAACGTCTCCTGCATGTGCTTGCGGTCCATGTCGTGGGTACGGGCGACGAACGTCGCCTCCGCGCCGATGGCGACCGACACGGGGTTGAACGGGTAGTCGAGCGACCCGAACGGCGACGACTTCGTCAGCTTCCCCACCCCGCTGGTAGGCGAGTATTGGCCCTTGGTGAGGCCGTAGATCTGGTTGTTGAACAGCAGGATGGTGAGGTTCACGTTGCGCCGGAGCGCGTGGATCAGGTGGTTGCCGCCGATGGAGAGGCCGTCGCCGTCACCGGTGATCACCCACACGTCGAGGTCGGGTCGCGCCAATGCGATCCCCGTCGCGAGCGCAGGTGCTCGCCCGTGGATGCTGTGGATGCCGTAGGTGTTCATGTAGTACGGGAACCGGCTCGAGCAGCCGATGCCCGACACGAACACGAGCTCCTCGGGCTTCACCCCGAGATCGGGCATGAGCAGCTGCACCGCGGTGAGTACCGAGTAGTCGCCGCAGCCCGGGCACCACCGCACCTCCTGGTCGGATTGGAAGTCTTTCCGGCTCAGCGTGGCGGTCTCTTCCGGGCTCATCGGTCGATCATCTCCAGGATCTTCGCTTCGATCTCGGTCGCCTTGAACGGGATCCCCTTGACCTGGTTGAGGCCGACGGCGTCGACGAGGTACTCGGCCCGCAGCAACCGTGACAGCTGCCCGAGGTTGATCTCGGGCACGAGGACGTGCTCGTAGCCCGCCAGCACCTCTCCGAGGTTCGACGGGAACGGGTTGAGATGCATGAGGTGGACGTGCGCGACCTGCTTGCCCGCGCCGCGCACCCGCCGGAGCGCGGCCTTGATCTGCCCCCACGTGCTCCCCCACCCCACGACGAGCACCGAGGCGTCGCCGTCGGGGTCGTCGACCTCGAGCGGCGGAACGTCGTCGGCGATGCCGGCGACCTTCGCGGCCCGGATGCGGCACATGGCGTCGTGGTTGGCGGGGTCGTACTCGACGTTGCCGGTGCCGTCGGCCTTCTCGAGGCCGCCGATGCGATGCATCAGCCCGGGCGTGCCCGGGATCGCCCACGGCCGCGCGAGCGTCTCGGGGTCGCGCAGGTAGGGCCAGAACTCGCGGTCGTGGTTGGGCTCGGTCGCGAACGGCGTTGCGATGTCGGGAAGGTCGTCGGCGTCGGGAAACAGCCACGGCTCGGCACCGTTGGCGAGATAGCCGTCGGACAGCAGGATCACGGGTGTGCGGTACTTCACCGCGATGCGCACCGCTTCGAAGGCGGTGTCGAAGCACCGGCTCGGTGACGGCGCCGCCAACACCGGGAGCGGCGCTTCGCCGTGGCGGCCGTACATCGCCAGCAGCAGGTCGGACTGCTCGGTCTTGGTGGGCAGCCCGGTGGAGGGGCCGCCGCGCTGCACGTCGACGAGGACGAGCGGCAGCTCGAGGCTGACCGCCAGGCCCAGGGTCTCGGCCTTGAGGTCGACACCCGGACCCGACGTGGCGGTGATGCCGAGCTGGCCCGCGAACGCGGCCCCCAGTGCCATCCCGATCGCGGCGATCTCGTCTTCGGCCTGCGCGGTGCGCACACCGAAGTTCTTGTGCTTCGAGAGCTCGTGCAGGATGTCGGACGCCGGCGTGATCGGGTACGACGCGTAGACGATCGGCAGCTGCGCCTGCTGCGCCGCTGCGATCAGCCCGTACGCGAGCGCGAAGCTGCCGGTGATGTTGCGGTAGCGGCCCGGCGCGAGCTGCGCGGGATGGATCTCGAAGGGATGGTCGAACAGCTCGGCCGTCTCGCCGAAGTGGTAGCCGGCTTTGAACGCGGCCATGTTGGCGTCGCGCACGACCGGGCTCGACCCGAATCGCTTCTCGATCCACTCGATCGTGGGCTCGACCGGCCGGGTGTACATCCACGAGATCAGCCCGAGAGCGAAGAAGTTCTTCGACCGCTCCGCGTCGCGCGGCTTGGCGCCGACGTCCTTGGCGGCTTCGAGCGTCATCGACGTCATCGGCACCGCGTAGACGCGGTACGGCGCGAGCGTGCCGTCTTCGATCGGGTTGGCGGCGTAGCCCGCCTTCTCGAGGTTGCGCGTCTCGAACGAGTCGACGTTGGCGATGATCGACGCGCCCGGGGGTACGTCGCCGAGGTTGGCCTTGAGCGCGGCGGGGTTCATTGCGACGAGCAGGTTGGGCACGTCGCCAGGCGTGAGAATGTCGAAGTCGGCGAAGTGGACCTGGAACGACGAGACGCCTGCGATCGTGCCCGCGGGGGCGCGTATCTCGGCCGGGTAGTTGGGGAAGGTCGCGAGGTCGTTGCCGAAGACCGCGCTGACGTCGGTGATGCGGTCACCGACGAGCTGCATGCCGTCGCCGGAGTCGCCGGCGAAGCGGATCACGACCCGGTCGAGCGTCTCCGGGCGTCGGGTGGATGGGGCCTCAGCGGTCACGCGTCCTCTGACTTCCGCGCCGGGCATCGTTGATCGGCGCGTTCGCATCATAGTTTCAGGTGAGCGTGCACCCGAACCAGGGCGAGCGTGACCGCTTTCGGCCCCGACCGTCACGCGAGCTCGCTGAGAGTGGTCTCGGCGCGACGCCGGAGCGCAGCCCGCCGCCGGCCGTCGGCCGCTCGCGCGATCGCCTCCGATTCGACCTCGACCCGCGAGCCGGTGCCCCCGGCGGCGACCCGGAAGAAGCGCCGGCGCACCCGCCCCACGACGACCACCTCGTCGCCGGCTGCGAGCGTCTCGACCCACGCCGGTGGGCCCCACACGCTCACCGGCACAGAGGTGGTGCGGTCGCCGCTTGCCGGCACCCGCACCGCCAGGATGGCCAGGCGCGTGCCCGACGCCAGCTCGCGGATCTCGGGCGGGGTCGAGCACGGCCCCACCAGCACGCTGAGGTTCAGTCCGTCGTTTGCCATGGCCTTTCCTCTCTCGTCTCTCGTCGTGGCGGCTCGGGGGAAGCGCGCGAGGAAGCCGAGCGAGGAAGGGATCAGGGAGAGGGTACGGGCGGGGTGTGACAGCTATGCCAGCGCGGCGAGGCGCTCGGCGACGTCGGCGAAGCCCGGGTCGTGGGCGCGAACCCGGTCGAACAGGGCGCGCGCCCGGGGCAGGTTCCCGGCGCGCTCCTCGAGGTCGGCGAGGGCGTACCAGAGACGGAGATGACGCTCGCCCGGGCTCGTGACCTTGCCTTCGCGGCGGCCGAGGAGGCTCAGGGCGTCCTTCACGCGCCCGCGGTCGGCGAGGGCGCCCGCGGCCACGATGCGCCCTTCGGTGGCGAGGTCGGGCGGCGGCGACGTTGCCGCGAGCTCCCGCCAGAGGTCGTCGACGCGCTTCCAACGGTGCTGGGCCCGGTAGCAGTCCATGAGCACGGGGTGCTGGTCGACTGCGCCGCTCAGGCGGACGAACTCGTCGAGCTCGGAGGCGGCGGCGGTGAACTTGCCGTCGCGGTAGAACGCGAGGCCGAGCAGCTCCCGTACGCTGGGCGATTCGGGCAGCGCATCACGAAGCGGCCGCAGGATGCGGATGGCGTCGCGCTCGTGGTCGCGTTGGAACGCATCGGCGGCCCGAGCGAGCTGGTCGTAGAGCTTCGGACCGTTGGAGCCGCCGAGGCGGAGGATCTCGTCCCGGACATCCCCCGGCTTCGTCCGGCGACGGCGGGGGGCGTGCGTGCGTTCCCGGCGTTGCGACGTGGGCTTGCGAGCGCGCTTGGACGGGCGTTTGGCGGCCTTGCCGTCGCCGCCGCGCACGACCCGTAGCCGCTCGCGCCCCGCCGGCTTGACGTCGTCTTCGTCGTCGTCGCGATGGCGACGCTCCTCACGAGGACGCCGGCCCGTCTCCTCGTCCTTCCGGTAGGGCCCGAACCCGCGCTGCCCCCGGGCGGGGCGCGGCGCGGGCTTCCCGCGCCCTGCGCGTCCGCGGTCCCCGTCACCTTTCGCCCTCAAATGGCCTCCGCTCCTCCGCAC
>JBOGFJ010000008.1:0-26988 GCA_050743385.1 Acidimicrobiia bacterium
GAGTAGGAGCGAGTCGGAGGCCGGAATATGCCTGCTCGAATGGGAAGCCGACGCCCGGACTCGAACCGGGGACCCCTTCATTACGAGTTTCGAGCCGCTGCCACCACGAGTCACCCAGGAGTCACCTCTGGTCACTCGCTACGCCGGTTCGCCGAGACTGGAGATGACTCACGACGACTGGAGATGACAACCCCGTAGACTCATGGTGAACCTCGCTGCTGTTGACTTGGCAGAGAACGGTGCGCCACGACAGGTCCACGCGCCCTTCTCGATGCACACCCCAGTAGCGCCTTCGCCCCCGGTGGCGAGCAACGCATGGAGCGAAGCGTCCGTGACACTCGCTGCGAGGAACAGCAGGCTCGCGCTGCGCTCCTGCTCTGAGGCGACGCCACTCGTCCTTGGAGTGGTCGGGCAAGTTATTGCGAATATCTGATGACGATCGCGGTGACGTCGATGTCGCTGGCAGCCAGTGGAGCGCTGTGCTGAGCGGCCAGAATGGCGGCCCTCGACAGGTCGTGGAGGTCGGGAGGCCGGGGTGACGAAGACAGACGGGGTCACCGACGTGGAGCGGCTGGTGGTGTCCGCTGTTCAGGCTGGTTTGGCGGTTGAGTTGCGGATCTTGAAGCCAGGAGCTGGCGACGGCGGCGACAACCGATGAGTTCGGTGCGGTGGTCGGGTCTAACCGAGCGAAGACTGATCTTGACCCGGCTTCGGGGGACAACGTGTCCACGGAAGCGGGGCGAGGTCCGACCCCAACCCCAACCACGAAGGGACCGCGATCATAACGAGGACAACCGACGAGGTCATCGACCGCTTCAACCGGGCGTTCCAGGAGCGGGACGCCACCCTCCTCGAGGACATCATCGCCCCTGACTGCGTCATGGAGAGCGTCCAGCCAGCCCCCGACGGCACCCGCTACGAGGGTTATGACGCGTCGTTCAGCTCGTGGAAGGCGCTCATCGACGACACCACCAGCCACTTCGAGGTGGAGGACGTCCACACCGGCGACGAGTGGGCGCTCATCCGTTGGCGCTACGTCTGGGGCCCCGGCTCCGACGACTCGGTCCGTGGCGTCAACGTCATGCGGGTCGTCGATGGCAAGATCGTCGAGGCCGCCGGCTACTCGAAGACCGCGCCGATGGTCGCCGCCCTGGAGAGCTGACTCGGTGATCTGATGGCCGCCGTCAACGCCAATGAGGTCGCCCTGGGCATCGAGTCCTTCGGTGATGACGACGCACCACTCGTCCTGCTCGCGGGAGGGACGACGATGCTCTCCTGGCCCGACGCGCTCTGCGAGCGCCTCGCCGACGGCGGGCGACGCGTGGTGCGCTACGACCTGCGCGACAGCGGCGAGTCGACGACAGCGGACCCGGAGGCGCCTGCCTACACCCTGCGCGACCTCGCCGCCGACGCGGCGGCCCTTGCCGACGCGCTCGGCGGCGGGCCCGCGCACCTCGCGGGGATCGGCGTCGGCGGGATGGTCGCCCAGGTGGCAGTGCTCGACCATCCGGGCGCGTTCTCGGCCCTCACCCTGGCCGGCACCCGCGCGGTCGCGCCCGGCCCGCCCGACGATGACCTCCCCGACCATGACCAGGCGACGATGAGCCGGCTGTTCGCGCATCCGATGCCCGACTGGACCGACCGCGAGGCGGTGGCGGAGTTCGCCGCCGCCGGCGCGGAGATCCTCGGCGACGACCCCGTCGCCGCGCGCGCGATCGCCGCGCGCATCTGGGACCGCACGCCCGGCACCGCAGCCCCGGTCCAGATGGCCAACCAGATTGGCATGGTGTTCGCCAAGCTCGACTGCAAACCCCGTTGGCGCGAGCGTCTGCCCGAGATCGAGGTCCCCACGCTCGTCGTCCACGGCCGCCGCGACCCGTTCTTCCCCGTCGGCAACGGCGAGGCGATCGCGCGCGAGATCCCCGGGGCGCGGCTACTCGTCCTCGAGGAGGCCGCCACGTCGATCCCCGATGCGGCGGCCGGCGAGGTCGCCGAGGCGATGCTCGCGCTCGGGTAGAGGACGGCGCGTGCCGCGCGGGTATGGCATCCGCGCGCCGACTCGCCTTTGGCCAGGTTCCGTCGTCCTGTGCGGGTCGCTGAGATCGCGATCGGTGATGACCGGAGTCCCGCGGTAATCCCGATGCGCTCGCCGTTCCCATGGCTAGCCTCGACGATATGGAACCGCGCTCTCGTCTTCGTACCGCCCGGCGGCCGTCGATGATGCGAGCAGTTCGCGTTCCTCGCTAGGACGCTCCTCGAACCGTTGCGGTGCCCGGGCGGCGGTGAACACGCCCGTAGAAGCGCTTCGACGCGCGCACGATCGAGGAGCGAACCACGTGAGGATGCACGGTGACCGTCAAGTGGACAGCGACGAAGCGCTCGTTCAGGAGCTGCTCGCGGATCAGTTCCCCGAGTGGGCGGCGCTCCCGATCAGGCGACTCCCGTCCGACGGGACCGACAACGCGCTCTACCGCCTCGGCGACGACCTCGTCGTGCGGCTGCCTTTGATCGAGTGGGCGGTGGAACAGGTCGAGAAGGAGCACACGTGGTTGCCCAAGATCGCGCCACTCCTGCCGCTCGCGGTGCCCGAGCCGCTCGTGATGGGACAGCCGGGGCACGGCTATCCCTGGCACTGGTCGGTCTATCGCTGGATCGACGGCGAGAACGCCCACCCCGACCGAATCAGCGACGCGCGGCAGGCAGCGATCGACCTCGCCGGGTTCGTCGCGGCCCTGCACGCGCTCGACCTCCCAGGTGCGCCGGTGTCGCGGCGTGGCGTGCCGCTCGTCACCAAGGACGAGGCGACGCGCTGGGCGATCAACGCGGTGCGCCACGACTTCGACCCCGACGCGCTCACCGCGGTCTGGGAGGAGGCGATCGCGACGCCGCCCTGGGACGGCCGACCGATGTGGGTCCACGCCGATCTGACGGACGGCAACATCCTTGTCCGGGGCGGGCGGCTCCACGCCGTGATCGACTTCAGCATGCTCGGGCTCGGCGAGCCGGCGAACGACCTGGACGCGGCATGGGACCTGTTCTCCGGAGAGAGCCGCGAGGCCTTTCGGACAGCACTCGGAATCGATGGCGCGACATGGGCGCGCGGTCGCGGGTGGGCGATCAGCTCAGTGTTCGGCATCGTGTACTACGAGCACACCAACCCCGGGATCGTGGCACGCTGCCGGCGCAGAGTCGCCGCCGTCCTCGCCGAGCCCTGAGTCGATCAATGTCGTCGAAGTCGACGTGGATCCATTCGCAGCGGGGCATTCGCCTAGTGCGCTCCGTTGGCGAACTCGCGGACGAGCGCGACCCACTCGGCCGGATGGGTCTGGTGGGGCACGTGGCCCGCGCCGGGGATGGTCGTCACCCGCGCGTGGTCCATCACCTCGGCCAGTCGGGCGACGATCGCCGCGAAGAAGGGCGGGCTCTGATCGCCCCGTGTGAGCAGGACCGGACACGAAAGTGCCGCGAGCCCGTCGAGGTCGATGTTCCGCCAGTCGGGATCGCGCATCTCGCCGACAAACGTCCCCGCGTTCGCGGTCATGGCGGCGCGTTCCTCCGGAGGCATCAGGTCCCACGCCCCCGGCCCGATGGCCACCTCCTCGACGAAAAGCCGCGCACCGGCCTCAGCTTCGCCCCCCTCGATGAGCGAAACGACCGCGCCCACACCCTCGTTGACCTGCGCGACGACCGGGTCGCCGGACACGAGCGCCATGAGCGGCGGCTCATGGGCGCACAGTGAGCGCACCAACTCGGGACGGCGGGCGGCCAGGCCGACCGCGATCGACGCGCCGAACGAGTTCGCGACGAGGTGCGTAGGCGCCAAAGCGTGCGCTTCGATCAGCGCGGCAAGGTCGTCCTCGTCGTCACGCCGCGTCCCCGGCTTCGGAGAGTCTTCGCTGCGCGTGTGCCCGCGGCGGTCGTAGCTGACAACCCGAAACGCCTTCGAGAGGTCGTCCTCCACGAACACCCACGCCTGACGGTCGTCCCAGCTCCCGTGCACGAGAACAAGGGGCTCCCCGCTCCCAGCCTCGTGGACCAGAAGCCGGACGCCGTTGACCTGAACGAGCTGCACGACCCGACCGTATCCGGCGTCGTCCGGCGACCGCTAGAGCCGGTGCCCGCGGCGGACCGCCGATTCATGACAGCCAGTTCGTGCCACGGGCCGGCGACAGAATGTGAACGACCGAATGTCGGCCAGGTCCGCCGACGAATCGATGCAGACGGCACGCACGGGTGCGGTTCGGCCGCGCGCGCAAGAGGGCACAATGCGCTCGTGACAGGGACGTCGTCGCAGCCACCGGGCTGGCTGCGCGCAGAGGCACGTCGCGTCTATGGCGTCGATCCGGGCGGCTACGACGCCGGGCGGCCCGAGTATCCGGAGCGGGTGTACGAGCTGCTCGCGACCCGGTGCCGTGTCGGGCACGGGACGCAGGCCCTGGAGATCGGCCCGGGCACGGGCCGGGTCACGCGTCGACTCGTCGACCTTGGTGCCGCCGTGACCGCCGTGGAGCCCGACCCGGGGCTCGCCGAGTACCTGGTCACGTTGATGGAAGGGCGCCCCGTCAACGTCGTGGTCTCGTCGTTCGAGGACGCTCCGCTCGTCGACGACGTCTTCGATGTTGCCGTGGCCGCGATGTCGTTCCATTGGGTCGATCAGCAGGCTGGCCTGGCGAAGCTCGGGCGAGTGATTCGCACAGGCGGGTGGGCAGCGCTCTGGTGGACGGTCTTCGGTGACCCCGATCGCCCCGACCCGTTCGACGACGCGACGAAGAGGCTGCTGGAAGACGAGGCGACCCTTGCATCGCCGCACCAACCCAAGTTCGAGGTGGACGTCGCGCAGCGGACGTGGGACCTGGCGAACCGCGCGGGGCTTGTCGACGCGGAAGGCGAGCTGATCCGCTGGACCGTTCAGCTCGACCCGGATGCCGTGAGAGCGCTGTACGCCTCGATGATCAGAATTCGCCGGCTCCCCTTGGATGAGCGCGAGCGGCTGCTCGATGTGATCGCCGCAATCGCGGCGCAAGACTTCGGTGGCGTGGTGGAGCGGCCCTTCGTCACCGCTGTCTACACCGCGCGCCGGCCCGACTGACGGTCGTCGCAGCCGGCCGGAGCGGTACCGCCGGTCGGGTGGGCCTCGCCGCCGTACGAGGGGAATTTACCGCCGCGTGCGGGGCGACCCTGTCAGAGTGCGTCCGTGCCAAGGAACTACTTCGACGAACGGATAGCGGAGCGGTACGAGACCTACTGGGCGAACCTGTTCGAGCCCGCGGTCGTCGAGGCGGCGGTGACCTTCCTCGCCGATCTGACCGGAGGAGGGGCCGCGCTCGAGCTCGGCATCGGTACCGGTCGTCTCGCGTTACCGCTCAGCCGGCGCGGTGTTCGCGTGCACGGGATCGAGCTGTCGCCAGCCATGGTCGAGCAGCTGCGGGCGAAGCCGGGTGCCGACGGCATCGGCGTGACGATCGGCGACTTCGCGACCACCAGGGTGGACGGGACGTTCGAGGTCGCCTACCTCGCGCGCAACACGATCATGAATCTGACCACACAAGACGAGCAGGTTGCGTGCTTCTGCAACGTCGCCGCGCATCTGGAGCCCGGCGGATGCTTCGTGATCGAGGTCATTGTTCCTGGGCTCCGACGGCTCCCGCCCGGCGAGACCATGCAGGCGTTCACCGTGACCCCGACGCACCTCGGCTTCGACGAGTACTTCGACCTGGCGGCGCAAATCTCCCTCTCTCACCACTACTGGGTGGTCGACGGCCGACTCGAGACCTTCTCGGCGCCGTTTCGCTACGTGTGGCCGTCCGAGCTGGACCTGATGGCGCGATTCGCCGGAATGACCTTGCGCGAGCGGTGGAGCGACTGGAACCGTGAGCCTTTCACGAGCGACAGCAGGAGCCACGTCTCGGTCTGGGAAAAGGCCGACCGTGCCCCGCGTAGCCGGTAGTCGATTGCGCTGCGCTGCTCTCTGCCGATGAGTTCGCGTGCGCGCTTCGGTCGGGAACTTGTCGCGCAGGAGTTTTCTTCGGCGGCCGCGTCCGCTGAAGAACACGCCGCCCGTTACGGCATTTGCGAGCGGATCCAGCGGTCGAGAGCGGGGCCGCTCTCGAAGCTGGAGATGAGCGCGTAGCGGGGCGTATCGCCGGTATGGCAGACGACGTGCCACAGCCGCTGGGTGTCGACGACGTAGCGAGAGCCGCGGTGCAACGGAACGTGCACTTCGGTCGAGGGATCGGGCAGCCCGTCGTCGCCGGTCTCCATCAGCACCATGAAGCTGTCGGGGTTGTCGGTGAGCTCGAGCCACGACCGCACGACCCACCCTTCGTCGCGTGGGTTGAAGCGGTTGTTGTCGTCGCGATGGATCTGGGGGAGGGCGTCGTCGTAGCTCTGGGGTTCGAGCTTGATGACCCGGACCCGCCCGTAGTCGGCGCCGACTGCGGTGACGTAGTCGACGATGGTGGGGCAATTCTCGCCGTTGGAGGTGATCTTCCCGCCCTTGTCGGGCTGCTCGTCGCCGGGCTTCCAGAAGCCGCGGCAGTCGAGCTCGCCGTCGGCGGTGGCGATCGGCGCGAAGTTGGTGTCGCCGCCACTCTTCCAATCCATGTACTCGAGCTCGAGGTACTCGGATTCGGGGATCGGCTCCTCGAGGTCGCGCAGCTGCACGTAGCCGCGCTCGGCCAGAACGTCGAGGCGCGCGTGGGGCGTGTCGAGGGGGATGTCGACCGACCAGTGGTCGGCTGCGAGCCAGGGGGCGCGCGGCATGGACCGACAGTGTACGGGCCGGCTCCGTCAGATCGTCACCGGAAGGTGCTCGAGACCCCGAAGGGTGAACGTGTCACGCCGCTCCGGATCACCGGCGAGCTCGAGCGCGGGGAAGCGGCGCACCAGCGTGGGGACGGCAACCTCGCCCTCCAGGCGGGCGAGGGCGGCGCCGAGGCAGAAGTGGTGGCCGCCGCCGAACGCGAGGTGCCGGTTCGCCTCGGCGCGGCCGAGGTCGAGTCGTTCGGGCTCCGGGAAGACCGCCGGGTCGCGGTTGGCGGCGGCCAGGATGGCGATGACCTGCTGACGCGGTGGAATCGTCACGTCACCGACCTCGTAGTCGGCGAGCGTGATGCGCTGCGTGAAGGTGACCGGGCTGTCGTAGCGGAGGAGCTCTTCGATCGCGTTGTGGTCGAGGGAGGGGTCGGCGCGTAGGCGCTCGAGCTGATCGCGCTGGCGGAGGAGCGCGAGCGTGCCGTTCCCGATCAGGTTCACGGTGGTCTCGTGGCCCGCGATGAGAAGGAGCAGCGCGGTCCCGAGGAGCTCCGCCTCGCTGAGGCGGTCGCCGGCCTCCTCGGCGGCGATGAGCCCGCTCAGGAGATCGTCGCCGAGCGCCCGTCTACGCCGCTCGATGAGGGCGAGGAAGTACTCGAGGAACGCGTCGCCGGCGGCCTCGATCCGCTCCCGCTGCTCGGGCGTGACGAGCGGGTCGGGGTCGATGCTGTGGGCGAGGTCGCGTGACCATCCCTGGAACGTGGCGTGGTCGTCGGGCGGGATGCCGAGGAGCTCGCAGATGATCACCACCGGGAGCGGGTAGGCGAGCTCGGCGACGACGTCCATCCGTCCGTCGCCGCGGGCGACCACCGCGTCGAGGAGCTCGTCGACGAGCTGTTCGATTCGGGGACGCAGCCGGCCGATGACTCTGGGCGTGAACGCCTTGCTGACCAGGCCGCGCAAGCGCGTGTGGTCGGGCGGATCGAGGAACAGCATGGTCGCGTTCCGGCTCTCCTCGGCGAAGTCGCCCTCGGGAGGCGGGTTCGAGGCGGCGAAGGCCTCGTAGAGCTCCGAGTTGCGCTCGTCGTTGCTGAGCGCGGGATCGCGTACCGCTGCGGAGGCGTCGGCGTGGCGGCTGAGCATGTAGACGCCGAGAGGCGTCTGATGCACCGGATCGTGCTCCCGCAGCAAGTCGAAGAACGGGTACGGATCGTCACGGAACTCCGGCGTGAGCGCTGCCGACAGGAAGTCGAGAGTCTCTGGTGCCTGCGCCATGACGTGTCCCCCTGTCCGCTTTGTGCACGGTACGGCGAATCAACGTGCGCGTCCATGTGACGCGCGACACCTACGGGCGCGTCCCTCGCGTCGTACGGCCGGTACCGCGTCGCGGTGCAGCGAGGTTGGCGAACTCGCACAGCAGCGGTCGGGTCTCGCGGGGATCGACGATCTCCTCGATCATGAACGCCTCCGCGGTGCGGAACGGCGAGCGGGCCGCGTTCAGCCGGGCTTCGATCTCGTCGCGCAGCGCGTCGGGATCGTCAGCCGCCTCCAGCTGGGCCTTGTACGCGGCTTCGATGCCACCGGCGAGCGGAAGGCTGCCCCAGTCGCCCGACGGCCACGCGAAGCGGTACGAGAGCCGGGACGCGTTCTGGTGGGCCGCGCCGGCGACGCCATAGACCTTCCGCAGGATCACCGAGCACCACGGCACCGTCGCCTGGTAGATCGCCGCCAGCGCACGGGCGCCATGGCGGATGGTGGCGGCGCGCTCCGCCTCGGTGCCGATCACGAACCCAGGGTTGTCGACGAAGTGCACGACCGGAAGATGGAACGTGTCGGCGAGGTCGACGAAGCGCGCGACCTTCTGGGACGCGTCCGCGGTCCAGCCGGCGCCGTAGTGGTACGGGTCGCCGGCGAGGACCGCCACGGGCCAGCCGTCGAGGCGCGCCAGCCCCGTCACCGCGGGGCCGCCGAAGCGGCGCCCGAGCTCCAGGAACGACGCCGTGTCGAGCACGGCAGTGAGGATGTCGCGCACCTTGTAGACCTTGCGGGGGTCGCGTGGGATCGCGTCGGCGAGCCGGTCGTCGCGGCGCTCCCGATCATCGCCCCTGTCGACCCGCGGCGCGGCCTCGTCGACCGATGCCGGAAGGTACGAGAGGAAGGCGCGAGCGCGCGCGAACGCCTCGTCCTCGCTGTCGACCTCGTCGTCGACGACGCCATTGCGGACGTGGATGCCGCTGCCGCCGAGCTGCTCCTTGTCGACGTGCTCGCCGAGACGGGCGACGACCGGCGGACCGGCGACGAACAGCTGCGCCGTGCCCTTCACGATCACGGAGTAATGGCTGGTCACGACGCGCGCCGCGCCCAGGCCCGCGACCGAACCGAGACAGAGGGCCACGACGGGAACGGTCGAGAGGTTGTCGACCACCCACTCCCATCCGGGGTTGAAGGGCACGAAGCTGCGCCGCTCGGTCTCGAGCGACTTCACCGATCCGCCGCCGCCCGACCCGTCAACGAGCCGGACGATCGGGAGGCGCAGCTCGTTGGCCATCCGCTCGGCGTGCACCTGCTTCTGGAAGATCGACGCGTCGGCCGCGCCGCCGCGCACGGTGAAGTCGTCGCCGGCGACGACGACCGCCCGCCCGTCGATGCGTCCGCGTCCCATGACGAAGTTGGCCGGCCGGAAGTCGGTGAGGCGGCCGTCCTCGTAGGTGCCCCGGCCGGTGAGGGCACCGACCTCATGGAAGGAGCCGGGGTCGAGCACGCGGTCGATCCGTTCGCGCACGGTGAGGCGACCGGCGGCGTGCTGGCGCTCGACCTTCTCGGGGCCGCCCATGCCGGCGGCGAGCTCGGTGCGGCGGCGGAGCTCGTCGAGCTCGGGATCCCAGGTCACGCCCTACCCTTACCGGCCGTGAGCGAGACCGTCTACCGCCAGCACCGCTATACCGCGCCGCCGGGCGCGACCGAGATCCTGCTCGTCCGCCACGGCGAGTCGCAGCCCGCCGATCCGGAGCGACCCTTCCCGTTGGTCGACGGGCACGGCGATCCCCCGCTCGACCCGGTCGGCGTCGAACAGGCCGAACGGCTCGCGGCCCGCCTGGTGGGCGAGCGCGTCAGCGGGATCTACGTGACGCCCCTTTGCCGGACCGCTCAGACGGCCGCGCCGGCCGCCCGCCGCCTCGGCATCGAGCCCCGGGTCGAGCCCGACCTGCGCGAGGTCCACCTCGGGGAGTGGGAAGGCGGGTTGTTCCGGATGATGGCCGCCCAGCACCATCCCGCGTTCGTGCGGGCGATGGCGTCCGAACGTTGGGACGAGATCCCGGGCGCCGAGCCCCAGGACTCGTTCGCCGGCCGGGTCGCGGCGGCGGTGGCGCGCATCCACGCCGCCCATCCCGACGAGCGGGTGGTCGCGGTCACCCATGGCGGCGTCATCGGACAGGTTCTGGCGGCGGCGACGCAATCGCGCCCGTTCGCGTTCATGGGCGCCGACAACGCGTCGATCAGCCACGTCGTCGTGCACGACGAGTCCGTCTCGCTGCGCCGCTTCAACGACACGACGCACCTCGAGCACGACTTCAGCGTCGCCTCCCCACCGCCCATCTAGCGGGGGTCGGAGAGCCCCCCGCAACCCCCACTCGGGAGTCGACCACCCGCACGCGGGAACCCGCGGCCCTTGCTTTGAACGGCTGAGATGGTCACGAAAACGCGGTCCCGAGACGCGATCACGACCATCCCAGCCGACGAAAGTCGCGGGGAGGTGGTGGGGGCCGAACGTCGCGGGGAAGCGACGGGGAAGCAGGCGGCGCTTAGAAGTCGAAGTCGCCGGTGGCGGCGCGGGTGTCGCCGGTCTCGGCGTATACCTGGCGCAGGTTGCGGGCGATGAGCGCCTGGTGCACCTCGTCGGCGCCGTCGACCAGACGAGCCGAACGCGCATGGCGCAGCATCGACTCGAGCGGAGTGTCGGTCGAGTAGCCGAGGGCGCCGTGCACCTGGATGGCGCGGTCGACCACCTTCCAGAGCATGTTGGCGACATGGTGCTTGGCGAAGCTGACCTCCTGGCGGAAGGGCTGCTCGTTCTCGATCTTGTACGCCGCGTGCAACACCATGAGCTTCGCGGTGTACAGCTCCATCGCCGAGTCGGACATCATCCACTGGATCGCCTGCTTCTCGGCCAGCGGCGCGCCGTGGAGCTGCCGGCGCTCGGCCCGATCGATCAGCATGTCGAGCGCCTGCTCGGTCTGGCCGATCCAGCGCATGCAGTGCGCGAGGCGCGCCGGGCCGAGGCGGGCCTGTCCGAGCAGATGACCGTTCCCGCGCGCGCTGAGCATCTGGCTCGACGGCACCCGCAGATCGGTGATGCGGATCTCGCAGTGGTTGCCGTGCCCGGCCATGGTGTTGACGTCGCGCACGATCTCCCACCCGTCGGCCGGCAGATCGACGATGAACGCCGAGTTGGACGCCTGCGGCGGATCGGCGTCGGGGTCGGTCTTGGCGATGAGGATGGCGAACGACGCGCCCTTCGCGCCGCTGATGAACCACTTGTGCCCGTTGACGACCCACTCGTCGTTCGCTTCGTCGAGCACCGCGGTGGTGCGGATACCCGTGGGGTCGGAACCGGCGACCTCGGGTTCGGTCATCGCGAAGCACGAGCGCGCTCGGCCCTCGAGCAACGGCCGCAGGTAGCGCTCCTTCTGGTCGTCGTTGGCGTGGTGCAGCAGCGTGTGCTGGTTGCCCTCGTCGGGGGCCTGGGCGTTGAGGATGAAAGGCCCGAACCGGGTGCGAGCGGCCTCGGCCGACACGAACGCCATCGCCGTGATCGACAACCCGAGCCCACCCCACTCCTTGGGCATGTGGGGCAGCCACACCTCCCACTCCTGCGCCTTCTGGCGCAGCTCGATGATCATCCGCACGACGTCGGACCGCTCGGGTTCGTTGGGGATGTTGGCGTTCGCGTAGAGCTTCTCCTCGGCCGGGCGCACCTCCGCGTTCATGAAGTCACGGACGCGCTTGCGGATCGCCTCGACGTCGGGCGGCAGGGTGAAGTCGATGGCCATGCGCGCGAGTGTCCCCGCCCCTTGACCGATCGGTCAAGTGGCGGGGATGCTCACGGCATGCGGGCAGCCGTGGCGCGCCGTCAGCAGCTGGTGGTTGAGGACCTCCCGGAGCCGGTACCGGGCGATGGGCACGCGCTCGTCGCGGTGAAGGCGTGCGGGATCTGCGGGTCCGATCTGCACACCCTCCGCCACGCCCACCACATGCTCGATGTCGTCGAGGCCACCGGCATGGGCGGCGGGTTCGACCCCGAGCGCGATTTCGTGCTGGGGCACGAGTATGCGGCCGAGGTGCTCGAGCTCGGCCCCGGCACCGACGGCATCACGGTCGCGCCCGGCGATCTGGTCGTCTCGATCCCGTTCCTGATCGCGGGAGCAGACCTGGTTCCCCTCGGGTTCTCCAACGACTACCCGGGTGCGTACGCGGAGCGCATGCTGCTGACCGCGGGCGCGTGTATCCCGGTGCCGAACGCGCTCGATCACCGGCGCGCCGCGCTCACCGAGCCCATGGCCGTCGGCCTGCACTCGGTCAACAAGTCGGGGATCGAGCCGGGCGACGCCGCGCTCGTCGTCGGGTGCGGACCGATCGGTCTCGCGATCATCGTGTGGCTGGCCGCGCGGGGCGTCGAGCCGATCGTCGCTTCCGACCTCTCAGCTCGACGACGCGCGCTGGCGGCGGAGCTCGGTGCGCACGCCGTCGTCGACCCGCGTGAGGAGCCGATCTTCGATGCCTGGCGGCGCGTCGACGGGATGCGCCCCGTGGTCGTGTACGAGGCGGTCGGGGTCCCCGGCCTGCTCGACGACGTGATCTTCGATGCCCCGCCGCAAGCGCGCGTCCTCGTCGCGGGTGTGTGCATGGAGCCCGACACGATCCGTCCGCTCATCGGCGTGGTCAAGGAGATCAACCTCCAGTTCGCGTTCGGCTACGACCCGGTCGAGTTCGCGGAGACGCTGCGGGCGATCGCGGAGGGGACGATCGACGTCGCTGCGCTCGTCACCGGCACCGTGGGTATCGAAGGTATCGCTGACGCCTTCGCCGCGCTCGCCGATGCAGAGGACCATGTGAAGATCCTGGTCGAACCGGACGCGCCCGCCGACCTCACGCCGCTCGGCGATACGCCCCCGGGCCGGTGAGCATTCCGCGGTGCCACCGGCGCGGTGTCAGCAGCAGCGCACGCGGATAGTCCTCGTACATCCAGCGGGCGAAGTTCCGACGGGTCCAGGGCGTGAGGTCGACGGCCCGGAGCGCGGCCCGGGCCCAGTACTGGGAGCCCAGCACGCGCTGGAGCCCCGACGCGAGCCGGAGGTCGGCTCCGAGCCCGCGTCGCACCGCCCGCCGGTAGCGAGCCCCGACGACCGAGCCGTCACCGCCGCCCGCGACCGCGGCGGCGGCCGCGATCCCGGTCTCCAGGGCCTGGGCGATGCCCTCGCCCGTCATCGGATCGACCACCGCGGCGGCGTCGCCGACGTAGAGGACGCGCTCGTGAGTGAGGCGGGCGGGGTCGAGCTGCGCCGGGATGGGCCACGCCCGGTACGGGCCGTCGGGCTCGGCTCCCGGTCCGAGCACGGCGCGAAGGCCGTCGCGCTCGACCAGGTGCCGCCACGTCGTCTTGAGCTGCTTCCCGTCGATGCCGGGGCCGCGGGGCACGCCGAAGCCGACGTTGGCCCGGCCGTCGGGGAGCGGGAACACCCAGGCGTAGCCGGGGAGGAGATCGCGCTCGAAGAGCACCCAGAGGCGGGGGTCGTCGACGCCGCGGTAGTACTGGCGGAAGGCGTGCCAGGTGCCGAGGTCGGCGGGCGCGTCGGGTCGGAGCAGTCGGCGCACCGCGGAGAAGTGCCCGTCGGCCGCGATCACGAACCTCGCCGACGCCGACGTGCCGTCGGCGACCTCGACGCTCACGTCGTCGGCCCCCACGGTCAGACCGGTCAGGGCCGCGCCCTCACGCGTGCACGCGCCGCGGCGCCGTGCCAGTTCCACCAATGCGGCGTCGAGATTTGCGCGCGGGACGACGCCGGCGTACTGCCCGCCGACGGGGAGGGGTATCACGACACGCCGACCGCTCGGGGAGACGAGCACCGTCTCGCGCACGGTCGCGTACGACTCGAGTGCACCGAGCTCGAGACCGAGGCGTTCGAGAAGGCGCAGGGCGCCGGTCGTGAGCCCGTCGCCGCACGTCTTATCGCGCGGGAACGTCGCCTTGTCGACGAGGAAGACGTCGAGGCCGGCGTCACGAGCGGCGATCGCAGCCGCCGAGCCCGCGGGCCCGGCGCCCACCACGGCGACGTCGAACCGCTCGGGAGCGCGCATCCGCGTCGACGGTAGTGCCACGGCGGCGCCCGGTTCCGACCGCCCGTTTCGCACCGCGACGAGCGTTCGGGCCAGAATCACCGCAGATACGCCAGGAACAGGAGCGACATGAACATCGCCGTCTGCGTCAAGCAGATTCCCGACCCGGCCGTCCCGGGCGAGCTCGATCCCGAGACCAAGACCCTCAAGCGCGAGGGCAAGTTGATCCTCGACGACTCCGACGCCTACGGCGTGGAGATGGCTCTCCAGCTCGCCGACAAGGCCGGCGGCGGTGACGTCACGCTCGTGTCGATGGTCCCGAACGACGAGGTGTCGGGCCTGCGCACCGCGCTGGCGATGGGGGCGGCCAAGGCCATCCTCGTGTCCGACCCGGCGCTGCTCGGCTCCGACTCGCTGTCGACGGCCAAGGTGATCGCCAAGTCGGTCGAGCGAGCCGGTGACATCGACCTGGTGCTCACGGCCACCGAATCGACCGACGGGTACACCGGCACGATCCCGGGGCAGGTCGCGGAACTGCTCGGGTGGCCGTCGCTCACGTTCGCGAAGCACGTCGAGGTCGGCGACGGGAAGGTCAGCATCCAGCGCCAGACCGAGGCCGGCTTCGACGAGGTCGAGGCCCCGCTGCCCGCGGTCGTGAGCGTGACCGCCGGCGTGGTCGAGCCCCGGTATCCGTCGTTCAAGGGGATCATGGCGGCGAAGAACAAGCCCGTCGACCAGGTGAAGCCCGACGACCTCGGGCTGGGCGCCGATCAGGTCGGCTGGGCGGGCGCCCGCCAGCAGATCGTGTCGGTGGAGGCGGCGCCCGAGCGCGAGGCGGGCGAGAAGATCGAAGACGAGGGCGACGCCCACGAGCGCATCGTCGCCTTCCTCGAGCAGCTGAAGGTGGTCTGACATGAAGGTCTGGGTGTACGCGGAGGCCGAGGAAGGCCTGGTCGCGAGCGTCACCACCGAGCTGCTCACGAAGGCGCGCGAGGTCGGCGACACGGTCGAGGCGGTGGGTGCGGTCGCCGATCCTGACGCGCTCGCGCCCCAGTTGGGCGAGTACGGCGCGACCAAGCTGTACGCGGTCGACCCCGGCGACTCGCTCAGTGGTGTCGTCGGCGCGGCAGCGCTGGCGCAGCTGGTCGAGGAGCAGCAGCCGGATCTCGTGCTGTTCGCGCAGAGCTACGACGGCCGCGACGCGCTGTCACGTCTCTCGGCTCGTCTCGACCGGCCCGTGCTCACCAACGGGAACTCGGTCGAGGTCGAGGGCGAAACCGTGAAGGTGGGAACCGCCATCTTCGGCGGCAACACGATCGTGGAAGCGACCTTCGACGGGCCCAAGCCGTACCTCGCCGCCATCCGTCCGAAGTCGTTCGCGGCCGAGCCGGGCGGCGGCGCCGCCGCCGAGGTGGTCAAGGTCGAGGGCGTCGACACCGGGCGCGCCGGCGAGGCGAAGGTGCTCGAGCGCCACGTCGAGGAGCGCGAGGGCCCGAAGCTCGAAGATGCCGAGGTCGTGGTGTCGGGTGGACGCGGGCTCGGGGGTGCCGAGCACTACGAGCCCCTGGTCGAGGAGCTGGCCAAGCTGCTGAAGGGCGCCTCGGGAGCGTCGCGCGCGATCGTCGACGCCGGCTGGGTGCCCTACGCGAAGCAGGTCGGTCAGACGGGCAAGACGGTCAAGCCGAAGGTGTACATCGCGATCGGCATCTCGGGTGCCACCCAGCACATGGTCGGCATGAAGAGCTCCGACAACATCATCGCCATCAACAAGGACGGCGAGGCGCCCATCTTCGGGATAGCCGACCTGGGTGTCGTGGGCGACGCCCACAAGGTCGTGCCCAAGCTGATCGAGGCCCTCAAAGCCAAGAGCTGACCAAGGGCACGCCCCAGACTCGAGGCTCAGGGGTCCGGTTTCCGAACCCTACGGCCTCGAGTCACGCCCGTCAGCCGCCCTCGCCGATGTCGGGCAGCCACGATCCGTGGAAGCCGTACGGCACCCGCTGGGGGAGATGTACGCGCCCCACCTCGGCGCCGGCGAAGTCGGCGGCATCGAGGATCACGAGATCGCTGGCGTCGCGTTCGGCGTCGTAGACGAGCGAGAGGAGCCAGCCCTCGTCTTCGCCCGCCTCCGGCGACTCGGGCACGAACACGGCCTCGCCCGCTGACTGGCCGGCGCCGAACGTGCGCTCGACAGTCGTGCGCGCGACGAGGTCGTGCTTCACCAAACCTCCGAACTGCACGCCCCCGCCCGCGACCGAGAAGGTCGGCGCGTAGCCGAAGCGGTGCCGGCGGCCGACGAGTCGCTCGTCGACCCGGGGCAGCTCCTGAGGATGGTCGTCGATGCGCTCGGCGACGACCTTGCTGCCCGTCGGATCGATCGTCCAGCGATCGAGCGTGGTCGGGCGATCGGCCGGACCGTAGCGATCGTCGGCGAACATCGTCTCGTGGCGCACAACATCGACCACGACATCGTTACCGTCGTCGTAGGCGTTGAGCGGGTGGTACACGTAGCAGAGCTCCACATCGAGCCAGCGCACGTCGGCGTTTCCGCCGTCGCGCGGCATGACACCGACGCGCGCGCCGTAGTCGGGTCGCCACGCGAACGGGAACGGCTGCTTCCCGACGAGCTCGAGGTCGAACACCACGGGAAGGTCGAAGAACACGACATGGCGCTCGGTGATGGCGAAGTCGTGCACCATCGCCGGACCTCTGATGTCGATTTCTTCGGTGCGTACGAGCGCGCCGTCGCGGTCGACGACGTGGAAACGCAGCCACGGCGGGCCCATGACGTCATAGCCGAAGAACAACATCTCACCCGTGACCGGATCGAGCTTCGGATGTGCGGTCATGGAAGCGCGCAGCGTGCCGCCGAAGTCGTAACGGCCCACCGTCGACAGGTCGGGCCGCACCTCGGTGGGGAGGCACACCTCGACGAGGGCCAAGGTCCGTCCCGCGTGCGACACCACGTGGGTGTTGGCCGAGCTCGAACCACCGGGGAAGACGTCGTCGGGCTGGCCGGTGATGGGTGTTTCACCCAACGCGGCGGCAGCGGCGTCGGTGCGCACCCAGCGGTTGCGGTACGAGACCGCTCGCCCGTCGCGCAGCTCGACCGCGTGAAGCATGCCGTCCCCCGTGAACCAGTGGTACATGGCCGGGTCGGGATCGACGATCGGATTGGGCCCGTTGCGCAGATAGCGGCCCTGCAGGGCGCGTGGGATGGTGCCCGTGACGGGGAGATCCCGTGCCGACAGCTCGTCTTTCACCGCCGCGAAGTTGCCGGTCAGGTACGGGTTGCGCGTAGCAGTGGTCATCTCAATCCTTTGCGACGATTCCGGAGAGCTGGGACTCGCATACGTGGTCGATCAGGACGTCGAGCTCGGGCCAGGGGAACTCGGGAAGGGAGATCAGCAGCGACGTGATGCCGTGGGCGGCGGCCCAGAGGCCGGTCGCAGCGAGGAAGGGGTCGACGTCCCGCCGCAGCGCGCCGGCGTCGACGGCGCGCGCCACCGCGTCGACGACGTGCTGGAACGCCTGGCTCCCCGGCATGCTCGCGAAGTCGACGCCGGCACCGAGGATCCCCGGCTTGCGCATGAACAGGATGCGGTACTGCTCCGGGTTGTCGAGCCCGAAGCGCACGTAGGCGCGCGTCCGCACCCGCAACGCCTCCAGCGGATCGTCGGCAGTGGCACCGGCCGCCTCCACGACGGCGTCGAACTCGGCGAAGCTGCGCTCGCTCACCGCCCGGATCAGCTCGTCCTTGTCGGTGAAGTGGAGATAGATCGACGGCGGCGTGACGTCCACGGCCTTGGCGATCGCCCGGATCGACACCGCGTCGGCATCGCCGCAGCCCACGAGCAGCCGCTCGGTGGCGTCGAGGATGAGCTCGCGCAGCTTCGAGCCCTCGCCGCGGCGCGCCCGTGGTCGTCCGCGTGCGGACGCGCCACGAGACGTGGTCGTCACGGCGCACCCACCGGTTCGGCGACCCGCTCGTCGGCGGCCTCCTCGGGCGTCGGCGGTTCGTCCTCGGGGAGCCCGAAGCGCTCGTACAGGCGGCGTAGCGGCCGCGGCGCCCACCAGTTGGCCTCGCCCGCGAGGCGCATGAACGCGGGGACGAGGGTGGCGCGGATCACGAACGCGTCCATGAGCACGGCGAGCGCCAGGCCGATCCCGAAGAGCTTGATGAACGTGATGCTCGACGTTGCGAACGCCAGCATGACGACGCTGATCAGCACCGCGGCCGCGGTGACGATCCGTCCGGTGCGCTCGAGACCGGCGGCGACCGAGGCGGTGTTGTCGTGCGTCTGGTCGTACTCCTCCTTGATGCGCGAGAGAAGGAAAACCTCGTAGTCCATCGACAGCCCGAAGGCGACGCAGAACATCAGGATGGGCGTGGTGGTGTCGAGCGTTCCGGTCGCGGTGAAGTCGAGGAAGCCCGACAGGTGGCCGTCCTGGAAGATCCAGACCATCGCCCCGAACGTCGCGCTCAGGCTGAGCACGTTGATGACGAGCGCCTTCAACGGCACGACGACGGAGCCGAACATGAGGAAGAGCAGCACGAACGTCGACAGTGCGATCAGGCCGATGGCCAGCGGCATGCGGCCGAACAACGATTCCTTGAGGTCGACGAGCTCGGCCGACGGCCCGCCGACGCGCACCTCGAACGGGGCGTCGGCGCCGCGGATCTCCCCGACGAGGCGTTCGCCGTCGTCCGACATCGGCTCGACCGAGGGCACGACCGAGAGCCAGGTGGCATCGGCCGCCTCGAAGCGTTGCGCGAGCTCGCCGGGTGGCAGGACGACCTCGCCGTCGGCGTAGCTCCCGGTGCGAGCGTCGACGCGGGCGACGCCGTCGAGCGACGACAGCCGGCCGGCGTAGGCGTCGAGGTCGGCGTCGGTCGCGTTGCCGAGGTCGGTGGCGACCACCTGGAGCGCCGACTCCTCGTTGGACGAGAAGTTGGTGCGCAGGTCTTCGTGGACGTGGCGGCTGGAGGCGCCGGCCGGGAGTACGCGGTAGTCGGGGAGCCCGAAGTCGATCCGCAGGAACGGGGAGCCGAGAACGACCAGGAGAGCGATGACCGACACCGCGATCGGGATCGGTCGGCGCATCACGGTCGTCGCCACCCGGTGCCAGAGCCCTTCGCCCACCGGCTTCGGCTCGTGGTGCCATACGACCCACTTGTCGACGCGTGATCCGAGGACGGCGAGGAGCGCGGGCAGGGTCACGATCGCGCCGCCGAGCGCGACCAGCGACACCGCGGTACCGGCGTACGCGAACGAACGCAGGAACCCGAGCGGGAACACGAGCAGCGCGGCGAGTGACACGGCGACGGTGAGCGCGCTGAACGCGACGGTCTTTCCCGCCGTCTCCACGGTTCGCACGACCGCGTCGTCGGACGAGCGACCCCGGCGGAGCTCCTCCCGGTACCGGGAGACGATGAAGAGGCTGTAGTCGATCGCGAGCCCGAGGCCCATGGCGGTGGTGAGGTTGAGCGCGAAGATCGAGACGTCGGTGAGCGCGGCGATGATGCGCAGCACGAGGAACGTGCCGACCACCGCGAGCGCCCCGACGCCGAGCGGGAGCCCGGCGGCGACCACGCTCCCGAAGACGAGGACGAGCAGGATGAGCGTGATCGGGATGGCGATGAGCTCGGCCTTGGTGAGGTCGCTCTCGATCTGACCGCCTACCTGGCGGAACACCTCCGCGAACCCGCCGACCCCGACGATCACGGTGGCGCCCTCGCGGGTGTATTCCTCACTGAGCACCTCGACCCGGTCACGGACCTCGTCGTCGTCGCCCTGGATCGCCCCGAGGACGATCGCCTGGGAGCCGTCGTCGCTGCGGAGCGGGGGGACGTTGCCGAGACTCCAGTACGACGCCACGTTGCTGACACCGGGCTCGGCCGCGAGCTCCTCGGTGAGCGCCGTCCCCTCGGCCGCGACGGCGGCATCGTCGACGGCACCGCCGCCGGCCGCGGTGACGAGCAGGACGATGTTGGGCTCGTCGGCTCCGAACCTCGCTTCGACCGTCTCGGCGGCGCGCACGGATTCCGACGTGGGGTCGTCGAAGCCGCCCGAGGTGAGTGACTCGGCCACCGTCCCGCCGAAGACGCCGGCGAGAGCGAAGAAGACCACGCTCCCGACGAGCACGCTCTTGCGGCGCCGCAGGATGAAGCGGCCGAGTCGACGGAGCATGGGTGCGGTCTCCCCCAAGCCTGGGTTAATGGCGTTAGCTTATCTGTGATAGCCGTCGGCACAGTGTGCGCCGCCCACCGGCCCGGCGCCAGATGACGTCGGTCACATGACCGGGCGAATCAGGCGTCGGCGAGGTCGATGACCAGAGGCGCGTGGTCGGAGGGCAGCTTGCCTTTGCGGGCATTGCGGTCGACCAGGCCCCAGGTGAGGCGTTCGGCCACGGGCCGGCTGACGAGCACCAGGTCGATGCGCATCCCCTTGTGCTGATGGAAGTCGCCGCGCCGGTAGTCCCAGTACGTGAACAGACCGTCCTGGTCGTAGAGAGCCCGGAAGGCGTCGACGAGCCCCCAGTCGCGCAGCTTCGCCACCCCCTCGCGCTCGGGCGCGGTGACATGCGTGTCGCCTTCGAACGCCTTCGGCGACCACAGGTCGCGATCCTCGGGCGCGACGTTGAAGTCGCCCATGACCGCGATCGGGTCGGAGGGGGAGCTCGTCGCCGCCAGCCAGTGCTCCAGGCATTTCAGCCAGGCGAGCTTGCGGTCGTAGAACTCGGTGCCGACCGCTCGGCCGTTCGGGACGTACACGCTGACGGTGCGGATGCCCCCGCACGTCGCCGCCAGCAGCCTGGCGTCGCCCTCGTAGGGATCGACCATCTCGCCCGATCCCTCGAAACCGGTGCTCACGGCGTCGATCCCGACTCGCGACAGGATGGCGACGCCGTTCCACCGCCCGGTCCCGTGGTGCACCGACTCGTACCCGAGGGCCGCGAACGCCAGCTGGGGGAAGGTCTCGTCGGAGAGCTTCGTCTCCTGGAGGCAGAGCACGTCGGGCTGTGCGTATGCGAGCCATTCCTCGACGCGGGGGAGCCGCACTTTCAGGGAGTTGACATTCCAGGTCGCGATCCGCACGCGCGCCGAAACTAGCGAACTCGGTCGAGGTACCCGGGGTTGGCGACCAGGAGCTTGGCGCGCACCGCCTCGCGCACGTGCTCGACGACGGCGGGGCGGCGGTCGTCGAGGGAGCCCTCGCGGATGCGCCGGGCGAGCTCCGCCGTCAGATCGTCGAGCTCGCCCTCGTGGCCGAGGAGCGTTGCAAGCCGCCCGCGCTCGGCGGCATCGAGGTCGGGGCCGAGGGTGAGCTCCCGTTCCACGATCCCGAGCACGTTGACCGCGACCCGGGCGTGGAACGCGACCCGGGGCGGGAGTTCGTCTCGCCCCATGACGTCGCGCTCGACGAACTCGCGCACCGCCTCCAGAAGCTCGGCGGCGGTCGGTCGATCCTGCAAGGTCATGCCTTCCCGCTCCCGGCCGCCGCAGTCGCTCGCGTCATGCGATCAGCTCCAGCAGGTCCCACTCCGTCTCGGCGACGCGGCGGCCGAGCGCGGCCAGCTCGACCGAGCGCACCACCCCGGTGAGGTGCGTCGACGCCTGGAGCTGGCAGATCACGCCCCACTTGAGCGTGCCCAGCGCCTCCCAGTAGCGGAGCTCGTCGGGATCGACCGCGCCACCGCCGGCGTCGCGGTACCCGGCGAGCAGATCGCCGACGGTGCCGAACCCGCCGACGGGCCGATCGGTGACGCCGAAGCGCCACGACATCACGCACAGCCACCCGAGGTCTTCCACCGGATCACCCAGGTGCGCGAGCTCCCAGTCGAGGACCGCTCGGATGCCTTCCGGGCCGACGACGAAGTTGCCGTTGCGAAAGTCGCCGTGGACGAAGGTCGTCCCGCCGCGACCGGGTGGCGCATGCTCGTCGAGCCAGCGAAGGCCGAGCTCGAAGGTCGGATGCGGCTCTCCCAAGCCGTCGATGAGGTCGCGGTACTGGGCGACCTGGTCGGCGGCCGTCTGCACCGTCAAGGCCGGCAATCCGGCGGGGTCGAGCGCGTGGATCCGGGCCGCGAGCTCGCCGCACTGCCGCGCCATCCGTTCCCGAGCCCCCGCGTAGTCCTCGTCGCGCAGGATGCGACGCGGGATCGTCTCGCCCTCGACGCGCTCCATCACGAACCCCGACCCGAGGCCGTCGTCGGCGTCGAGCAGGAAGCACACCTCGGGGACGGCAACGCCACCACGTCCCGCCGCCTCCAGCACCGCGTACTCGACGCCTCGCTCCGACTGGCCGGAGTAGCCACCGGGGTCGCGCCGGAGCACGAGGGCGCGGCGCTCACCGTCGCCGGTCACGGCGTCGAACGACCAGGTCTCTCGGGACGCACCGCCGGAGAGTCGCCGGACGCCTTCGACGCGCGCGGAGGTTCCGAGGTGACGTGCGACGACCGCGCCGAGCTGGTCGTCGTCGAGCACAGACCGACTCATGGCGCGGCCACGCTACCGGAGCGGCGTTAGAGTCCCGCCGTGCCTCTCGCCCGAATCGCCCGGCTCGTCGCCGTCGTCGGCGTCGTGAGCGGCGCGGTCACCGTCGGCGGCTCGGCTCCCTCCTCGGCCGCGGCCGGGTTCAGCGAGCGAATCACCGACTACGACGTCAACATCACGATCGAGGACGACGGCTCCCTCCTGGTCGTCGAGAGGATCGACTACGACTTCGGCGTCGTCCCCAAGCACGGGATCTTCCGTGACATCCCGGTGCGCTACAGCGAGTATCCGGACAAGAAGGCGCACCACGACCGCGTGTACAGGCTCGACGTCGTGTCGGTGGCGGCAACGGAGGGCACTCCGGCGCAGTACACGGTCGAGAACGCCGGTGGGTCCAAGCGCATCAGGATCGGCGATCCCGACCAGACCATCACCGAGGAGCACTCCTACGAGATCACGTACCGCGTCGCGGGTGCGCTCAACGGTTTCCCCGACCACGACGAGCTGTACTGGGACGCGATCGGCGACCAATGGGATGTGACCATCCAGCACGCCAGCGTGACGGTGCAGACGCCGGCCGCCATCACCCAGATCGCCTGCTTCAGCGGGCCGGCGGACTCGACGCTGCCGTGCACCGGTGCCGGCGCCGACGGCCGGACGGCACGGTTCGAGCAGGGAGAGATGCTCCCGCGCACCTTCCTCACGGTCGTGGTCGGGCTCCCCGAGGGCACGGTGCCCACTCCGGTGTTCCTCGAGGAGACGTGGTGGTTCGGGCGGGGCTTCCAGCCGACGACGGCCAACCTCGCGGGCTTCGGCATCCTGACAGCGCTCGTCGCCGGGGGGTTCGGCCTGCTCGCCTACAAGCGCGGCCGCGACCGTCGTTACGCGGGCTCGGCCGTCGACGCCGCCTTTGGCAGCGGTGAGGGAGGAAAGGAGGAACGGCTCCCGCTCGGCGGCGAGGACGAGACGCCGGTCGAGTTCGTGCCGCCCGACGATCTGCGCCCCGGCCAGGTCGGGACGCTCGTCGACTTCACCGCCCATCCGCTCGACGTCACCGCCACCATCGTCGACCTCGCCGTGCGCGGCTACCTCGTCATCGAGGAGATCGACAGCGACTCGCGCAAGCCTGACTGGAAGCTCACCAAGAAGAAGGAGCCCGAGGGCCTCGAGCCGTACGAGGTCGCGCTCATGAAGGGCCTGTTCGGGAAGAAGGAGGAGGTCGAGCTGTCCGACCTTCGCTACAAGTTCGCCGGCAAGATGGGCAAGGTGCAGGTGGCGCTCACCAAGGACGCGATGAGCAAGGGCTGGTTCACGAAGCCCCCGAGCTCGGTGCGGATGAGCTTCGGCTGCCTCGGCTTCGTCGTGCTGCTGGCCGGGGTTGCCGCGTTCGGGCTGGCGATCGCGTTCACGGAGCTCGCGTTGTGGCCGATCCCGATCATCGGGCTCGGGATCGCCCTGATCGTGGGCGCGTATTGGATGCCGGCGCGGACCGCCAAGGGCTACGCGGTGTTGCGGCGTACGAATGGGTTCCGCCGCTTCATCGAGGAGTCGGAGAAGGAGCGGGCCCAGTTCGCGGAGAAGAAGAACCTGTTCTCCGAGTACCTGCCGTACGCGATCGTGTTCGGCGCGACCGACAAATGGGCGAAGGCCTTCTCGGGTCTCGACGACGAGCTGCCCGACACGTCGTCGTGGTACCGGTCGACGACGCCGTTCACGATCGTCGCCTTCTCGAGCGCGATCGACGGCTTCACCGTGTCGAGCGCGGGCACGCTGACCTCCACGCCACCGTCGACCTCGTCGAGCTCGGGCTCGAGCGGCTTCAGCGGGGGCGGCGGCTTCAGCGGCGGCGGCGGTGGCGGTGGCGGCGGCGGAAGCTGGTAGCCAACTTCCCTGGTCGCGCTCGCTGCGCTCGCCGCTCCCGCACGCAGCCGGCGGTCCGGGGGCGGGCCAAGCCCGCCCCCTCGTCGGGCGATGGCACGTCCCCCTCGACCGTGGGCACGGCGCCGCGGAGGAGCCCGAGCGTGTAGCCGTCGCCGGTTCCCAGGTCGAGCACGCGGCGCGGACGGCGAGGCACCACCTCCATCAGCACGGTCATGCCCTCGACCCGGTGCGGGATCCCGTCGCGCTCGCCGAGGTAGCGCTGCGCCCACGCAGGGTCGGACCAGAGGTTGACGGCGGCCGGCTCGGCGCTCACGGTCCGGCGTCGACTTCGCGCACGTCGGGCCGCTCGCGGAGGCGCACGACCTTGTTGACGGCATTGAGGTAGGCACGGGCGGCGGCCTCGACCACGTCGGTCGCCACACCACGGCCCGACACCTTCACCCCGTCGGAGTCGAGCTGCACGATCACGTCGCCCAACGCGTCGCCGCCGCCCGTCACTGCCGACACGGCGAAGTCGGTGAGCTTGCCGTGCACACCCGTGGCCCTCGCGATCGCGGCCATGGCGGCGTCGATCGTCCCGTTGCCCTCGGCTTCCCCGTCGACTTTGGTGCCTTCCTCGGTGAGCACGACACGCGCTGTGGGCGTCGAGCTCGTGCCCCCGGTGAAGTCGAGGCTCACGATGTCGTAACGGTGCACGTACCCGGCGCCGAGCTCCTCGGCGACGATCGCCTCGAGGTCGGCCTCGGTGATCTGGACCTTCCGGTCGGCGAGCTCCTTGAACCGCGTGAACGCGGAGTTGAGCGCGTCGCCCTGGATCCGGATCCCCATCTTCGCCAGCGAGTCGGAGAACGCGTGGCGGCCCGAGTGCTTGCCCAGCACGATCTGGGCCGCCTCCTGACCCACCGTGCTGGCGTCCATGATCTCGTAGGTCTCCGGGTCTTCGAGGACGCCGTGCTGGTGGATGCCGGCCTCGTGGGCGAAAGCGTTGCGACCTACGACGGCCTTGTTGTACTGGACCGGGTAGCCGGTGAGGCGCGACACGATCCGCGACGTACGGGCGAGCTCCTCGGTGTTGACGCCGGTCGCGACGTGGCCGAAGTAGTCGCTACGGGTCTTGATCGCCATCACGATCTCCTCCAGCGCGGCGTTCCCGGCCCGCTCTCCCAGGCCGTTGATCGCGCACTCGACCTGCCGCGCCCCCGCCTTCACGCCCGCGAGCGAGTTGGCGACCGCCAGGCCCAGGTCGTTGTGACAGTGGGTCGAGACCACGTAGTCGCCCCGCACGCGGTCGAGCACGAACTCGATGAGCGAAGCGAACTCCTCGGGCACGCCGAAGCCGACGGTGTCGGGGATGTTGATTGTGGTCGCGCCGTTGTCGACCGCGATCTGGCACACCTCGGTCATGAAGTCGGCGTCGGAGCGGCTGCCGTCCTCGGGCGAGAACTCCACGTCGTCGCAGTAGCCCCGGGCGCGGGCGACACCGGCCGCGGCTTCCGCCTTCACTTCGTCCTCGGTCATGCGCAGCTTCTTCTTCATGTGGATCGGCGACGTGGCGATGAAGACGTGCAGGCGCGGGCGCTCGGCGTGCTGGACGGCCTCCCACGCACGGTCGATGTCGGCGAAGCCGGTGCGCGACAGCCCAGCGATGGTCGCCCCCTGCACCCCCTTGGCGATGGCCTCCACGGCCTCGAAGTCGCCCTGGCTCGCGATCGGGAAGCCGGCCTCGATGATGTCGACACCCAGGCGGGCGAGCTGCTCTGCGATCTCGAGCTTCTCGGCCACGTCGAGGGAGATGCCGGGCGACTGCTCGCCGTCCCGCAGCGTCGTGTCGAAGATCCTCAGCTGATTCATCTCGGTCTCCCGATTCGTTTCCCGGCAACGAAAAACCTCCCCGGCCCGTAGGCACGAGGAGGCGTCCGCGAGCACCGAAAGGTGCTCGCCGCTAGATAAGGAGCAGGCTCTGGGTGCGCAGTTCCTTGGTCATGAGGACGTTCATGCTCGCAGGGAGACGGGCAGAAGTCAATTCACGTGCGCGAGACTGCACCGCAGTGTCCCGGGCGAGAGAGGAGGCGCCGTCGTGCGCCGGTTCCTGAAGCGAGTGCTGAAGCTGGGAGTGCTGGCCGGGGCGGCCTACGCCGTCTGGCGCTACTTCGAGAAGCGGCGCAGCGACTCGGGGGTCGGATGGGAGCCGCAGCCGTTCCCGTACCCGCCCCAGCCCCGTTCGACCGAGGAGGCGCGGGTCGACGTGCCTTCGCAGGCCGAGCCCCCGGGCGAGCCCGACACCGCGCCGATCGACGATGCCGCGTGGGTCGAGCCGAACGGCGACGCCTGCCCCTCGACCCACCCGGTCAAGGCGAAGCTCTCGAGCAAGATCTTCCACGTCCCCGGCGGCCAGAGCTACGACCGCACGAGACCCGACCGCTGCTACCGCGACGCCGCGGCAGCCGAGGCCGACGGCCTCCGCCAGGCAGCGCGGTAGCAGGAGCTGCCATCCCTCGCTGAGGGGGCGGGCTTTGCCCGCC
>JBOGFJ010000009.1:0-3301 GCA_050743385.1 Acidimicrobiia bacterium
GAGGTCGTGGGGCCGCAGGGGTGCGACGACGTAATCGTCGGCGAGGAGGGCGTCGACGCTGAAGTCGCCCGCGACCAGCGCGTTGGGATTGGTCTGGGCATCGGCGCGCGACCGCACCGCGATCTCGGCCAGGTCGGCCTCGCTGCGGCCCGTGGCGGCCAGCATCGCCTGCGCCTGGAGCGCGGCCATCGTCCGGTAGTCGGGCCACAGCGGCAGCAGGTAGTACGGGTCGAGTTGGAGGCACAGGATCTCGCGCAGGGCGTCGGGATCGGCACGGCCGGACGCGTACACGAGCGCGGTGTCGATGTCGCCGTGCTGGATGCGCACCCACGCTTCGTAGAGCGCCCAGGCGCCGTCCATCTCGACGTGCGATTCGGGGATCGGCGGCCACGCGCCCGCCGCCTCGAGCATCTGCACGAACGTGAACGCGCCGCCGGTCAGGTAGTCGGCGCTGCCCGAGCAGGTGAAGCCGAGGTCGCGCCGGTCGAGCCGGGCCTGGTCGAGCGCCTCGGTGATGACCGGAAGGAGCATCATGGCCTCGGTGTGGCTGGATGGCTGCTCCAACGGCGCCTGGGCGAACGACACCACGGCCACGTCACGCACGCCCGAACCTCACAGGATGTGCTCGGCGTAGTCGTCGAGGGGAGCGTCGGGCTCGCCCGTAGGCCGCCAGCCCGTGACCGCGGCGCCGAGCCCACCGGCAGGGCCGGGACCGGCGGCGCCCTTCCGCTCTGTTTCGGGGGCCCACACGGCGAGGACCCGCATGCCGCTGTGCACGTCCTCGATCGGGATGCCGTCGAGGCGCTGCTGGCCGATGGTCATGTCGGCGCCGTCGAGCAGGACCGTCGCCAGCACGTAGTCGTCCTGCTCCTCTTGACCGGGGTACTGGATCGGCGTGATCACGGAGTACGTGGTGACCGTTCCCCGGTCGGCGACCTCGACCTCGTCGGCGTCGGTGGTGGACACGACGCAGAGCGGGCAGTAGCCGCGCGGCGGCACGTACACCTTCCCGCAGCTCGGGCACCGGTGCCCCACGATGCGACCCGCCGCGAGCTGGTCCGCGAAGGCACGACTGACGAGTGTCGGCTGGGGTACCGGGTACTCGATCGACACCATCTGCGACATGAACTGCACCGGCTCGCCCGGCATCAGGAACCTCCTGCAAGCGGGTTCGTCACGCTCACGATCCCTCCGGCTCAAAGCACTCGATGTCGGTGATGTGACCGGTCGTCTCGGCCCGCCAGCGGATGCGCACTCGCATGCCCGGCTTCACCGCGTCGGGCGACCCGGCGTCGAGGGCGTGCAGCATGGCAGTGTCGGCGCCGTCGAGGCGGACGAGCGCGTAGGCGAACGGTCGGTCGAGAGGGGCGTTCGACTCCGGTCGGGGCACCCACGCGTATCCCTCGACCACACCCGACTGCCCGACCTCGCGCAGCTCGCCGACGGCGTCACCGGTGTCGGGGTCGTACTCGAGCGGCGGTACGAGGACGCGCCCCGTCGGTGTCGGCGCGCCGAGCACCGTACGCTCGCGCAGACCGGCGAGGAAGGCGCCGATCACCGGGCCCACGCTGCGTCGGTACGGGAACTCGAGCTTCCACGTCGCGGCCATCGTCACGCTCCCCCGCCGCGACTCGAGGCCCCAGGGTCCGGATTCCGGACCCGACGGCCTCGAGACTGGGTGGCGAGCCGGGTGCCCGACGCGCCCGTGCGGATCGTCAGGTAGGTCATGCCGTCGCCGCCGGCCCTGAAGCCGTACTCGTGGCCGGCGTGGAGCACGATCGAATCGTGAGCGCGCAACCCGGGACCGTCGTCGAGCACGGTGCAGCTCCCTGCGAGCACCACCATCATCTCGTCGTGGTCGTGGCTGTGCGGCGGCACCGTATACCCGGGCGGGAACGTCGAATACTGCGAGTGGAACCCGCCTTCTCCGCGGGCGAGGAACTTGCGCTTCGCGCCCTTGCGCCGGGCCTCCTCCACGAGCTCGTGCGGGGCGCCGGTCGTCGTCTCGTCGGGCCAGGGCAGCTCCTCGACCTTGAAGAGCACCGGCTCGGTCGCGCTCGTCGTCGTCGAGCGGGCTGGGCCGCTTCGCATGGCAATGCCGTCGAGGAGGACGTCGAGATAGAAGTCGGCGATCTGCTCGGGGGAGAACGCCCCCTCGGGGCGGTACCACCGCACGCTCACCCAGATCGCATCGCGCATGAACCGGTAGATCATTCGGGAGTCGACGTCGGAGCGGAAGGCGCCGGTGGTGATGCCGCGATCGACGACACCGGCCCAGAGTTGCTCGGTTTCGTCGGCCCGCTCCCGCAGGTACGCGAACCGGGGGTACTGCACGAGGAGACCGAACTCATTGAGCATCACCGCGACCGCGGCTCGATTCGTGCCCAGCGCGCCGAACGCCGTGCGCACCAGCTCCCGGAGGATCTCGGCGGGATCGCCGCTCCCCCCGACGGCCGTCCGATAGCGGTGGACGATCTCGTCGAGGAAGCCGCGCAGGATCTCGTCGACCATCGACTCCTTGGAGTCGAAGTGGTGGTACAGGCTGCCGGAGAGGATGCCGGCGGTGTCGGCGATCTCGCGGACGGTGGTGGTCGCGAAGCCCTTCTCGGCGAAGAGCTCGGCCGCGATCGCCAGGATCTCTTCCCGGCGCGCCGAGACGGCCGGGGCGGCAGGCCCGCTCATCGACCAGCAACCTAGCGCGGGCAACCTAGCGCGCGCTTGGTCGCGTCTGCTGTACTGGATCCGGGCCTTCACCGGGCCCAGGAGCAGCGCCAGGACCGGGCGCCACCAGGGGAGGAGCGCCGATGCGGGACGGTTTCCGGGTCTTCGACGCCGATGCCCACGTGATCTACCCGCCCGACCTCTGGTCGCGCTTCCTCGACAAGACCCACCGCGACCGCATCGGCCGCCGGAGCCCGGCCGGGCTCGACCACTACAACCCGGTCACCGTCGACGGCCGGTGGAGCCAGCACCCCACCTCGATCTACGGCCAGTTCCAGAAGGCCATCAACTGGACCGCCGAGGACATGATCGCCAAATCCGGCGAGGAGATCGTGACCAAGGGCTTCACCGGCGACCGGGTGGCCACGGCGATCGACGCCGAGGGCGTCGACGTGATGGTGATCTACGGCCCGGAGTACGACATGTGGCTCGACGGCATCGATCCCGCGCTCCAGGCGGGGATGGCCCGCGCGTACAACCGATGGGGGCAGGAGATGCGCGAGACATCCGGTGGGCGCGTGGTCACCTCCGGTCCGCTGCCGCTCGGCGACGTGTCGCGCGCCGTCGAGGAGATCCAGCA
>JBOGFJ010000010.1:0-5523 GCA_050743385.1 Acidimicrobiia bacterium
GTTCCAGCACCCGAAGCAGATCGCGTGGATGTGGCGTGAGGGTGGCTGGGAGCCGAGCGACTTAGCCGACCACTTCGACCAGGTGCTCGGCCAGCACCTGCAGCACGTCGGCATGGTGATGCCCCAGGGCATGGAGTACGGGGAGAAGCAGGGCTGACGCCGAAGTTCCCGCTCGGGGTCGTCGACGTCGTCTACGCGCCGCTCCCGGTCGAGGAGCGGGCGCGCCGAGCCGCCGCCGACGGGTTCGCGCACATCGACGTGATGGTCGACGTCGACGCGAGCGAACTCGCGCTGCCCGTCGGGTGCCCGACGGCATTCCCGAAGCCGAGTCCCCGTTGGTGCTCGACCCCGGCGCCGCGCGACGGGCCCGGCGTCTGGGACCGCACGATCGAGCTGTTCCGGGCGGCGCCCGGCGCGCTGGTCGAGCCGTGGGCCGGCTCGGTCGTCAACTCGACCGAGAAGTGCCGGTCGATGCTGGCGGAGGTGCCGGGCCTCCGGCTGCTCGTCGACACCGGTCATGTCGCCGACTGGGGCGGCGATCCGCTCGACCTGCTGGCCGACGCGGCCCACGTCCAGCTCCGCCAGGGGCGGCCCGGCGCCGCGCAGGCCCATGTCGACGACCCCGGCGGGGTCGTCGACTTCCCGGCGGTGATCGACCGGCTCGACGCGCTCCGCTACGACGGCCTGCTGAGCGTCGAATACTTCGACCTCCCCGATGCGGGCTGGCCGCTCGCCGACCCTCGCCGGTGGGCGCTCGACCTCACCGCCGCGCTCCGCCCGCTGCTGGCGTAGTCACGACGCGGCCGCGTCGAACCGGGAGCGATGCGACGCCGCGGCTTGCTCCGCGGCGCGTGCCTCCGCCTCGGCGCCCTGCCCGGCGAGGACGCGCGCTCGGGCCAGTAGCCCGTATACGCTCGTGTCCCGCAGGCTGAGGCGCTCGTCGATCAGCGCCCGGGCCAGGTCGAGCCGCCCCGAGCGGATCGCCGACTCGGTCAGTGTCCGCTGGAGCACATCGCGTTGGGCGTGCGAGCCACCGAAGTGGTGGAACACCGTGCGGATCGGGAGC
Organism: Acidimicrobiia bacterium; assembly: GCA_050743385.1. GTDB lineage: Bacteria > Actinomycetota > Acidimicrobiia > IMCC26256 > JACDBD01 > JACDBD01. The sequence continues at coordinate 1,067 of JBOGFJ010000010.1, forward strand.
AGCTGTCCGACCACATCGGCGTGGCGACCCTCCGTGTACGCGACCACCGCCCTCGACGCCGGCAGACCGACTTCCGCGGCCATGGCCCGGTTCGAGCCCGGCTGCACCGGCGCGTCGGCGACATCGCGTTCGAGCCGCTCGATCACGGCCCGTGCGTCGCTCGTCCGGCCCGCGCCGCAGAGTGCGATCACCGCGTGGAAGTCGTTGAAGACGTACCACGGGTCGGCGGCCATCTGGCTCTCCCAGGCGGCGGCGAGCGTCGCGTACCGATCGCCGGTCTCGAACCCATCGAGCGTGAGCCGCCAGAGGAGCGCGCTGGCGTCGAGCATCACGAGCGAGACCTCCGGGGAGGCGTCGTTGTGCACCTCGGCGTCGTAGATCGACAGCGCCTCCTCGTAGCGGCCCGCCTCGAGCAGATAGAGGGCGAGGTGCCACCAGTTGTGCGCGGTGAAGAGGTTGCCGCTGCCCCAGTCGGGCTCCCGCGTGCGAAGGAAGCGGATGCCGTCGTCGATGCGTCCCCGCATCTCGTAGGTGTGCACGACGGCGTGGACACCCCAGACGTCGTCGGGGTTGCGGTCGAGCGCCGCCAGGCCGACCGCCTCGGCGCGGTCGTAGTGACCGGACTCTTCGAGGCCGAAGGCCTGCAGGCCACGCACGAACCCGGTACGTGGGTCCTCGGGGTCGAAGCTCGGCAACGACCGCCCGATGCGATCACGCAGGTTCTGGGCATCGCCGACGAAGAAGTCGAGGATCTGCCCGACCTGCAGCGCGAGCACGTCGGTCGGCCAGCGGACGAGCAACTCGTCGAGCGTCCGGGCGGCCGCGTGCCACCGATCGTCGAGCCAGGCGTCGATCGCGGCGGCGTGTGCGGTCTCGCGTTCGTTCAGCGGGATGGTCGAGAGGGCGGCGGCCGCCTGGCGGGCGCCGTCGAGGTCGGGAGCGTCGGTCGACATCAGCGAGAGGTAGGCCATGAAGACCCGCCCCATCGGCAGCGCCTGCGGGTCGGATGCGATGCCCTCGGCGGCCGTCACGACGTCGGGGTGGTAACGCAGCAACAGGTCGACGGCCTCGTCGTACCGGGCGACGGCCTCGGCGCTGCCCGAGATCGGGTTGCCGCCGCCGTCGACTACTGCGTTCGGGATAGTAGTGGAAGTCATGGCGTTTCCTCTCTTGGTGATGATCTCTCGGTTCCGGATCAGTTCGTCGGGGGGCGCTCTCGCGCCCAGAGCGTCAGACGGAGGAGAGCGATGAAGCCGAGCGCTTCGGCCCCCGGGCGGCTGAGGTCGCTGAACACGCCGGCCATCCAGGCGTCGGGGGAGGCGAGCAGCCGCGTGACCGCGAGCTGACGCCAGAGGCCTCGCCGGCGGGCGGTCGCGACCGTCGCCCCGAAGGCGAGGGTGCCGATGCCGTGCGCGGCGAATGCCGCCGCCGCGCTCACCGCGTGCCCGTCGGCCGAAGCCGTCCAGAAGCGCAGGCGCGGATCGTCGAGGAGGGCGGGACCGGCCATCGTGCCCGGGGGCGCGCCATCGAGCTCCGGGAGGGGATAGCCCTCGACCGCCACCCGTTCCCAGGTGGCGAGGTCGCTCACGCTCCGGACCTCGCGCACGGCGTCGACCGCGGTCGCGGGTGGTGGCAGGTCGCGTGCGGGCGGCCGCACGAGCAGCGGGGGGTGACCCGACAGCCGCCAGCCTCGCTCGCGCAGATCGGGCGTCGGCCACGCGCTCCAGAGCAGGGCCTCACCGGCCCCTCCGGCGAAGAACGTTTCGACCTCTTCGAGCGTCTCGTCCCAATCGGTCGGTGGCTGCAGCAGGGTCGCGGCGTTCCAGTACCCGCTCGCGCTCCCGAGGTCGGCCGCGCCGATCGCCGGCGTGTCGAGCGTGCGGCCACCGGCGGCGCGGGCGAAGGTCGCGTTGAGCTCGCTGGCGTGGAAGAGGTACCGGCGCAGCATCGTGTCTGCCACCGGCACTCCCGGCTCCCAGCCGGTCGTCAGCGTCTCCGACGCAACGGTCATGGGAGCAGAATGCGGGACGCGGCTCGCAGCACGATTGCATGCCGCTTGCACCACCGGATCGCAGCGTCGTTGGGCCTAGCGTTACGGCGTGCGTTTCCGCGTGCTCGGCCCGGTCGAGCTGGTCGATCCCGACGGCGATGCTGAGCCCGTCCGGAGCCCCAACCAACAGCGGATCCTGGCGCTGTTGCTCTCCCGCGTCGGCGAGGTCGTGCCGATCGACACCATCGTCGACGCCCTCTGGAGGGACGATCCGCCGCGGAGTGCCGTCGCCACTCTGCGCACGTACGTCTCGCGCTTGCGTACGTCAATCGGCGACGACCTGGCGACGCGGGGGTCGGGGTACGCGCTCGTGGTGGACGCCACCGACGTCGACGCCGGGCGGTTCGAGACGCTCGCCGGCGACGCCGCCGTGGCCGAGCCCGCGCGCGCCCTCGCTCTCCTCGACGAAGCGCTTGCACTGTGGCGCGGCCCCGCGTTCGGTGACCACGCCGACGTCGAGTGGATCGCGCCCGAGGCGCGCCGGCTCGAGGAGCTGCGCCGGGCCACCACTGAGTCGCGCATCGATGCGCTGCTCGGCGCCGGGAAGGTCGACGAAGCCGTCGCCGCCGCCGAGGCGCTGGTGACGAGCGAACCGCTGCGCGAGGGAGCGTGGGCCGCACTGATCGGGTCGCTCGCCGCCCAGGGCCGTACCGCTGACGCGCTGCGCGCGTTCCAGCGGGCCGGCGATGCCCTCGCCGAGGCTGGACTCGAGCCGTCGCCCATCCTGCGCGACGCCGAGCGGGCCGTCCTCGCGGGCGAGATCGACACGCCGCCGGCCGTGTCCGTCCCACTCGCGCGCGAACGATCGGTGCCGCCGGTACCGGCGTCGTCGCTGGTGGGGCGCGACCACGATCGCGAGGTCGTGCTCGGACTGCTCGGGGACGCACGCGTGGTGACGCTCGTCGGCCCCGGTGGGGTCGGCAAGACGCGCCTCGCCCTGGAGGTTGCGCGTACTGCGGCGGAACGGCACGCATTGGGCGCGAAGGTCGCCGAGCTCGCGCCCCTCCCCGACGGGACCGGCGTCGCCGACACGGTCGTCCACGCGCTCGGGCTGACCGCCGACGCGCACTCCGCCTTGGACGCGCTCGACCGCGCCGGCGCGCTCGACGTGCTTCTCGTCCTCGACAACGCCGAGCACGTCGTGGACGTGGTCGCCGAAGTCGTCGAGCGGATCGTCGCCGGCGGCGATGCCATCCGCATCCTCGTGACGAGTCGGGAGCGACTCGGTGTGGACGGCGAGCACCTCTCCCCGGTCGCGCCGCTGCCGACCGGCGAGGCGGGATCACCGGCGAGACGGCTCCTCGTGCAGCGGGCGGCCGCGGCTGCACCCGGTCTCGCCGTCGATGTCGACGACGACAACGTCGCCCGCATCGTCGAGCGCGTCGACGGGCTGCCGCTCGCGATCGAGATGGCGGCGGCGCAGCTGCCGACCACCTCGTTGCCCGAACTGGCCGACGGGCTCGACGACCGGCTGGCCGACCTTCGCTCGCCTCGTCGTCTGGCTCCCGAGCGGCACCGAACCCTGGCGGCGGTGCTCGAGTGGTCGGAGACGCGCCTCGACGGCACTCAACGCGCCATCCTCGCCGAGCTGTCGGTCTTCGCCGGTCCGGTCACGGCCGACGACATCGTCGGCGTGTTGGGCGATCCCGGGGTGGTCGACGCCGTCCGGTCACTCGCCGACTGCTCCCTCGTCCTCGTCGACCGAGCGGGACCAGCGACGCGGTACTCGCTCCTCCAGACGGTGCGCGAGTTCGCCGCCGCCCGCGCCGATCAGCGGGCCACGACCGCTGACCTCGCTCGCCGGCACGCCGGATGGTTCCTCGGCGTGGCCCATGCGGCCGACGCGCAGCTCCGCACGAGCGCGGAGCCGTCGGGCTTCCAGCGCATCGAGTCCGTCTTCGCCGAGCTGCGCGCCGCGCACCGCTGGGGACGCGCGCACGACCCGGCGATGGCAGGCGCGCTGTCCGCCGCGCTCCATCTGTACGCGCAGACTCGCTTGGTGGACGAGCCGCTGCGCTGGGCCGAGTTGATCGTCGACGAGCTCGCGGACGACGATGCGAACCTCCCGATCGTCCTTGCCTCGGTGGCGACGCGCACCATGAACGCGGGCGATCTCGAATCCGGTCGCCAGCTGGCACAGCGAGCGGTCGCGCTCGCTCGCACGGACGCCGCCGCCATGCCGGCGCTCGAGGCGCTCGGTGACGTGTGCGTCTACGCCGGCCGGCTCGCCGACACCGTCACCGCGGACGAGGAGCTCATCCGACGAGCTGACCGCGTCGCAGACCGGCACTACGGGGTGATCGCCCGGACGAGCCTCGCGATGGCTCAGAGCTATGGCGGGGAGCCGGCGATGCCACCGGAGGTCGAGGACGACCTCGGGCCGACGGCCCGGGCCTGGCTGGCGTAT
>JBOGFJ010000011.1:0-21242 GCA_050743385.1 Acidimicrobiia bacterium
GTCATCAGCAGTTGCTCGTCGAAGATGCTGTCTTCGGCGTTGCCGGGCTCGTCGGGGAAGTAGAGCTGCGTGGTCAGCGTCGTTCCGCCCGCCGGCTGCACCTTGGCGTGGATGTGGCGGGTGCGTCCCGTGTACAGGCCGGGCACGATGGTCTCGACCCGGAAGCCGCCGACGTCGTCGGTGAACAGATGGCCTCGGAGGCGGTAGCCCTCGGTGTCGTACTCGCCGGCGTCGTCGGCGTGCCAGATCTCGATGCGGGCCCCCGCAACAGGGGTGCACGCCGTTGTCACGACCGCGCCTTCCACGACGAGGGGAGTGCCGTCGATCCCGGGCTCGCGCAGCGACGAGCGCTCGGGCGTGCCCGAGGAGAAGAACGGACCCTCGGTCTGGTCCGGAGTCGGCTCGTCGTCGTCACCGCACGCGGGAGTGGGCGTGAGCGGGCCATCGGTCGTCGAGGTGCCCGACGTGCTGGTCGGATCGTCACCGCCGCCCGACGCACTCGGCTCGTCCGACCCGTCGTCGCTACAGGCCGCGAATGCGACGGGGACCGCGCCGGCCAGGGCCAGGAGCCGTCGTCGACCGATGCCTTCGATCATTTCGTGAGTGTCGCGCCCGGATGGAGCCCGTGTCGGGTCGCCCCGGCTGGTCAGCGGCCGGAAGTCCGCGAGTAACCTGGTTCTGCGGGGTGGAGCAGTCTGGTAGCTCGTCGGGCTCATAACCCGAAGGTCGAAGGTTCAAATCCTTCCCCCGCCACCAACGAGCAACAGGCGAGGCCCCGAGCGACGAGCTCGGGGCCTCCTTGTCTTCGCTGAGCCCGCTACGGGGCTCCCGCCGTCATCTCCTTCAGCATCTGCTCGAGTGCGGGCTGGTCGGGCCCGACGAACGGCTGCGACCGGGGAACCGCCGCCAGTGACGCGAGCAACCGGTCCGTCAGGTCTCCGCTCGCGGCCGGGAGATGGCTGCTCAGCACCATCTGGGGCTTCATCGCCCGGATGCTGTCGAGCTCCTTCGTGAAGGCGGCCTCGTCCACTTTGTGCAGCCACGGCGAGTCGACGCCGGCCCAGAACACCTGCCCCTCCCGCAGCTGCTCGTCGGTGAGGTCGGCCGCGTTCTCCGGCACCTCCTGGAGCAGTGCTCCGAAGCAGTCGGAGCTGAAGAGAACGCCGGACGACTCGTCGAGGAAACCCGTGGTGGACGGGTTGTCGAACGCCGGAGGCTTGATCGCGCTGAGCGTGCGGTCACCGACCGTCAGCCTCTGACCAGGATTCAGCAGGTACAGCCGGTCCATCGGCAGCGGGCCGCTGAGACTCATGATCCCGACGCCGAGGAACGTCGTGATCACCCGAATCTGCCCGTTCTCGTCGAGCAGCCGCTGCAAGCACCCGATGTGGTCGAAGTCGGTGTGGGTGAGCCAGATCCACTCGAGCTCGGCGGGATCGATCACCGACCGCAAGGTGGTCATGAACTCGTCGCTCTCGATGACCGCGCCCGTGTCGACCAGGATCGGCTCCTGGCCCTTGATGACGAACGCGTTCACGGGAACGAGCCCGAACCCCGGGATCGGGATGTTCGACGTGAGCACCTCGATGTCGGATGTCGCCCGGTATGTCTGCACGATCCTTCCCCTCCTGTGGGTGAGCAGCTGCGGGATCAGCGGTCAGAGGGGAAGGGGATGGCTGAGGACGTCGGCGGCGGGTCGACGTCGACGCGCTTGCCTCCGATGCCTGCGCGTGCAAGGTCCCACGCGGTGGCGACGATCGTCGCCACCCGCTTCTCCCGCTGTCGCGCCACCTGCCCATGACCGATCGGTGGATTATCGATGGCCGGTCGGCGTCGATGCAAGGACACCACCTCGAACCGCCGGCGACCTGGCGGTGGGAACTCGCCGGTCGCGTACGGTGCGTCGCGACGTCACCGGTTCGTGTGTGGTTTGGACTAAGCAGGCCCCTGCGGGCGTCCGCGGGAGGAGAAAGAGGCAAATGACTGAATGGCGCGTCCGCGTCGAGGTTCGACGGCCCGAGTCTCTGGCCGCGGGCGAGGACTCGATCGCCACCTTCCTCGCGAAGCTCGCTGACCGCGGTGCCGCCGTCGCCGACACACCCGGCTCCGACACCTACAGCGCTGAGCTCAGCGTCGACACTCCTACGCCCGTCCATGCCGTCGCCCGCCTCGTCGAGGTGGTCCGCCGGGCCGCTGCGTTGGCGGGCATGCCCGAATGGCCCGTCGTCCACGCGCAGGCCACTTCGGGCGACGAGCTCGACCGCCAGATCGCTCATCCCGGCCTTCCCGAGCTTGTGGGCGTCAGCGAGATCGCCGCGATCCTCGGCGTCAGCCGCCAGCGCACCCACGCGCTCGCGCACCGTGACGACTTCCCCGAACCCGTCGCCCGGCTCGCCTCGGGTTCGGTATGGACGCGCCCCTCGATCACGCTCTTCGCCGAGTCGTGGAAGCGCAAGCCCGGACGCCCGTCGAAGGAAGAGGCTGACAACCTCGCCGCCCGCGTCCTGAGCCAGTCGGGCAGGCTCCGCCGCGACCACAACGTGAGCGAAGCGGTGGGCCCGAAGGACGCCGAACTGGTCACGGACCTGATCAGGAGCGCTTCCAACGAGCGCCTCCGTTTCGACGCCATCGCGGCCAAGCTCGGCTGGGAGCGACCGCGTCTCTCATGGGTGGTCGCCGAACTGGCCCGCACCCTGCGGATCACGTACTCCCGGGACGGCTGGGCTTCCCTGCGCCGCTGCCCGAGCTGCGGGAGCGATCGCATCAGATTCAAGGAGATCGCCGTCGGCCGCCGTCGAAACCGGGACGCCACCATCCAGGGCCCGCCCTACTGCCCGGACTGCGGGAAGGACGCCCCGCGAGAAGCGTGATCGACCGGAAGTCACTGCGTCGGCCCGGTGCCGATCTGGCCTGCCGTGCGCACGCCCGACCACCGGTCGACCTCGGCAGGGAGGTCCAGGTGGTCGACGGGTGCGGCGCTCTCGTACGCGCCCCACTCGTCGCGGGGCAGCATCCACATGATCTCGAACTCGTTGCCGTCGGGGTCGGCACCGTAGACGCTCTTGGTGGCACCGTGGCTCGACTCCCCGGTGTAGGCGCCGGCGTCGAGCAACGCCTGGCGGGCCTGGGCGAGCTCGTCGATGGTGTCGAGCTGCCACGCGAGGTGGTAGAGGCCGATGGCCCCGCGCCGCTTCGGCCCGCTCGCGGTGCCGACGCCGAAGAGGCCCAGGTCATGGTGGTTGCCCGAGCGCGGCAGGCGCAGGAAGGCCGCGTTGGCCCGGGGCTCGCGGGCGATGACGTCCATGCCGAAGGTGTCGGTGTAGAAGCGCACCGACCGGTCGAGATCGGCGACGAACAGGACCGCGTGGTTCAGGCGTACAGGAGAGAAGGCCATCGGGACTCCTTTCGATTCGACGACGTCGGACCGTGTGATCAGGCGGTGCGAATGGCGGACACCTCGAACTCGAGGGTGACCTTCTCGCTGACGAGCACACCACCGGCCTCGAGGGCGGCGTTCCAGTTCACACCCCAGTCCTTGCGGTTCACGGTCGCCTGGCCCTCGAATCCGATCCGCTGGTTCTGGAACGGGTCGATGGCGGCGCCGGTGTACTCGAAGTCGACGGCGACGGGCTTGGTGACGTCCTTGACGGTGAGGTCACCGGTGACCCGGTAGTGCTCGGCGTCGACCTGCTCGACGGCGGTGGAGACGAAAGTGATCTCCGGATACTGCTCCATGTCGAAGAAGTCGTTGCTCCGCAGGTGGGCGTCGCGGTCGGCGTTGCGGGTGTCGATGCTGGCGGCCTTCACCGTCAGCTCCAGGTGCGACCTGGTGGGGTCCTCGGCGTCGAAGTAGCCGGTGCCCTCGAACTCGTTGAACGAGCCACGGACCTTGGTGACCATGGCGTGGCGGGCCACGAAGCCGACGCGGCTGTGCGCCGGGTCGATGGCGTACTTGCCCGTCAGGGTGGTGGGGACGGTGACAGTGGTCATCAGCGCTCTCCTCCTGATCTGGTTGACGTATCATCCAACATAGGTGACAGGTCAACTATTCCCGCGTATAATCACGGCATGGAGGACGTGCGCTGGCTCGACGATCGGGAGGAGCGAGCGTGGCGGGCGCTGCAGTTCATGCAGATGCGCCTGGTCGGCGAGCTCGCCCGCCGGGTCGCGGCCGAGTCGGGCCTCTCGTACCAGGACTACGTGGTGCTGGTCGCCCTCACCGACCGCCCCGACGGGCGCATGCGGCTCTTCGAGCTCGGCCACAGCCTCGGATGGGAGAAGAGCCGCCTCTCTCACCACGTCGCCCGCATGGCCGAGCGCGGGCTGGTCGCCAAGGAGCCGTGCGACTCCGACCGTCGTGGTGCCTTCGTGGTCGTCACGAAACGTGGTCGCAAGGAGATCGAGGCCGCTGCGCCCGGTCATGTCCGGGCGGTGCGCGAGCTGTTCGTCGACCGTCTCACCCCTCGCCAGTTGGACGCCCTCGGAGCCGCGTCCGAGGTCGTGCTGGCGGGGCTCGACGAACCGCGTGACGAGTAGGCGTCAGTCTCTCGGGTCCCAGCGCGCGACCGTGCAGAGATCAGGGCCGGTGCCGAGGCACCGGCCCTGATTCGCTGCGGCCGACTTCACCGAGCGGGTGACTACGCCGCCTGGCGGACGAGCTCCTCGAGACAGTCGTAGGACACCTGCATGCCGCTTTCCATGCCCGACGCCAGGACTGCGTCGCGATCCTCCTGGGACGCGTGCTGCACCAGCACCGTCATCGTGGTGACGCCGTCGACCTCGTCGAGCGTCATGGTGTTGAGCGGGTAGGCGTCGGCACCGGGGTCGGGAACACCCTCGTACATCTCGGTGAACACCAGTCGGTGCGGGCCGGCGATCTCCCGGTACTCACCGTGGAAGCCGACCTCCATCTCGCTGTCGCGGATCACGTAGCGCCACTGGCCGCCCACGCGCAGGTCCATCTCGCAGACGAGCCACTCCGACGTCGGGCCGCCCCACCAGCGCTTGACGAGCTCCGGTGTCGTGACGGCCTTGAAGATCAGGTGTGCGGGGGCGTCGAACACACGGGTGATGAGGTACTCGGTGTCCGACGGCAAGGTGATGACGGCGGAGCCGTGACGGTTGTTGACCGTGTCGTTGCTGCTCATGATTCCTTCTCCTGGGTCTGGAGCTCGGCGAGGAGGTCGTCGAGCTGGTCGAGACGGGCGTTCCAGGTGCGCTCGAACGTGTGCACCCAGTCGTGGACGGGCTTCAACGCCGGCCCGTTGACCCGGTACCAGCGATGCCGCCCGTCCACACGGACGAGCACGAGACCGACCGCCCGCAGCACTCCGAGGTGCTTGGACACCTGCGGCTGGCTGAGGCCGAGCCGGTCGACGAGCTCGCCGACCGTTGCCTCCCCGCTGCCCAAGGCATCGAGGAGATCGCGCCGACTCGCTTCGGCGACGGCGTTGAACGCATCTGTCGTCGTCGCGGTGCGAGCCACGCCGGCATCATATGTCCATATCGACATATGTCAAGGCGGCATCCTGAGGCGCATGGTCACCGAGGCGCCCGAGCCGCGGGAGGTCTAGCGCCTGATGATGTTGTGGATCTCGAGCACCTCGGGCTTTCCCGGGTCGATCCCAACATCCGCCAGAAGGGGCATCAGGCGCTCACCGAACGCATCGAGCTGCTCGTGCGAGTCCCAGATCTCGCTGACGCGGACGTTCCCGTCCGAGAGGAAGCACACGTGGTACTCCATCCCCGCCGGCGGGAAATCGCCGGCGTCTTGAAGACGGCGGATCGTCTCGTCGTACTGTTCCGTAGTCGTCGGAGACGCGGGGGCGAAACGGACGAGGACACTCATGGCGATCCTTCCTGCTCGGACTGGTGCCAAACCCTACTGAGGTCCGGACGGGAAAGCGCGTGCTACTGCGCGAGCAAGTCGGACTTCACGTGCATCCTCGGCAGGTAATGGTGAATCCACCCGTGCCCGACGTCACCTTCCCCGTGACCGGGTCGGGCGCGAGACTGCCCCCCACGTCGACGCACGGGATCGCACTCATGGACTACGAGCTCCAACCCCTCACCAAGCCGGGCCGGCGTTTCGCCGAGCTGGCCGAGGAGCACGCCACCGACGTGGCCGAGCGCGCCGAGGAGCACGACCGCGACGGAACGTTCCCGTTCGAGGCGTTCGAGGCGATGAAGGCGAGCGGCTTCATGGCCGCCACCGTGCCGGAGGCGTTCGGGGGCCTCGGGCTCGACTCCGCGCACGACCTCGGTGTCGGGCTCAACCGGCTGGCCCGCGCCGACGGCTCGGTCGCGATCGCCGCCAACATGCACCTGGCGTTCGGCATCATCGGCACCCGCCTGGCGCGTGGAGCGAGGGAGGCGGGCGACGACGAGGCCGCGGCTGCGACCGAGACCCTGCTCGGCATGGTCGGCGGCGGCGCCGTCGCGATGGCCAACGCCACCGAGGGCGGCACCGATCTGCGTCATCCCCTGACGGAGGCCACCCCGGTCGAGGGCGGCTGGTCGATCAACGGCCGCAAGATCTTCGGGACGCTGTCGCCGATCGCCGACCTCTTCTTCGTTCCCGCCCGCACGCTGCGAGACGACGGAAGCTACGGGCGGGGTTTCGCGTTCGTGTTCCGAGGGACGCCCGGCCAAGAGATTCTCGACAACTGGGACGCGCTGGGGATGCGGGCGTCGGGGAGCAACGACGTCGTCTACGAGAACTGTGTGGTGCCCGAGTCCCTCTTCACCGTCGGCGAGGAGGACTGGGGCGAAGAGGGCGAGCTCGACCTGATCGTCGGGACGGCCGGCAACATCGGGCTGGTGGCGTCGTTCCTCGGGATCGCTGAAGCGGCACGCGAGATCACGGTCGAGATGGCGACCACGCGGCGGAAGGCGCCGAGCGGGCGCGTCATCGGCGAGCGCACTGGCATCCAGCGGCTCGTCGCCGAGATCGATGTCGCCCTCTCCACCGCGCGCGCGCTGCTGCACCGCGCGGGCGAGGCGATCGACGACGTCATCCGGCGGCCCGTCGCCGAGGTCTCCGTCGACCAGTTCCACCAGCTCAACAAGGAGTTCCAGTCGGCCAAGCTCGTCGCCAACCGCTCCGCCATCGATGTCGTCGACCGGGCCCTCACCGTCTCGGGCGGCGCCGGCTATCTCAGTGCGAACCGGCTGTCGCGCCTGTACCGCGACGTGCGGGCGGGCCCGTTCATGCAGCCGCTCTCACCCGTCGAGGTCCACGAGTACATCGGTAAGGTCGCGCTGGGCCTCGATCCCGTCCTCGACGTGTAGGACGTCTACCTCGGAGTCGCGGTTCGCGGCGCGCCGCGGTGTGACGCCGGTCGCGGCGTGGACGGCAGTCCCGCCGCCGGCAGGGTGCGGTCGCCGGCCAGCAGTTCGCTCACTGCTTGCGCACTGATGGGCGGGGAGAAGTAATGACCCTGGGCGAGCTCGCACCCGAGGGCGGCGAGCGCGTCGGCTTGGATGCTCGTCTCCACCCCCTCGGCCACCGCTCGAAGCTGGAGGGTGCGCGCGAGCGACAGGATCGCCGGCGCGAGTGACACCTCGCTCGGGCTCGTGGCGATCGTGGCGACGAACGCCCGATCGATCTTGAGGATCTCGACCGGGAAGCGCTGCAGATAGCTGAGTGACGAGTAGCCCGTGCCGAAGTCGTCGACGGCCAGTCTCACGCCACTCGACTGGAGGACCTCGAGTCTTCGGAGGCCCGCCTCGGTGTCGTGCATCATCGCCGTCTCGGTGATCTCGAGGATCAGGTCGGCAGCGGAGAGCCCCGATTCGCCGAGGGCGTTGGCGACGTCGTCGAGGAGCGCGTCGCTCTGGAGCTGGCGCCCAGAGACGTTCACGCTCACGCTGAGCTCTGCGCTCGCCGGATGCTCGAGCTGCCAGCGACGAGCTTGCGCGCACGCAGTGACGAGCACCTGACGACCGAGCTCGCCGATGAGGCCGGTCTCCTCGGCGAGTGGGATGAACGCCTTGGGTTGGAGAACGCCCCGGTCCGGGTGTTGCCAGCGGACAAGGGCCTCGACGGCCATGATCTCGCCGGTGGCGAGGGCGACCATCGGCTGGTATTCGAGCCTGAGCTCCCCGCGGTCGAGGCCGTGTCGGAGTGCCGCCTCCAGCTCGAGCCGGTCGAGCGCAGCCGTATGCATCTCGGCTCGGTACGTCTCGAAGCGGTTCTTCCCCCGCCGCTTGGCGGTGTACATGGCAAGGTCGGCGCTGCGCAGCAGCTGGTCGCCGCTCGTGGCCGGGCCCGCGAACGCGATCCCAATGCTGGCACTGACGAAGACCTCGTGGCCCAGGATGGTGAACGGTTGGTGGAGCGAGGCGATCACCCGGGCGGCGACGTCCTCGGCCTCGCGCTCGGGCCCGACGTCTTCGAGGAGCACGGCGAACTCGTCGCCACCCAGCCGGGCGGCCGAGTCGCTGGTGCGCAGACAGCCTCGGAGCCGGTCCGATACCGCGACCAGCAGGTCGTCGCCGGCTCTGTGCCCGAGCCCGTCGTTGATGGTCTTGAAGTCGTCCAGATCGACGAACAGCACCGCGAGGTGATCGCGGTCTCGGGTGCTCCGAGCCAGCGCGTGATCGACGCGATCTCGGAACAGTGCCTGGTTGGCGAGCTCGGTCAGCGAGTCGTGGAACGCCTGATGCGAGAGCTCGCTCTCGAGCCGCTTCCGGTCGGTCACATCGCGGAAGCTCCAGACCCGCCCTACCGTCTCGCCTCCTACGCGTTGAGGGAGCGAGGAACGCTCGAAGATGCGGCCGTCGAGGAACTCGATGACGTCTTCGCTCTGTGCATCGGGGCGCGCATAGAGCTCTCGGACCTTGGCCAGAAAGGCCTCGGGGTCGCGCAGCTGGCCGAGGACGCAGGCGAGTGCTTGGTCGTCGTCGCGCGACTCCAGCACCGAGTCGGGGATGTGCCACAGCTCGACGAACCGCTGGTTGAAGCTCGTGATGCCGCCCTCGAGATCGACAACGAGGATGCCGTCGGCGGTGGAGTCGAGCGTCGCGGTGAGGAGGGAGAGTGTCTCCGACAGCTCGGACTCGGCGTGTTTGCGGTCGGTGACGTCTTGGGCGGTGCCCGAGATCACCGCCACCTCGGTCTCGCTCCAGCGGCTCGCCCAGACGCGTGTGTGCAACCACCGTGGGGCGTTCTCACCGGCGACAACGCGGATGTCTGCACTGAACGGTGTTCCCGCTTCCCGCGCCGCTTTCGTCGCGGTTGCGAGCACGTCTCGGTCTTCGGGACGCAAGCGGGAGCTCAGGGCGTCCAAGGTGGGCGTGCACTCGCGCGGGTCGGTCTCGAGGAGTCGGTAGAGCTCGTCAGACCACGTCATGTCGCCGGTCTGCACGTCGAGCTCCCAACTCCCCAGCCGAGCGGCCTCCTGTGCTTGGGCGAGCTTCGTCTCGCGCTCCAGCGCGCGGCGTTGAAGTGACTCGTTGAGCCGCCACGACGCCAGCCCCACCGCGCTCATCGCCACGATGAAGCCACCGTGAACTGCCGCCCAGCTCCACGGGCGTCGCGTCGCGGCCGGGTGGTTGTACACAGCCGAGGGATCGATCGCGCCTGCGATTCCGTGTTGCAGGAACACGAAACCGATGGCCACCAGAAACGGCACCCAGTCCTGGTAGAGCGCCACGACGCCGACCATGACGAAGTAGTGGAAGTGCATCTCGATCGAGCCGTTCGACAGCTGCACCAGGACCGCCGACGCCGCCATCAGGCCCGAGGCCGTCAAAACCGTGCTCAGTCGCCGCCGATCTCGGAACACGGTCGCGGCGGTCGCGAACGCGACCACGATGATCGTCTCCTCGACGCTGTGCTCGAACGTCTCGCTCCGCGCCAGCGCGAACAGAAAGATGCCGGGGACGTGGAGCCACAACAGCGCCAGGATCCAACGGTGCCGCTGCGCCCAGACCTCGGGAGGGAGTGTGCTGCCGGCCGAGAACCAGTCTCGGGCCCGGCGGGCGATCGACCGGCCCGCGCCCACGACGTCCGCGAGACCACCGTTCGGGTGTGCTGCCTCGGAAGTGTGCGTCATGGCCACTGCCCCCGCCCGTGGCCAACGGACTCAACTGCCCGGGCCGCTCAACCGCCGCCGATCGACCTGGAAAACATCGTCATGGCGGAGCGGTGACTTGAGAAGGCCGTTTTGTCCGATCACTCCTTGCGGGCCCGGCTGGGGGCGACCCTCGGTGGTTCGTCGGGCTGCTTGGGGTAGACGGGCGGCCACGGCGCGTCCATGAGCCCCTCGGCGCGGTCGCGCTCGTGCATCGCGAGCAGTGGCTCGAGGGACTGGGGCTGGTCGTTGATGTCGGCCCACGGATCACCGCTCGATTCGATCCGGGCGGGGAAGCTGGCGATCGTCAGTTCGTCGGGATGGATGTGGTCGATCTCGTCCCACTCGAGCGGAGTCGAGACCTGCGCGCCGCTCCGCGCTCGTACCGACCACGCGCCGAAGACCGTCTTGTGCGGGGCGTTCTGGTTGAAATCGAGGAAGATTCGCTCTCCCCTCTCCTCCTTCCACCACGCCGCGGTCATGAGGTCGGGTCGACGCCGTTCGAGCTCGCGCGCGATCGCGACAGCCCCGGCCCGCACCTGGTACGAGTCCCAGCGCGGTTCCAACCGCACGTAGACGTGCACGCCGCGGTTGCCCGTCGTCTTCGGGTAGCCGACGATGCCCAGCTCGTCGAGGAGCGCCCGCACCTCGGCCGCGGCCGCCCGCACGTGGGTGAAGTCGGTGCCGGGCTGCGGGTCGAGGTCGAGCCGCAGTTCGTCGGTGTGTTCAGGGTCGTCCGCGAGGTAGGGCCACGGGTGGAAGCCCAAGCAGCCGATGTTCACCGCCCAGACGACGTGCGCGACATCGGCGACCACCATGGCTCGTGACGTCGTGCCGTTCGGTGTGCTGACCACGGTCGTCTGCAACCAGTCGGGCGCGCTCTTCGGCACGCGTTTCTGGAAGAACGACGGCCCATCCGCGCCTTCGGGGAAGCGCTGCATCAGCGTGGGCCTGCCGCCCATCGTGCGCATGAGTGGTTCGGCGACGCGGAGGTAGTGGTTGACGAGGTCGAGCTTGGTCTCACCCCGCTCGGAGAAGAACACCTTGTCGGGGTGCGTGACAGGAAGCTCGTGCCCCTCGATCTCGAGGACCTGCTCGCCGGTTGACACCACACCGTCACGGTAGCGGGAAGCTCGCGCCGCCAGGGCTACGGTCGTTCAGCCCGCCGCTCTACGAACCGGCGCCCATGTAGCGGGTGAGGCGTTCGGTCGCCTCGATCGACTCCTCGACCATCTCGAAGATCACGTCCTTCGCCGGGCGAACCTTGTTCATCCGACCGACGATCTGACCCACCGGCGACCCGCTCAGCTCGCGGTTCTCGACGCGCGTGATCCGCCGGGCCGCGTTCGCGAACAGGATCCCCTGGAGCGGCATGGGCAGGTAGCCCGGCGCGTCCTCCGCCTCCCACGCCTCCGTCCAGTCGGTCCGCAGCTGCCGCGCCGGCTTTCCGGTCATCGCACGCGACCGCACGGTGTCGCGCGAAGTCGCTGCCAGCAGGTTGTCGACGATGGCAGGAGTGGTCTCCGACTCGGCCACCGTGAGCCAGATCGACCCGGTCCACACACCCTGCGCGCCCAACGCGAGCGACGCCGCGACCTGCCGGCCGTCGCCGATCCCGCCGGCGGCCAGCACCGCGGCACGATCGCCCGCCACGTCGACGATGTCGGGCACGAGCACCATCGTCGAGATCTCACCGCAGTGGCCACCCGCTTCCGTGCCCTGGGCCACGAGCACGTCGACGCCGTTCGCGAGGTTGAGCTCGGCGTGGCGGGCGCTGCCGACGAGAGCGCCGACGTCGACCCCCTTCTCGTGCGCGGCCATCGCCGCATACTCGGGCATCGGGCCGAGCGCGTTCACGAGCATGCGCACGTTTTCGTGCTGCAACACAAGCTCGACCTGGCGCGGGAACCGCTCGCCCGCCTCGAGCCCGGCGGCGACGGGCGAGTCGTCTACGTCGGGTGGCAGCGGCGGCACGTCGTGGTCGGCGAGCACCTTCTCGAGGAATGCCCAGTGCTCCTCCGGGATCATCTCCTGGATCTTCTTGATGCCCAACTCGCGGTCGTCCTCGCCCGACGTGATGAACTTCGCCGGGATCACCAGGTCGACCCCGTAGGGCTTGTCGCCGACGTGCTCGTCGATCCAGTCGAGCTCGATCTCGAGCTGCTCCGGTCCGAACGCCAGCGCCCCGAGCACGCCGAAGCCACCGGCCTTGCTCACGGCCGCGACCACGTCACGGCAATGGCTGAACGCGAAGATCGGGAACTCGATTCCGTAGCGGTCACAGAGCTCGGTATGCACGGCAGCGCTCCTCGCTTGTGGTCGCGCTCGCTTCGCTCGCTGCTCCGCACGCAGCTGGCGGTGCCGGGGCGGACGAAGCCCGCCCCTCGTCGAACGCTGGCAGCTCCTCTCGGCGGAGTGGATGGTCCCAAGCCCGTCGCCGCCGGGCAAGCCGCCACCGGGTTTCCCGGGCGCAGGCGATCGCCGTACGATCCGTCTGACGAAAGGTGAGGACCGGAAGGCGGGGGAGCCATGGCCATCCGAGAGGGAACGTGGGACTTCACCGACCCGGCGAACAAGGACGTCGTGCTCGGAGTCCTCGCACGCGGCGACCGCGAGCTCGCGGGCAGTTTCCGCAGCCTCTTCCTCCGCATCTAGTCGTTGCCGCGCACGATTTCCGTCTTCTTCCGGCGGGCGGTCGAGGAGGTCCCCGGCAAGACCTGGCTGCTCGCCGGGGACGACGCGTTCACCTACGCGTTGGCCCAGGCGCGCATCGAGCGCGCCGCCGCTGGGCTGCGCGCCGCCGGTGTCGGGAAGCAGGACCGGGTGCTGGTCACCGCCAAGAACACACCGGACTACCTCTTCTCGTGGCTCGCGATCATGGAGGCGGGGGCGGTGCAGGTGCCCGTGAACCCGAAGAGCACCGAGGCCGAGCTCGCCGGGTTCGTGCGCCAGGTTGCACCGACGCTCGTGGTCACCGACCCGGATCTCGTGCCGGTCGTCGACGCCGCGATCGCCGAGAGCGGGTCGAGCGTCGGCCGTGCCGACGTGGGGGAGCTGTTCGAGGCGGCGCCGGACGGGCGCGGTCCCGCCGACCTCGACCCGAGCGACCTCTCGGTGATGATCCCGACTTCCGGGACGACCGGCCGGTCGAAGCTCGTGATGCAGACCCAGCTCGCGTACGTGATGGCGGGCGAGGGCTTCCCGTACTGGCTGCAGCTCACGAGCGACGACCGGCTCATGACCTCGCTCCCGCTCTTCCACATCAACGCGCCGGCGTACTCGGTGCTGGGGTCGGTTGCCGCTCGTGCGAGCGTCGTACTGCTTCCCGGGTTCTCGGGCAGCACGTTCCTCGACGCTGCTCGTCGTTACGAAGCGACCGAGTTCAACGCGATCGGGGCGATGCTCGAGATCCTGATGCGTCAGCCCGAACGCGACGACGACGCCGACAACCCGCTGCGCCGCGCCTACACCGGCCCCTCACCCGACCGGGCGCGCCAGCTCGAGATCGAGGCCCGCTTCGGGTTGGAGATCCGCTGCGGTTACGCCCTCTCGGAGACGCCCTACGGGTTGGTGTGGCCGCGCGGGACCCGCCCGTACGGCTCGCTCGGCGCAGCCCGCCAGCACCCGGAGCTCGGCCACGTCAACGACGCCCGCGTGGTCAGCGACGAGCGCGTTGTCCTGCCCGGAGAGGTGGGGGAGCTCGAGCTGCGCAACCCTGCGATCATGCGCGGCTACTACGAGATGCCCGACGAGACTGCCGCGGTGCTCGTCGACGGGTGGCTACGCACCGGTGACCTCGTGCGCGACGACGGCGACGGCAACTACACCTTCATCGGCCGCAAGAAAGAGGTCATCCGTCGCCGGGGCGAGAACCTGTCGCCGGCCGAGGTCGAGGCCGCCCTCGAGCGTCATCCTGACGTGGCCGAGGCGGCGGTCATCGCGGTGCCGTCCGACCTGTCGGAGGACGACGTGAAGGCGTTCGTCATCGCCGCGCCGGGGCGCACGGTGAATGTCGGAGCGCTGCACGGGTTCGCCGCCGAGCATCTCGCCAAGTACAAGATCCCCCGCTACTTCGAGGTCGTCGACGAGCTCCCGCACACGCCGACGGGCAGGCTCGCCAAGCACCAGTTGGCGTCGGAACGCACCGATCGGGAGGTCGACATGGAGCAAACCGCGTGACCGACGAGTCGTTGCATACGTGGATCGGGTCGTCGGATGCCGACCGCATCACGGTGGCGGGGCGTGACCTGCCGGCCGAGATCATGGGTCGCCTCAGCCTCACCGAGCTCGCCTACCTGCTCGTCACGCGCCGGGAGGCGACGCCCGGCCAGCGCCGGATCCTCGATGCGGTGCTCGTCTCGCTCGCCGACCACGGCTTGACGCCGAGCGCGCTCGCGGCCCGCTTCACCTACACCGGCGCCCCGGAGGCGATCCAAGCATCGGTGGCAGCCGGCTTGTTGGGCGCGGGCAGCGTGTTCCTCGGCCCCGCCGGCGACACGGCGCAGTTCCTCGCCGACGCCCTGGGCGAGCACCCCGGCGAACCCGGCGAAGCCGGGTTGCGCGACCTGGCGGAGCAGGCGGTTGCCGCGCGACGTACGGCCGGCCAGCGCGTGCCGGGTCTGGGCCATCCCGTTCATCGCGAGGAAGATCCGCGCACGCCCCGGCTGTACGAGCTCGCCGAGGAAGAGGGTCTGCTCGGCCCCCATCTGCGCCTGCTGCGCCTCGTCGCCGTCGCCAACGAGGACGCGACCGGCCGCCACCTCCCGATCAACGGCGCAGGCGCGGCCGGCGCCGCGCTCGCCGACGTGGGCGTGCCGCCCGCGAGCGTGCGCGGCTTCGTGCTCATCGGCCGGACTGCCGGGCTCGTCGCCCACCTCGCCGAGGAGGCCGAGCACCCGATCGGGAGGCCGCTCTGGCAGGAGGTCGAGCGGCGGTCGCGTGACGCCGGCAAGGCCGACTGACCGCGCGAAGATTCGCCGGTGGCCAGCTGGGACGAGGTGAGCAGAGCCGCGCCCGAGCTGAGCCGCGCCGTGCAGGGCGTCTTCGACGCCCATATCCACAAGGTGCTCGCGACTGTGCGCCGCGACGGCTCTCCCCGCGTGAGCGGGACAGAGGTTTCGTTCCGCGACGGTGCGGTGTGGCTGGGGAGCATGCCCGACGCGCGCAAGGCGCGCGATCTTCGGCGCGATCCGCGCCTCGCGCTCCACAGCACGCCGAGTGACGCCGAGATGACCGGCGGTGACGCCAAGATCGCGGGGCGCGCGGTCGAGATCACCGATCCGGGCGAGCTCGAGGCCGCGAGGAGTGACGACCAGCCCCCGGGCCCGTTCCATCTGTTCCGGGTGGACGTCGACGAAGTCGTGCTCACACGCTCGCCGGCGACCCACCCGACCGCCTCGTGATCGAGAGCTGGCACGAGGGCAGAGGAGTACAGCGGGTGGAGCGCCGTTAGCGCGGGGCTTGCTCGACGTCTTCTGACGTGCCGCGGCCGGACGACCACCGCCACGTGAGCGAGATTCGCGGCCCGGCCTCCACCACCTTCGGGACGGCGTGCTCCCACCCGCGCTGGCATGCGCCGCCCATCACGAGCAGGTCGCCACCGGCGGGTGCGATGTTGCGCGATCGACCACCGCCGCGTGGCCGGATCAGGAACGGACGGCGTGCGCCGAGGGTGACGATCGCGATGAGCGTGTCGTCGAGCTTGCGGAGCTCGCGGTCACGGTGGGGCGCGACACTGTCGCGTCCGTCGCGGTAGTAGTTGAGCGCGGGCCCGCGGAGCGGTACCCGGTACCGGGCTGCGACTGCGTGCCCGATCAGACGCAGCGCGGGGTGGGGCAGGTCGTCGTCGGCGTCGAACCAACACGACAGCCGCGGGTCGTCGACCATGCGGTCGTACATCCAGCGCCGGCCCTGGTGCCAGTCGACGGTCTCGATCAGGAAGTCGAGCAGCGTGTCGGTGCCCCAGAGCCAGCCCCGGGCGACGTCGACCCACGAGTGGTCATCGAGGACGATGCGCTCGAACGCGGCGGTGCCGTCGACCGCGGGGTCACCCGCTCCGAGCAGCGTCCGCTGGCCGACCACCATGGACGACCCAGTGTAGCGAACGTGCGTTCGTGATCGCGCCGGCTACAGCCGGGTAGGAAGGACGGCCTCGACGAGCGCCGGGCCGCGCTCCGCAATCGCCCGCTCCAGCTGGGTGGTGAACTCCTCGGCGGTGGTCGCCCGCGTCGCGGTCACGCCCATGCCCTGGGCCAGGGAGACGAAGTCGAGATCGGGTCGCGTCAGGTCGAGCATGTCGAGCGCCTTGGGGCCCGACGACTCGGCCCCCACGCGGTGGAGCTCCATGTTCAGGATCGCGTACGACCGGTTGTTGAAGATGACCGTCGTCACGTCGAGGCCTTCGCGGGCCTGCGTCCAGAGCGCCTGGAGCGTGTACATCGCGCTGCCGTCGGCCTCGAGGCTGACGACCTTGCGGTCGGGGCAGGCGGCCGCCGCGCCGGTGGCAACGGGCATGCCCTGGCCGATGGCGCCACCGGTGAGGGTGAGCCAGTCGTGGGGCGGTGCGCCCGCGGTGGCGGCTGCGACCCAGAGCCCGGCCGTGTTGGCCTCGTCGGAGACGACCGCGCCCTCGGGAAGGAGGGCGCCGAGCGCGTTGGCGACCGCTTCGCCCGTGAGGTCGCCGGTCGGGCGGGCGGGGCGCTCGGCCGCCTGGAGCGTGGGCGCTCCGTTCGCACCGACGACGCCGGCAAGGTGGTCGAGCGCGCCCGCGGCGTCATCGGCACCGGTGGCGAGCACATGCACGTCGCAACCATCGGGCACGAGATAGCTGGGCTTCTCGGGATAAGCGAAGAAGCTCACGGGCGCCTTGGCGTCGACGAGCACGAGGTGACGCATGCCCGCGAGCTGCGCGGTCATGAACTCGGCCAGATAGCCGAGGCGCTCGATCGGCGGCCGGCCCGCGCCGCGTTCGAGCCGCGGCGGGAAGGTCTCACCGAGGAGCTTTGCGCCGGTGGCGGTCGCGATCCGGCTCGCAGCCACCAGTGCGGCCTCGCGCATTGCGCTCCCGCCGAGCAGGAGCGCGCACGGCTCGCCCGATACGAGCACCTTGGCGACGGCGTCGACGACGTCGTCGCTCACGGTCGCGCGCGGTGCCGGTGCGCGGGGCGGCGCCGGCTCGGCGCCCTCGAGCCACGAGACGTCGGCCGGAAGCACGAGCGTGGCGACCTCTCCGGGTGGGCCCAATGCCGCCGCGACCGCGTCGGCGGCGTCGCCTGCGACCGCACCGGTGTCGCGCGAGACGCGAATCCAGTCGGACACGTTGCGCGCCACCGTCTCGATGTTCGACTCGAGGGGAGCGTCGTGCTCCTTGTGGTACGTGGCGTGGTCGCCGACGATGTTCACGAGCGGTGTGTGCGCCCGGCGGGCGTTGTGGAGGTTGGCGATGCCGTTGCCGAGCCCGGGACCGAGGTGCAGCAGCGTGGCCGCCGGTTGGTCGGCCATGCGCCCGTAGCCGTCGGCGGCGCCGGTGACGACGCCCTCGAACAGTCCGAGCGAGGCCCGCATCTCGGGAACGGAGTCGAGCGCGGCCACGAAGTGCATCTCGGACGTGCCCGGATTCGTGAAGCACACATCGACCCCCGAGTCGACGAGCGTCCGGATCAACGCTTGCGCTCCGTTCATTTCGGACTCCTTGCCCGTTTTGGCGTCACCTACGTACAACTGTTGAGGGTACGCGACGCCAAAACGGTTAGAAGATCGTTCCCGGGTTGAGGATGTCGTTGGGGTCGAAGGCGGTCTTGATGCGGCGCATGAGCTCGATCTTCACCGGGTCCTCGAGCTCGAGGAAGTAGCGCTTCTTCTCCTTGCCGACGCCGTGCTCGCCCGAGATCGCGCCGCCCAACGCCATGCCCGCCTCGAACAGACCCCGCATCACCTTGTAGCGCTGCTCGGGGTCGGGCTGGAACACCGACAGGTGGACGTTGCCGTCGCCGGCGTGCCCGCAGCCCGCGATCAACGACTGATGCGTCTGGCCCAGCTCCGCCACCTTTGCCATGAACCCGGGGATCGCCGAACGCGGCACCACGATGTCGACGATGTCGTCGGCGTTGTTCGCCTTCGCGACCCAGAACGCCTTCTCGCGCGCGTCGATGAGCTGGGCCGCCGATCCCGCCGGCAGCACGTACACGTCGACCGCACCCAGCTCCACCAGCTGCTCCCCGAGCTCCTGCACGTCCTCGTCGAGCCGATCGGCGTGCGAGTTCTCCATCATGACCACGAGGTACGCGAGCGCCTGCTCGCTCACGTCCGCCGGGATCCCGAGGTCGAGACCGACGTGCGCGGTGATCGCCGCCATCGTCACCACGTCGATGTACTCGAGGATCAGCGGCCCGATCCCGCTCCCGACGATCGCGGGTACGGCCGCGGTCACGTCGTCGAGCCCGGGGAACGGCGCCAGGACCGTCGCCTGGTGTTCGGCGCGCGGGTACAGCCGCAGCATCGCCTCGGTGACGAGCGCGAGCGTGCCCTCCGACCCGGTGACGAGCTGGGTGAGGTCGTAGCCCGTCGTCGCCTTCACGAACTTGCCGCCGGTGCGGATGACGTCGCCGTTCGCGAGCACCGCCTCGAGGCCGAGTACCTGGTGGCGGGTGACGCCGTACTTCACCGCCCGCATCCCGCCGGCGTTGGTTGCGACGTTGCCCCCGAGGCTCGCGCTGTACTCCCCGGGGAATACGGGGTACACGAGCCCGTGCGCGGCCGTCGTCTCGTCGAGCTGCTCGAGCGTGACCCCCGGCTGCACCACCGCCACGTGATTCTCGGTGTCGATCTCGAGGATTGCGTTCATCCGCTCGAACGACACGACCATCCCGCCGGCGCGGGGCACCGCCGCCCCCGAGAGCCCAGTGCCGCTCCCGCGGGCCGTCACCGGGATGCGGTACTCGTCGGCGACTCGCAGCACGCCCGCAATCTCGGCGGTCGTTCCCGGACGCACGACGAACGCGGGGATCTCGGGCGTGACCGTGAGCGCCTCGTCGTGCCCGTAGTCGTCGCCTGCGGCTTCACCGCTGAGGACGTGGTCGGCGCCGACCACCTCGGCGAGCCTCGCGCTGACATCCGTCATGACGCTCCCCCCGACAGACGCATAGGGTCGGGTCGTGCCTGCTGCGCAACCGACACTACGCGAACGGCGCGAGGCCGTCGTCCGGGAGCACATGGAGTCGGAGAACCACGAGTTCCTGCGCCAGCTCGGGATCGGTAACGACCCGGTTGCGGCGCCGGAGGCGCACTGATGTCGGGAACCGTCCTCTACGAGTGTGACGGGCACGTCGCCACCATCACCTACAACCGACCCGGGGCGATGAACGCAATCAATGCCGAGCTGCGGCGCGACCTCAACGCCGCATGGGAGCGCTTTCGCGACGAGGAGGACGCGTGGATCGCGATCGTCACCGGGGCGGGCAGCGCGTTCTGCGCCGGCGCCGACATGAAGGACGGGGCGGGCGCCGCGGGTACCTGGTCGGGCTCGTTCTGGGAGATCCCCACGATCAACTCGTTCGAGAGCGGCCTCGAGATCTGGAAGCCGACGATCGCCGCCGTCAACGGCCACTGCCTCGGCTACGGCCTCACCCTCGCCACCGCGTGCGACTTCATCGTCGCCAGCGACCGGGCGACGTTCGGGTTCCCCGAGGTGCGCCTCGGCGTGCCGACCATCGTCGGCGCGATCCGCACGCCGGCCAAGGTGGGCTGGGCCAACGCGATGGAGCTCCTGCTCACGGGCGAGCGGGTCGATGCCGCCCGCGCACACGAGATGGGGCTGGTCTGGCGCGTCGTCCCCCACGACGAGCTCCACGCCACAGCCCACGCTCTGGCTGACCGGTTGCTCGAGGCCGCTCCACTGGCGGCTCGGGCCACCAAGGAGATGGCCGCGCGCGGCCAGCGCCTCTCATGGGTCGAAGCCGTACGGTTCGGCGAGACCATGCGCCGGGTCGCAGGCGCTACCCACGACGCCAGGGAGGGGTTCACGGCGGCGCGCGAGAGCCGCCCACCGCGGTGGCAGGGTCGGTGACGGGGAACGCCGAACTGGAGATCAGCGGCGGGCGACCCGCCTCCGCCCGGTGACTCGGCGGCGGAAACGACCGAGCAGCACTCGGGCGCGACGCAATGCGCGCCGGGCGCGACTGACGGCAACCGCGATCGCGACGTCGGCGACGATGTCCCGGCGTCGTGCTGCGCGTGCCTGGCCGACGATGGACCGCGCGAACGTCAGCTCGCTCTCCGTCGTATACGGGCACCGGCGCACCGCTCGCCGTTCCAGTGGAAGCGGGAACGTCGGATGGAGCGCGAGCACGCCCTGCATGTCGAGCGTGACCATGGTACGGATGCACTTCGGGCAGCGGCAGCAATTGACGAGCCCGGTTGCCTCCGGGCACACGCGTAGCCGACCGAACGTCTCCGGCCACGCGCCGACCACTGCCGTCTTCGCCACTCGGCTTGCCATGGCTCCGTCGTGTACCACCGCGAGGGTCTCGGTCGAGAGAAGGTGATCGATGCTCGGGTCCGACCCCCACGGGACCAGGCCACCGTAGGTATGAGTCGCGGGCAGGTAGAAGTGGCTCAGGAGGCCCTGCAACAGGAGCGCCACGCCGATCAGCGGCGCCCCGTGGAACACGCCCCAGTTGCCGCGGGGTGCGAAGCTCGCGGCATTCGTGCGCACGGTCAGCAGCTTGACGCCCATACGCGCCAATATGTCGCGGTACGAAGCGCGCAGGGCTTCGAACGCGTCGGTGTCGTCGAGAGGGATGTCGAAGCCCTGAACGAGCAGCGCGTGAGACATCGCTGCGTGTGGACGTTGATCCCGTCCCGGACGATGGGACCACAACGTGTAGAACGAGTCGATGCCTCCCGAGAACGCCGCCCCCACCGCACCGGTCGTCGGCCCCATCTCGGCCGCAACGTCGTCGTCAGCGCGGATGTCGATCGTGTGGAACCGCCGCGGGAACCACGAGTGGAAGACGCGCTGGTAGTCCTCCACGCCCAACGCCAGACGCGGCGAGATCGGCCCGCGCACGTCGATGTGCTCGTGGTAGTTCATCGCCGGCAGCAGGAGGCACGCCAAAAACGCGTCGGAGCGTGGAGAGACCGCGTCCCGGTACGCCTCGGGGACGTCGA
>JBOGFJ010000012.1:0-10575 GCA_050743385.1 Acidimicrobiia bacterium
AGACGCGGCGAGATCGGCCCGCGCACGTCGATGTGCTCGTGGTAGTTCATCGCCGGCAGCAGGAGGCACGCCAAAAACGCGTCGGAGCGTGGAGAGACCGCGTCCCGGTACGCCTCGGGGACGTCGAAGAACAGTTCCTCGGGGACGTTCGAGGTCGGGCGCGCGGGCTCGACCCGTGCCGCGATCCGAACCTCTCCCTGCCCCAACTCCCGCACCTCGGGAGGGAGGACGATCATCCGCGAGTCTCGTACCGGCGCGGAGGCCAGGTCGCGACGGCGCAGTCGAGGATGGCGTGATCCGCGTCCCTTGGGGACGTTCCCGCCGGCCGCGGGTCTCGGATCCCGAGGACCACGTCGTTCGGGTCTCGACCGGCGTCGGAGGCCAGGTTCTCGACGTCCGCCTGTGCGACTACGTGGCGGGGGCGGTCGCGGCCGAGACCACTCCCGACTGGCCGGACGAGGCGCTCCTGGCCCAGGCGGTCGCATCCCGCACGTTCGCGCTCCATCGCCTCGCTCGTCCCCGGAGTCGCCGCTACGACGTCGTGACCACGACCCTCGACCAGTACTTCGTGCTCCCTCACCTCGTGGCCGCGCGCGTCAGGACGTTCGTCGAGAGGACGCGCGGCCAGTACCTCACCGCCGGCCCGGCCCGCCGCTCGCCGGTACCCTTCGGCGCCTTCTTCCACGCGACCTGCGGTGGCGGCACCGACCTGCCCTCGGCCGTCTGGGTATCGGCCGGCGACCAGAACCACGAGGCCGCCACGTGCGCAGAGTGTTGCCGGTCGCCGCGCCCGTGGCGCGCGACGGTCGACCGTGAGGAGCTCCTGGCCGCCGCGGGCATGGTCCGGGAGACGCGCGGCGAGTGGCGCGTCGACGTGGAGGAGCGCACGCCCTCGGGGCGTCTCCGTCTCCTCCGCGTAACGGCGGGTGTTCAGAGCGCCGTCGTCGCCGCCGACACGCTGCGCGCGCAGCTTGGATACGGGCGCGTGAGGAGCGCCCGCTTCGTCTGGACGGTCTCGCTCAACCATCTTCGCCTCGACGGCGTCGGCCACGGCCACGGCGTCGGCCTCTGCCAGCACGGAGCACGCGGCATGGCGACGCGGGGAGCGACGTACGGCGACATCCTCGCGCACTACTACCCGCGCAGCCGCCTCGTGCAGCCCGGCGTGGTGGATGCGTCGTAGCGTGGAGTCGGTGTTCGGGCTCCGGAGTCACGGTGCAGGTACGTACCGTCGCTCGGGAGGTATGGCCTCCAGGCGCAGGTCGGTCTCGTCGACCAGGTAGCGGTACCCGATTCGCTGGTACAAGTGCTGAGGATCGAGTGCCTCGTATCGCGCCACGCGCGAGGCGCGGTCTTCGGGTCGGATCATGCGCAGGTGGTAGATGTTCAGGCCCGTGTGCCGGCTCACCTCGTCGAGTTGAGCTACCAGCTCGAGCGGCATCCAGAAGCGATGCACCCTCCGAGGATCGAAGCGACGATGCTCGGGCGCGTTCCTGAACAGACGGCACAACGTCTTCATGCCCCAGACACCGTCGACCCGATAGTGGAAAGGGTCGTCCCACAGCTCGCGGAGGTCGAACCGGTAGACCTGAATGCCGTCCCGCTCGGCGTCGGCGAGAAGACGACGGGCTCGCTCGACGAAGCCGAGCTCGATCCTCTCATCGGCGTCGAGGCACAGGCACCAGTCCCCGCCGTGGCGCCGCGCTGCCTTCACGAGCGCGATCTGGTTGGCCTTCTCGTCCCATGGTCGGCCCGGCGGATTGCGTAGCAACTCGACGACCTTCGGATGCTCCGAGAGGATGCCGGCGGTGGCGTCGGTCGACCCGTCGTCGAGCGCAACGATGCCGTCGACGCACGACTGGATGTTCTCGAGCCAGCCGGGGAGGAAGCGCTCCTCGTCCCGAGCCTGGAGCAGGGCGATCAGTCGCACGACCCGGACCGCTCGGATCCTGCCTGACGTCGCCTGCGGTCGAGCGTCGCCTTGAGCACCCGGGCGTAACCCGTCGCCGGCGCGTTCGTGCGGTGGCTGAGGTTCGCGCCGTGCACCCGCCGCCGCGACACGACGGCGGGGAGCACGTGCATCCGTAGGCCCAGGTCGCGGGCGCGCGCGTACCAGTCGAAGAACTCGCCGACCCGCCACTGCTCGTCGAAGTTCCCCACGCGACGGAACGTCTCGAGCCGTGTGAGCAGCGTCCCGGCCGAGCACGCCGGCATCGGGTCGGGGGGACAGTGGAGCGTCCGCGCAACCTCATCGTCGAGCTCCGGGCTCAGGAAGTGCTGAACGTGACCGAAGACGAGGTCGAGGCTCGGCTCCGCGACCAGAGCAGCCATTTGGCCGGCGAGCTTCTCCGGCGCCCAGACGTCGTCGGCACTGAGGAACGCCACGTACTCGCCCCCGGCGAGCGCGACGCCGCGGTTCATCGCCCCTCCGGGCCCCCGGTTGGGCTGGTGCACGTACCGCACGGCCGCGTCCAGGCCGGCCGCCACCTCGGCGGTGCCGTCGGTCGATCCGTCGTCGACCACCACGACCTCGACGGGTCGATACGTCTGGGCAAGTGCGCTGTCGACGGCCTCGGCGAGGTACAGCTCGCCGTTGTGCACCGGAATCACCACCGTGATCAACGGCGCTCCACCCGGAGTCATGCGACGGTGGCTGCCGGGGGGACCGGGTCGCGATCCGGCCGGGTCGCCGCTTCCTCGTGCAGTGCGTCGAGGAGGTGGGCGATCGCCGCAGGGATGGTCGAGGCGTCTTCGCCGATGGCGAGCTCGTAGACGGGAATGCGGCGCGAGAGGTCGGCCAGGGCCGGAAGCACACGCGCCGCGGTCTGGGGCGAGAGCAGGACCGTTGTCGGGGCCAGAGCCCGGAGCATCGCGCCCGGTGAGCTTGGCGCGACGGTGGTCGTCGGCTGACTCGTCAGCCGCGGTACCAGCACCGCCCGGAGGGGGAACGCCGTCGTCAACGCGCCGGGTACGTGGTCGTGCAGGGAGCAGAGTGCCTTCTCGTCGCTCCTCCGGTCTCGGTTGCTCACCATGGGAGCGAGGAACGGGAGCCGGGCGAGGCCCGAGACGTCGGTCTTCCCCGTGCAATACAGGCTGTGGACCCACGGCCGCGGTCCGGGGTCGAGCAGGCAGTAGTCGTCGGCCGCGTACAGCAGCGGAGACCGGAGGCAGGCCAGGGCCGTGGTCGACTTGCCCGCTCCTCCCTGCCCCACGACGAGCACCCCGCCGTCGGGACGACCAACCGCACCGCCGTGCACGAGCAGCGTTCCCCGGTCGGCCGTCCACGCCTGGAGCAGACGCCGGAGGGGAGCCGCCCGCTCCGGCATCGGGAGGTCGCCGGCGTCAGGGGTCCAGCAGAGGGCGAGACGCCGTTCCCGGTCGAGAACCGTGAGCAGCCGCGCGGCCACCTGGAACACGGTGTGGAACCGGGCGTTGGAGAAGTCCTCGACCACCCCGCTCGCGCGGACCTGGTCGTTCGTCCACGGTCGGGGCGGCGGCGGGGTGGCCGTCGACGCGCTGTCGAACGAGCACACCGTCAGCTCCGCCGGACCCGACGCCGTGCAACCGAGATGGGCGAGCCCGGAGCCGAGCGCTGTCACGAGCGCGGGCCCGGCGAAGCGGAGCTCCACCTCCCGTCCGCCGATCCGGAAGCAGCGTGAGACGGCGCCGCACGCGCCCTCGGCGGCCGCGTAGGCGCGTTCGAGCTTGTCGAAGAACGCCTCGGTACCTCCGGCAGTCACGGCCGCCCGGGCTATGGGCGTTCCGCGAGGGGCCAACCCCGCTCGTCCACGGCGAGGACCGGGTCGAGCTGGATCAGGTTCTGGAGGTCGATGTAACGCTCGAGCCGCGGCGCCACGAAGGGCGTCCGCTCCCCGTCGTCGGCGGGCCCCGGCGAATCGATGCCTGGCACCGTCCCGGGGTCACGCGGGTCATCCGGGGAGTCGTCGGGGGACGCGGGGACGACGAGCCCTTCCGTCTGGAGATCGCGGATCAGCTCGTCGAGCGCGCCCCGGATGAGCGGCTCCTCTCCTTCGTAGCGCGCTCGAACCGCGGCGACGCAGTCCGCCACTGTCGCTCCGGCTGCAAGCCCCTCCCACAGCAGCGCGCCGGCCGCGTCGAGGCTGTAGTAGGTGCCGGTGCCGAGGTTGATGACGATCACTTCACCTTCGACGGCCTCCCACGCGACCGTCGGCGCGTTCACCTGCAACCGCTCGGCGTCGGGCACTGCGACCTCCCGATTGGTCGGCCCGTGACGTACCCTGCCGTCCACGTGGACCGTCGCACCAAAGTTGTCAGCGGAAGCTACTACAGCCTGCGGCGGATACCCGCGGACCTCACCGCCCACCTCGATCAGGGCGCGCCCCGGAGCGAAGTCCTCGGAGCGCTCGGGATCCTGAGCACCACCCGTCAGCTTCCCGGTCTCTCCGGTCACGTCTGGCCCAACCCCGACGACGAGCTCCTGCTGCTCGCTTCGCTCGGTCCCGACGAGGTCGCTGCCGACGCCTGGCGCCGCCTCCGCCCTCGCTTCGCCCTCGACGAGATCACCTATCAGCAGTACGAGTTGCTTCCGCTGCTCGGCGACCGCCTGCGCAAGCTCGGTCTCGACGACCCCGTCCTGCCCGCCCTCACCGACGTGATCCGCTACACCTGGCGCGAGAACCGGCTGCGCCAGGCGGACCTGTCGCGTGTGATCAGCGCGTTTGATGCCGTGGGCATCCCCGTACTCGTGCTCAAGGGAGTCGGACTCGTCGCCACGTGCTACGCCCATGCCGGATTGCGTCGCATGACCGACGCCGACGTGATGGTGCCCGAGCTGCAGCGTGATGCGGCGCTGGCGGTTCTCGCGGCCGACGGCTGGGACGTGCCGTCACCGCAGAAGCTCCGACGCTTCCCACTCCAATACGCGTGGGGCGTCAAGCATTCGAACGGCGCGCGACTCGACCTCCACTGGAAGGCGCCGGATGAGCTCGTCGTTCGCGGCGACGAGGCCCGCTCGTGCGACGATCTGTGGGAAGCGTCCGTCGAGATCGACATCGCCGGCGTTCCCGCACGGACACTCTGTCCACCCGACCACCTTCTCCACGTGACCCTCCATGGGCTTCACTGGATCAGCCATGCACAGCTCCGGTGGGTGGCCGACGCGATGACGATCCTCGCGTCGAACGCGTTCGACTGGGACCGCCTGATCCACCAAGCCCGTCGGCGACGCCTCACGTGGGCGATGCGCAACGCCCTGTCGTATCTCCGGTTCCGCGTGCACGGCCGCGTGCCGCAGCATGCGATCGACCTCCTCGCGGCCACTCGGCCCGACTACCGCGAGCGCCTGGCATTCACTGCCCGCTCGACCCCCCTCCGCCGATCTCGTTGGGTAGGGAACGTCGTACCGCTCCTCGCCAAATACGTCGATCGGAGCACGCACCTGCCGCTCGGACGCGCCGTTCTCGGCATACCCGCGTTCCTGCGGGACCGCTGGGGCGTCGACGAGTCGCAGCGGCTGGTCACCTACGTCGCGAGCCGCGCTGCTCAGAGGCTTCGCCGCCGAGAAGACGCTTCGACGCCGTGAGCCGACGAGCTCCCTCCTCGTAGCGGCGGTTCTCGCCTAGGTCTCCGCGGCGTTCAGCGCGTCGGTGAGCGAGGCCTCGACGCGCACGACCTCGTCCAGTTGGCTGAGCACGAGCACGCGGTGCACGAGCGTCGTCGCATCGGCGACCAGGCGCAGCTCGTGACGGCGGGCCCGGAGTCGCGACGCAAGCTCGAAGATCATGCGTATGCCGGTGCTGTCGAGGAACGTCGTCTTGGACAGGTCGATGACGAGGGCCCCCGTATCGGGCGTCACCGCCATCGTGATCGTCGACTCCGTCTCGTCGACGTTGGAGAGGTCGAGCTCGCCCAGGATCCGCGCCACGAGCATCGGCCCGCGCGCATCGATCTCCACCGATCCGATCCCGCTCACTCCGCTGGTGCCCGGCGGAGGCGGCGCCGCAGCGTCACGGCGGTTCCCTCCACGCTCCGATCGATGTCGACGTCGTCCATGAGGCTGCGCATGAGGTCCAAACCGCGTCCCCTGGTCTGCGAGTCGCGGTCGTACCACCGGCCGGAGTCGCGCACCACGACGACCACCCCGCCGTCATCGCTGGTCCCCTCGACGGTGAAGCCGCCGTCTCGAAGGCCGTAGGCGTGCTCGACGGCGTTGGCCGCGGCCTCGTTGACGGCGAGCGTGATCTCGCCGCGCTCCGTCGGCGCCGCGCCGAGTCGATCGAGCCATTCGCCGAGCCGCGCTCGGAGCCGGCCGAGCTCGCGCGGTTGCGCCGAGAGGCGCACCATCAGCTCCGCCGGCGCCGGGAGCAGCCGCAGTGCCAGGAGCGCGACGTCGTCGTCGGGTCTGGCGCCACCGAGCAGCCGCTCGAGGAGATGGTCGGCGAGCTCGTCGAGCTTCTCCGGCGCGTCAGCGACCGCGTCGGCAAGGCGGCGGAGGCCTTCGTCGAGCGATTCGCCCCGCCGTTCGATCAGCCCGTCGGTGTACAGGACCAGCAGGGTGCCCGGTGGGACCGCCACCTCGACCTCGGGGTAGCGCATGTCGTCGACCGCGCACAGGGGCGCGCCCCGGCTGCCCTCGAGGAAGTCAGGTGCCGCGCCGGGTCTGTGCACGAGCGGCGGTGGATGGCCCGCGCTGGCGAACAGCAGCGTGGCGGAGCGGGGTTCGTAGACCGCGATCAGGACCGTGGCCATGTCGCCGTCGCCGAGGGCGGTGAAGTTGTCGTTCAGGCGACGGAGAATCGCCCCGGGCGAGAGCCCGTCGATGGCGCAGAAGTCCAAGGCGTTGCGGATGCGGCTCATCGACGCTGCTGCACGGATGCCGTGGCCGACCACATCGCCGATCGCGGCCAGGACGCGCCCGTCGGGGAGCGGCAGCACGTCGTACCAGTCGCCGCCGATCTTGAGCTCGTCGCTGCCGGGCACGTAGCGGGCGGCGAGCTCGGCCTCCATGAGCTCCGGCAGCCGCTCGGGCAGCAGGCTCCGCTGGAGTGCCTCGGCGGTGGCCTGCTCCTGCTCGAATCGGAGCGCGTTCTCGAGCGCGGGCGCCGCCCGCCGCGCGAGCTCGCGCGCAATGGCGACGTCGTCGGGGCCGTAGCGGCGCCCCGACTCCGCGTACGCGAACGAGATGGCCCCGATGGGCCCCGAGGGACCACCGGAGAGTGGAAGGCTGAGCAGCGAGCGCACGCCGAACTCGGGGGCGGGGTCGGGGGAGTTCTCGCCGGTGAGGGTGAGCTTGCCCACCACACCGACGGGAAGTGGATACGCGAGCACGGGCTCACCCGTCTGCACGGCCTCGAACCAGGGCATGCCGGGCTCCGGCTCGAACGCCCGCCACGGCCCGGCCGCGTCGAGCTGCGCCTGCCGGTCGCGGTTGGCGGCGGCGAAGCTGGCGATGCGCATCCTCCCGTCCGGCTCGGCGACGTGCACCACACACACATCGGCGAACGCGGGCAGCACGACCCGCGCCATCGCCTCGATGCGGGCACGCGAGTCGAGCTCGACGGTCAGCAGCTCGCCGGCACTGGCGAGCAGGTCGACGTGGGCCCGGGCACGTTCGGCGTCACGGTAGAGCCGGGCGCGTTCGATGGCCTCTGCGAAGCGGCGCGCCAGCTCGACAGCGAGCACGACGTCGCCGCGTTGGTACCGGCGACCCGACCGCTCCGTGTGCATGAGCACGAGCGCGCCCAGCCGCTCACCGCGCACCTCGAGTGGCGTGGTGATGACGGAGCAGACGCCGTGGCGCTGCAAGGTCTCGAGGTGCTCCGGGCTCTGAGCCGCCTGCCGGCGCATCTCCTCGGTCACGAGCTCCAGGCGAACCGGGCGCCCGGAGCGCAGCGCGCGCGCGGTGGGCAGGTCACCCTCCAAGTCGAGGGGATAGCGATCGCCTGCTTCGACGAGGAGCGGTTCGAGCCCCCGATCGATATCGGCGACCGCCACGCGGCGTCCCCTGCCGTCGGGGTTGCGCAGATAGAGGTGGCACGAGTCGGCGAAGTCGGGGATCGCGAGGCGAGCTACCTGGTCGAGCGTGGCGTCGAGGTCGATGGCGGAGCTGCTGAACAGCTCGCTGGCGCGCGCGATGAGCTGGGTCGCGAGCTCGGCTCGCTTCCGCTCGGTGATCTCCACCACGACACTGCCGACGCCGATCCGCTCGCCGTCGGGGCCGGTCACGGGATAGATGCTCACGAGCCAGTGGCGTACGACGCCGGGTGCGCCCTGGGTGTACCCACTGACTTCCTGGTCGATGAGCGGCTGGCCGGTCTCGAGCACAGCCTCGTAGAGGTGCCCGGCTGCTTCCCAGACGTTCGGGACGACGTCGGCTACCCGCCGCCCGATGTGCTCCTCCATCGGCACGCCGTTCATGTCGGCGAGCGGCTGGTTGACGCGCACGTACCGGAACTCGGTGTCGTAGAAGCCGAACCCCACCGGAGCGTTCTCGAGCAGCGTGTCGAGGCGGGCCAGTGTCTCCTGGAGCTCGCGGCTCGCCTGCTCCGCCTCGGCCCGCGCCAGCTGCTCGAGCGCGAGCAGCCGAGCGCGCTCGGTCTCAGCTTCCTTGCGGCCCGTGATGTCGACGCCGATGCCGACCCACTCGCGGCCGTCGGTACCCGGGATCTCGTGGCCCCGTCCCTCGGTCCAGCGAACTTCCCCGCTCGGGAGGACGACGCGGTGCTCGTGCGCGATCTCGCCGCCGTGCTCCACGACCTCACTCATCGCTTGGAGTACCCGCTCGCGATCGTCGGGATGGATCAGCTCGACGAAGGCCTCGAACGTGCCGGGGAAGGTCCCGCGTTCGAAGCCGTACACAGCCTCGAGCTCGGGCGACCACGACACCTCGTTGGTAACGCGGCTCCAGCGCCACGTCCCCATGCCGCCGGCGTCGAGCGCGAGCCGGGCTTCCGCTTCCCGGTTGCGTAGCTCGTCCTCGACCTCACGCTGCTCGGTGATGTCGATCGCGATCCCGATGAGGGAGCCGTCGTCGAGTCGCAGGCTGCGATTGTCGACCCAGCGCACGTCACCGTCGCGGTCGACCAGCCGGTACCGCAGCCCTGTCGGAGCAGTGTCGCGTGTCACCGCGTTGAGCCGTTCGGCCACGAGGTCGCGGTCGTCGGGGTGGACGAAGCTCACGGCCTCGTCGAGCGTGCCGCCGAAGGTGCCGGGCTCGAGGCCGCACAGGCGTTCCATCGAGGGCGCCCAGTGCACGCGCCGGCTGTCTCCGTCCCACGACCACAGGCCGATGCGAGCCGATTCGAGCGCCCCCTCGAGTGCATGTTCGGGCACCCTGCCGCCGGGGTCGGACGGCTGGTTCCCTGCTCGGCGCCGCCTTGGTCTGAACATCACCCCGCCGCTCCGTCGATTCGGCCCGCACCATCTTGCCTCAGCGCGGCTCCACGACCGCTCGGCGGCGCGGGTTCCGGAAGGTGTGTGCGGCCCCCGTCGATCGGGTAGCCTCTAGTTACCCACCAGTAACTTAGGAGTACGGCGCCATGACCGAGTTCTCTCTCGCGCTCGACGATGACCAGGAGCAGATCCAGAAGTGGGTCCACGACTTCGCGGAGCAGGTCGTGCGCCCCGCGGGACCCGAGTGGGACGCGCGCGAGGAGACACCGTGGCCGATCATCGAGGAAGCGGCCAAGATCGGGCTGTACTCGTGGGAGTTCATCGCCCAGTGCTTCTCCGACCCGACCGGCCTGATGTTCCCCGTGGTGAGCGAGGAGCTGTGCTGGGGTGACGCCGGCATCGCACTCTCGATCTTCGGCAGCACGCTCGGGGCGGCGGGTATCGCGGGAAACGGCACTCCCGAGCAGATCGCCGAGTGGGTACCCCAGTGCTTCGGCACGCCCGACGACATCCACCTCGCCTCGTTCGCGGTCACCGAACCGGGCGCGGGGTCGGACGTGTCGAGCCTACGCACGACCGCGAAGAAGGACGGCGACGACTGGGTGCTGAACGGTCAGAAGACGTTCATCACGAATGGCGGGTTGCTCGACCGTCCCAACGTTCATGTGGTCGTCGCCAGCGTCGACCCCGAGCTCGGGTCACGGGGGCATGCTTCGTTCGTCGTGCCGCCGGGGACTCCGGGGCTGACGGGCGGGAAGAAGGAGAAGAAGATGGGCATCCGCGCCTCGCACACCGGCGAGGTGCTCCTCGACGACGTGCGGGTTCCGAGCGCATGCCTGCTCGGCGGCGAGGAGAAGCTCGAGGCTCGCCTGGCCCGGGCCCGGGAAGGGAAGAGCTCCAAGGTGCAGGCGGCCATGAGCACGTTCGAGACCACGCGGCCGATCGTCGGTGCCCAGGCGCTCGGAATCGCGCGGGCTGCGTACGAGTTCGCGCTCGACTATGCCAAGGAGCGCGAGCAGTTCGGCAAGAAGATCATCGAGAACCAGTCGATCGCCTTCAACCTCGCCGACATGAAGATGGAGATCGACGCCGCCCGTTTGCTGGTGTGGCGGGCGTCGTGGATGGGCAAGCACGGCGGGAAGTTCGAGAACGCCGAGGGGTCCATGAGCAAGCTCAAGGCGGGCGAGGTCGCGGTGTGGGTGA
>JBOGFJ010000013.1:0-5461 GCA_050743385.1 Acidimicrobiia bacterium
GCCGCGACCGGGGCGAGTGGCCGCGGCGCGCTCCCGCGCGGCAGGAGCGCGACCCCGCGCAGCGCCTCGACTGCCAGCTTCTCCAGCGCCTCGGTGGGCGCTTCGGGCCCGGCTGCGAGCCAGTCGGTGAGCCCGGTGGCCGGATCAGCGTCGAGGCCGAAGATGGCGGGCTGGTCGCCCTCGAGGTCGGCGAGGCGCGCGCCGCCCGCGCGGCGAGCGAGCACGATGGAGCACGCGGCTGCCAGCACCGAGGTGCCGGAGCCGCCCTTGGGTGACCAGAGCGCGAGCAGCATGTGCCCCTCCTTCGGGCGCGGGACGCGACACCGAGGAAGAGCAGGGGGAACACAAAGGCTCCCCGAGCGGGGAGCTGAGAGCGAACGTACGGCGGTCGCCGCCCGGTGTCAAGGGTTCGTGCCCGGGCGACTGCAAGACTGCGGAGATGACTGGACGCGTCCTCGCCGTCGCGGCGGGCACGTCCATCGTGCTGTTCGTACTCACCGATGCGATCGCCACACTCGTCACGACGAGGCGGGTACGGAGCCGCTGGTGGCCGACGGAGGTCTTCTACCGCTGGACCTGGCGGATGTGGCGCCGGGCGGCGCGCCGCATCCGCCGCGACCAACGACGCGAGGGCTTCCTCTCGGTCTACGGCCCCGCGTCGCTGCTCGGGCTCCTGGTGGTGTGGATCTTCCTCCAGCTCGTGGGTTGGACCTTCGTCTGGCTGGGTCTCCGCAAGGAGCTCTCCGACGTGCACGACTTCTGGGACGCGCTCTACTACGCGGGCGTCGGCTTCTTCACGATCGGCTTCGGTGACATCGTCCCGGACCAGGGGGTGGCGCGCCCGCTCACGCTCGTCGAGGCGTTCACCGGGCTGCTCACCACGGCACTCGTGATCGGCTATCTCCCGACCCTGTACGGCGCGTACAGCCGGCGCGAAGAGAGCCTTCCCACGCTCGACACGCTCTTCGAGGAACGGGTCACCGGCGTGGGGCTCGTCGGAACCCACTTCGCTGCCGGCGACGCGGGACCGTTGTGGGTCTTCTGCAACGAGTGGGAACGATGGTGCGCGTCGGTCGAGATCAGCCACGGCTCGTATCCGATGCTCGCCCTCTTCCGGTCGCAGCGCCCGACCCAGTCGTGGATCGCCGGGCTCACCATCCTCACCGACATGGCCGTCACCCTCACGGCGGTCGTCGACGTCCCGCGCAAGGTGGACGCGCTGCGCCTCTACCGGCGGACGGTTCGCGTGATCGAGGTCGTGACGGTCCGTGTGCCCGCGCTCGCCGCGGCGACCCGCGACGACCCCCTCACCGAAGACACTTTTCGCGCGCTCTACGGCTTCTTGGCATCGCGCGGGGCGCCCCTGCGTCCCTTCGATGACGCGTGGGCCGACGTCCGCACGATGCGCGCCGCGTATCTCGCACGCCTGAACGCACTCGCGGATGCGCTCGTCGTGTCGATGGAGTTCCGGCCGGCCGGGGTGCCGCTGCCGGCGTCGATGACGTGGGCGGACGAAACGCGGTCTTAGCCCCCTCGTCCGCGCCCGCGTAGGGTGAGGGACGTGCAAGCCGCCTTCTTCGACCTCGACAAGACGATCATCGCCAAGAGCTCGGTGCTCGCCTTCGGCAAGCCGTTCTACCGGGAGGGGTTGCTGTCACGAAGGGCCATCGTCAAGAGCGTCTATGCCCAGGTCGTCTACATGCTCGTCGGCGCCGACGAGCAGAAGATGGAGAAGCTTCGCGTCGCGATGGCGGCGATGACCCGCGGGTGGAATCGCGATCACGTCGCGTCGATCGTGCGCGAGACGCTCACCGAGGTGATCGAACCGATCATCTACGCCGAGGCGCTCGAGCTCTTCGACGACCACCACGCCGCCGGTCGCGAGATCGTCATCGTGTCATCGTCGCCGACGGAGGTCGTGGAGCCGCTCGCTGAGTTCATGGGCGCCGATCGCGCCATCGGCACGCGTGCCGCGATCGACACCGAGGGCAACTACACCGGCGAGCTCGAGTTCTACGCCTACGGCGAGAGCAAGGCGAAAGCGATTCGGCAACTCGCCGAGCGCGAGGGAATCGACCTCGACGGCTCCTACGCGTACAGCGACTCCGTCACCGACCTTCCGATGCTCGAGACGGTGGGGCACCCGGTCGCGGTGAATCCCGACAAGGAGCTCGCTCGCCTCGCACGCACCCGGGAGTGGGACACCCGAGTGTTCACCCGCCCCGTTCGCCTGCGCGACCGCGTTCCGGTACCGCCGGCGGGGCCGACGATCGCAGTGAGCTCCGCGCT
Organism: Acidimicrobiia bacterium; assembly: GCA_050743385.1. Classification (GTDB taxonomy): domain Bacteria; phylum Actinomycetota; class Acidimicrobiia; order IMCC26256; family JACDBD01; genus JACDBD01. The sequence continues at coordinate 2,290 of JBOGFJ010000013.1, forward strand.
GGCCGCCGCGGGCGCAGGCTTCGCCGTGTGGTGGTGGCTGCGGAAGCGCGAACAGGTCGCTTGAGCACGCGCCCGCGGCCGCCCGACGAGAGGAGGGTACCGCTCGCTTACCTCCCCACCCCGCTCGAGGCGATGGACCGGTTCTCCGACTGGTTGGGTGCGCCACGGGTGTTGGTGAAGCGTGATGACCTGACCGGCCTCGCGCTCGGCGGCAACAAGGCGCGCAAGCTCGAGTACCTGTGCGCCGAGGCTCTTGCCCAGGGATGCGACACGCTCGTGACGGGCGGAGGCCACCAGAGCAACCACGCGCGCATGACCGCGGCGGCCGCCAATCGCATCGGACTCGACTGCCACCTCGCGATGGGGAGTCACGAGCCCCGGATGCTCAGCGGCAACCTCTTGCTCGACGTGGTACTCGGCGCCACCCTCCACTTCACCGGCGCGCAGTCGTACTACGAGACGGAATCGGCCATCGAGGAGCTGGCGTCCCGCCTCGCCGGCGAGGGGCGGCGACCGTTCGCGATCCCCATCGGCGGTGCGTCGGTCACCGGCGTGTCTTCCTACGTCGCCGCCGCCGATGAGCTGACCGCGCAGCTCGCCCGCCGCGGCGACGGGCCGGTCGACTGGGTCGTGGTCGCGAACGGCTCCGGCGGCACGCACGCAGGCCTGCTCGCCGGGCTCGATCCCACGACCCGCGTCCTCGGCGTCGACGTCGGCACCCGCCCGGACCTCGACGACGTGATTCCTCGCCTGGCGGCCGAGGCGGCTGCGCACTCGGGCCGGGTCATGCCCGGAGCCGAGACGATCGTGGACCACGCCCACTTCGGCGACGGGTACGGCGATGTCACCGACGCCGCGGTCGACGCGATCCGCCAGACGGCCCGGCTGGAGGGCATCGTGCTCGATCCCGTCTACACGGGAAAAGCGATGGCGGGGCTGATCGCGGCCGTGCGCGAGGGGCGCGTCACCGATGATCACACCGTCGTGTTCTGGCATACCGGCGGTGCGGTGGCGCTGTTCGCCAAGCGCTACGCCGAGGTGTTCTCCGACTAGGGCCCTCCCCGGCGTTGGGTCACTTCGGTGCTCTGCACCCTTTTCGACCCAACGCGGGATTGGGATGGGTGGGCAAGAATGGCGGCGTGAGCAACAACCGGCGGCGCGCCGTCGACCGGCTCCTCGACCTCATGCCGATGGACGCTGTCGTCCGCCAAGTCGACGTGCAGGCCATCATCGACCGCGTCGACCTCAACGAGGTGCTCGCGCGCGTCGATGTGGAAGCAATCATCGACCGGGTCGATGTGAACGCCCTCATGGAGCGCGTCGACCTGAACGAGCTGCTCGACCGGGTCGACGTCAACGCCATCGTTTCCCGCGTGGACGTCGAGGACATCGTCGCCCGCACCGAGCTCGGACAGGTCGTCGTGTCGTCGACCACCGGGCTCGTCACCCGCGGCCTCGACTTCGTGCGGGCGCAAGGCGTCGGGCTCGATCAGTGGAGCAACCGGTGGGTCGATCGCCTCCTGCGGCGCACCCCGGCTGACACGCCGCTCGGCCCGGGGCTCCCGCCTGCGGCCACCGGCGTGGAGAAGCCGTCGTGACCCCGCGGCGTGTCCCCGAGTCGTCGCTCGTCGGCCACTACGCCGGGCCGGTCACGCGCCTCGCCGCGTGCGCCCTCGACATCGCCATCCTGAACTTCACCTTCGTCGCCGGCTTGTCCGCGCTCTTCTGGCTCCTCGGGTTCCTCGCCGGCACGCAGATCGACACCGGCGACATCAGCCCGTGGGTCGCGATCCCGATCCTGACGCTCTGGGTGTTCCTCTACTTCTGGGTGCCGTGGTCGCTCTCGGGAAGCACGCCCGGAATGGCGATCGTCGGCATCCGCGTCGTCCGGCGCGACGGGCAGCCCGTCGACCGTGCGCACGCGGCGCTGCGGGTGATCACCTGGCCGCTCTCGTTCGTCGCGTTCGGGCTCGGGTTCCTCGGCATCCTCCTGGGGCGAGAGCACCGAGCACTCCACGACCTGCTCGCGGGAACCGCTGTCGCCTACGCGTGGGACGCGCGGGCGGCCCGCATCCGCTTCCTGGCGCAGCGCGAGCGGGCCCGCGCGTCGTAGCGCCTACCGACCGACGGGCACGGCCTCGCGCTCGACGACTCGCCGGCGCCGGGTCACCGGCAATAGCACGGCAGCGGCAAGTCCGATGGCGCCCACGGCCACGAACAGCCAGCCGTTACGGTCGTGGACGCCCAGCCAGTTGTGCAGCCGGGTCGGCCAGATGTCGGCGGCGGCGGCCACACCGAGCCCGAGGGCGCCGAGGCTCGCGACGGTCATCAGGGTGCGCCCGAAGAAGGTGCCGAGGGCGGCGACGAGCATCAACACGCCGAAGCCGATCTCGATGAGGGCGAGCAGCGGCGTGTGGTGGAACGTCGCGACCGACTCGTGCGGTCGCCGGAGGTGGTCGGGATCGAACCCGGTCTCTGCGAGGGCAAATGCCCCGAAGATGACCGCGGCCAGTCCGATCACGAGAGCTACGTATCGAGCGGGGTTCCGAGTCGACACGTCGTCATCGACAACCCCGCGGCGGCGGAATCGCATCGTGTGACCTCCTCGAGTGGGTGCACACGCGTTCCTACCCGTGGGTGATCAGCTCGATGCGCGCCACCGTGAGGTTTCGCACGGCGGTCGGGCCGGGTAGCCGAGTCCCATGGAGTGGATCCTGATTCTTGCGCTGGTCGTCGTCGCGGTGGTCGTTCTCGCGAGCATCCGCCGACGGCGATTCTTCAACCGGGGCCGGGGAGCGGTCTCCGGCCGGTGGAATCGGCGCCTTTGACGCGATTCGCGCCCGGGTCGAGACCCGGGCGCGAAGGACGCGATCTGTCTGGGTGAATCAGACCTCGCGGACCTTGCGGGCCACGGCGACGCCGATCGCAACCAGGACGAGCAGAATCAGCAGCTTCTTCACGGATGTCTCCCTGTTCGGCAGCCGGGCCAGGCCGGCCGACGGATCGTAGTCCGCGACGCCCGTGGTAGACCACGCCCGGAGGTGAACGGGGTCTGGTGGCCCCCCTCGTCTTCAAAACGAGTGGGACGGGCGATCCCCGTCCGGTGGGTTCGATTCCTGCCGCCTCCGCTGCCCGCTCAGGTCGTCGCCGACGCTCGAACAACCCAGCTGAG
>JBOGFJ010000014.1:0-5669 GCA_050743385.1 Acidimicrobiia bacterium
CGACGGGGCTGGGCATCGAAGGCGCCAGTGAAGACCCAGGCTCGCATCGACGTGCCCCGTGGTGGCCGGGAATTGTCCGCGGGCGGGGTCGAGGTGGCAGGAGTGGCGTGGGCGCCTTCGCGTGGGATCGACGCGGTCGAGCTCCAGGTCGACGAGGACGCTTGGGTCGAGGCGGAGTTGGCGGCGTCGCTGTCGGACAACACCTGGCGGCAGTGGCGCATGCCTTGGAACGCCAGGCCTGGCCGGCACACGCTGCGGGTGCGTGCGACCGACGAGCGCGGCGTCGTACAGCCCGCCCGCGGGAGCGGGCCGTACCCGGATGGAGCGAGCGGCTACCACACCGTCCGCGTCCAGGTGGCGGCCAGGTGACCGCAGGGGCGCTCGACCTCCGCTTGCTGCCGGCCCACGTCGAAGAGGTTGCCCATGGCGACGGCCTGGACATCCTGGTGCGCCTCGGGCCCGTGCTGGCGGTCGCCGTCGTCCTGGTGTGGGCGGCGCTAACGCAGCTACCGCGCCAGCGCGGCCGCGGGATGACGCAGGCGGGAGCAGCCGCCGGTTTCGGCCTCGCCGGCGTGCTCCATTTGATGCTGGTGCCGTCACACGCCCGCGAGAGCGTTGTGGCTGGGGTGTTCTTCGCCACCGCGGGGGTCGCGGAGGTCGCGGTGGCGTGGTTCATGGCCACGCACCCGGTTTCGCGCATCTCCGTTGCGGTCGGGCTCGTCGTGGTGGCGGCTCTGCTGGCGGTGTATGTCATCTCGCGATGGTGGGGGCTGCCCTTCGGGCTGGGCGGCGAGGCCGTCGACGCCCTCGGCGTGATGTCGAAGCTGCTCGAAGCGGGTGCGGCGGTACTCGCGGTCGGCGCCGCGGCAGGCTGGCGCACGAAACGGCCGACCCCGAACGAGGCGCTCGCCGGCCTCGTCGGGGCGACGGCGTTGCTCGCCCGGCCCCTGTTCGATCTCGGCCCACGACCGGCGGGTGTTGCCGCCGCGCTCGCCGGAGCGATCGGCATGCAACTCATCGGTGGGCGGCGTCACCGCGACTGGAGCGCGGCGGTGATCGACGGCGCGCTCGTTGCCCTGCTGCTCCGGGGTGACGCGCCGTGGTGGGCGCTGCTCGCCGGCGGCGCCGTCGCGAGCGCGCTGCGACGGGCGCAGCACGGCTGGGGCGGAGCGCTCGTGCCGCCCGCGCCACTCGCCGTGCTAGTGGTGCTGTGGGCCGTGCCCCGGGCTCGATTCGAGATCCTCCACGTGAGCCATCCCGACGAGACGCTGGCGGCCGTCGCGAGCTTCGGGATCGCCGTCAGCATGGCGACCGCGGCGTGGCGGACGGGACGCCTCCCGGTCCTCGTGGCGTTCCTCGGCGCGCACCTGGCGGTTCAGGGCCTCCGGCTCGCTGCCGACCGCACGAGCATCGAGGCGGTTGAGGTACCTGGCTTCTCGCTGGGTCTCTTCCTCCTCGCCGCCGTCGCCGTCACCGGCCCGACCGACGCCGGGCGCGGTCTCGCTGTCGCCGGAGCGGTGCTCGCCGGCGTGGCCGATGCCTTCTTACGCGACCTCGGTGTCGCCTACGCGCCGTTGGTCGGGGTCGTCACAGCGGGCCTCGTCGTGGCCGCGGTCCGCCTTGCCGGCACCAACCGGCGCCCCGTTGCACTCGGTGGAGCGGCTTCACCGCGGGCCGGACGCGACGGGGGAAGCGGACCGTAGCGGCAGGCCGATCGAGGTTCCCTACGCCTGGAGTCGGGCGACCGCTCGTTCCACCTCATCGAAGGGAACGTGCATCTCGAGCGAAACGTCCCGGAAGCGAATGGTCCCGGATTCGTCGATCAGCCAGAAGGAATGCGTCGAGAACGGGCCCATGCTTCCCGGGAGGTCGTAGATCTCGAACGCGCGCGCGACCGACGTGTCGGTGTCGGCCAGGATCGGCACGTCGATGCCGAGGCGCTCTGCCATCTCTCGCGACGTGTCGAGGTCCTGCACCGACGCCGCGAAGACCTCGACCCCTTGGTCCTCGAGTCTCGCCTTGGCCTCCTGCAGCTCGACCAGCTGCTCCTCACACGGTCCTCAACTGGCGTGTTCGTAGAAGTAGAGCAAGACGTCGCGCTTCCCGCGGTATGCCGTGAGATCTACGGTCTCGCCGGTCGTGGCCGGCAGCGCGACGGTCGGTGCCTCCACGCCTTCCCTGAGCGCGAGCTCGTTCGCCGAGTCCGAGCCACCACTGCTACCGCGGCCTGACACCGCGACCGCTACCAGCGCTACCGCGCCCGCAAGGAGCGCCGCGGCTACGGCGATCTGGGTCAGGCCCGGACCGTGGCGCCGCGCCGTGGATCGTCGATGCTTGGTGCTCACACGCAAGACCCTAGCAAGCAACGACAGGCTGTAGTTCGCGGCGCTCTCGCCGTCACTACACTCCGTCGTAGCCAGCGAGAGGGGAGGGGAGGTAGTTGCCGCTCCTACCGGAGGACGCGCCGACCGGCCCTGTCCGGGGTGGGCGATCGCCGCGGCGGCGACGGCGTCGGGGGGTGTGGGTCCTCGCCGTGGTCGTGGGCGCCGCGGTCGTAGCCGGCACGGTAGCGCTCGCTTCATCGGACCCTCCGTCGCCGCCCGAGCAGGGGACGCCGGTCTCGGGCGAGGCCCCGCAGTTCGAGCTGGAAGGCTTGCGTGACCCCGACCGGACCATGTCACTGTCCGACTTCCGCGGCCGGCCCGTCGTCTTGAACTTCTTCGCGTCGTGGTGCGCACCGTGTCGCCGCGAGATGCCGGCCTTCGAGTCGGCCTACGAGAAGGTGAAGGACGACGTTGCCTTCGTCGGGATTGACAACCAGGACATCCGCTCCGATGGCGTGGCGCTCCTCGAGGAGACGGGCGTGAGCTACCCGGCCGTGTTCGACCCCGAGGGCGATGTTGCACGCGAGTTCGTCGTTCTGGGCATGCCGACGACGATCTTCGTCTCCCCCGAGGGCGAGATGCTCGAACGGGTGACGGGCGAGATGAATGAGGACCGCCTCCTGGCTGCAATTGATCGGCTCTTTCCTGGTGAGCGGCCTCACAACGATTAGGGCGGTCGGGTTCGGTAGTCGTCGTTCTCACTCGTGTACTCCTCGCCGCTGAGCACCTGGGCGAGCACGTCGTCGAGCGTCGTGGGCCCGACCGCGCCAATCAGCTTGGCCATCACGATCCCGCGCCAGTCGACGACGTAGGTCTCCGGCACCCCGAACACCCCGTAATTCAGTGCGGTGCGGTTGCCGGGATCAGTCACCTGCGGGAACGTGAGACCGAATTCTTCCCGGAAGCGGCGGGCTTGGTCGGCGTCGTCGTTCCAGACGACTCCGACGAGGGCGATGCCATCCTCGCTCTGGCTTTCGGCGAAGGCCCGGAGGTGAGGCGCCTCCGCCCGGCACGGCACGCACCACGACGCCCAGAAGTTCACGACGTAGGGTCGGCCGGCGAGCTCGCCCGAGTTGAGCGTGCCGCCGTCGAGGAGGGGCAGCTCCCATTGCGGGGCGGGCTTGCCGAGCAGCGGTGAGCGGGCGAGAGACCAGTCGGTGTTCTTCCCGAGGTTGCGGCCCAGGACGACGCCGATGACCATGAGCACGACCGCGCCGATGCCGAGCATGGTCCAGCGAACCGGGTGTCGCGGACGATCGATCCGATCACGGCGAGCATCGGGGGGCTTGGCGGTGACGGATGGCTCGCCCACGCGAGTCGGAGCCGGCTCGGTGCTCATACCGGCGGCCACCCCAGCCGGGCGAACTCACGTTGGAGGGGGATGAAGAAGCTGCGCCACGTGCCCGTCACGAACAGGATCCCGACCGCGATCAGCAGCACACCACCGGCGGTCTCGATGGCGCGGCTGTGGCGCCGCAGCCAGCCGAGCGATCCGCGAGCACGCTGGAAGCCGAGAGCCAGAAGCACGAACGGAATGCCGAGGCCGATCGAATAGAGGGCAAGGAGGGTGGCGCCCCAGGCCACGGTCTCGGTCGTAGCCGCCAGCGTGAGCACGGTCGCCAGCACCGGGCCGATGCACGGCGCCCACCCGAACGCGAAGGCCATCCCCAACGGGAACGCCGCTCGCGGTCCACTCGCCATCCGGCCGAGGTCGAAGCGTCGCTCCCGGGCCAGCCACGGGAGGTGCAGCGCACCGATGGTGACCAGGCCGAGCACGATGATCCCGACGCCCGCAATGCGGATGATCAGCGGGAGGTTGCGGGTGACGAGCGCGCCGAAGAACGCGAACGACGCTCCGAGCGCGGTGAACACGAGGGTGAACCCCGCCACGAACAGCAGCGCCGCGCGCAGGGTGAGCGCCCGGGTCTCACGCTCGCCCAGCTGCGACACCGGGAGCCCGGAGACGAACGACAGGTAGCCGGGCAGCAGTGGCAGGCAGCAGGGGGAGGTGAACGAGATCACGCCGGCGACCATGGCGACGAGCGGCATCGCGAGCGGGCTCATGCCACGACGGAGTGAACGAGCACTCGCCGCCGGCTCCGGTGCCGGAGGATCAGCGTGCCACCCATGCCAGCACCCACAGGGCCACGACGGCGCCACCGACCCGGGTGAGCACGTGGTGCGTGTCGAACGGGAAGGGGTTCCACCCGGTCACCGGGGCAGCCAGGCCGACTAGGAAGAGGCCGGTGCCGAGCACGAGCAGGGGCCAGCCGACGCGCTTGTGCCAGTCGCGAGGCCGCAACACGCGCCGCGGCGGCGTGTACGGGCCCCGCTGCTTCTTCGGGCGGTGCTTCGGTCGCCCGGACCGCCGTTGCGACTGCGTCACGAGCCGCCCCCCGTTGCTCGTCAGCGCCTATTACGACAGACGGTAGTAGTAAGATCATCGTGGGGCCAGCGCGGCGAGCCGTTCGGCTGTGGCACGGAGCTCGTCGGACGTGGCGAGGTTGTCGAAGCGCTCGAGGATGATGCCGTCGGGTCCGACCGCGAAGACCCACGGCTCGCGCAGGTCACGATCGGCGCCTCCCCGTGGCACCACCCACTCGGCCGCGGCCTCGTTGACGATCTGTTCCTCGTGGTCCTGCCAGATCTCGAGGTGTACGAACGCCACCCGGTCGCCGTACTCGGCAGCCAGCTCCTGGACCTCGTCCGTGATGGGTCCGCAGAAGCGGCTCTGGCAGAACAGCGGGGTGGAGACGACCACCATGACCGGTCGACCGGCGGCGAGCGCGTCGGCCACGCTGGTTTGGTGGAGCTCGGGGTCGGGGATGGGACCGTTGTGCGCGCGCGAGTCGATGACGTGTGCGGGCACATCCGGCGTGGCGATGGAGGGGTTGGCGGTGCGGGGGGCGGCGTCGCCCTCGGCGGGAACCTGCGGCTCGGCATTGATCTCGAACGACGACTCGGTCTCGAACGGCTCGCCGTCCACGGTGCCGCTCACGAGCGCGGTCCAGAAGCCGGGTCGGTCGAAGCGGAGGCCCTCGGCGCCGTAGACGCCGCGGGTCTCGGTGGCAGCGACCAGGGTTGGTTCCGCCTGAGGGCGCGGGTTGCCGACGTTGGGGAGCGGCCGGTAGGTCGCCTCGATGGGTGGTCCGGGCCGGCCGTGCTCGACCGGGTCGTCACGCGTGCCGCGGTAAACGAAACGGAAGGTCACAGTCCCGTAGGCGACCTGGCCCTCGTCTGGCGCGAGGAGTCCGACGAGGACGCGCTGGTCGCGCGCGGTGGCGC
>JBOGFJ010000015.1:0-3978 GCA_050743385.1 Acidimicrobiia bacterium
GCGGCGGGCGGGGCCGTCCCTGGAAGGTCGGGCCCGCCCGCGGACGCTCGCCGCTCTCCTGCGATCAAGTCGTCGACCCAGTCGAGGTCGCGTTCGATGGACTCGGTTCGGTGCTCCGCGAGGGAGCGGGTATAGCGATCAGCGCGGCGAGGGCCGGTCTCACGGGCCCGCGCCAGGCGCTCGCCCAGGTCGGCGCGGCGACGCTGGAGCAGGTCGAGACGGGCGTCGTGTGGCAGATAGCGACAGAACGCGAACTTCAGCGCGAAGTCGCGCTCGTCGTTGCCGCTCACGGTTGTCGCCACGAGGAGCTCCTGGAAGCGGGCGGCGCCGCGGTCGGTGATCCGGTAGGCCTTGCGCGGGCGCCGCCCCGGCCGGGAACGACGGCGGATCCGGGCGACCGCCACTTCGCCGTCGACCGCGCCCGTCGCCGGCATCGGCGGCTGACCGAGGGACGGCCCGGCGCCGTCGGCGCTCTCGATCGACCCGTCCTCCTCGAGGCGGCGCAGGGCGGGATAGAGGGATCCGAACGAGACCCCCCACAGGAAGCCGAGGGTCTCGCTCAGGCGCTTCTTCAGCTCGTAGCCGTGGAGCGGCTGTTCCTTGAGCAGGCCGAGGATGGCGAGGTCGAGCACGGACGGCTCCGTATATCGATCCGATATATCGGCAGGACTGCCGGGCGACGAGTATGCGCCGCCCCCCGTCCACCGTCAAGCGCGGCCCGTTTGCCACTCGCCCGCGTGCTTCGCGTGCTGGCGCGCGGCTACCGGGCGACCGGCTGCGCTCCCTCCGGTCGCTCGGCCAGCGCGCGCGCCGGGCCCGCCTGCTCGTACACTCCGACCCGTGCCCGGGCACATCGACTACGCCCTGGCCCGCCGGGCCGTGATCCGTGACTTCCGCCGCGGCGCCCTCACCCGGCTCGATGTGTGCGACGCGCACCCCGAGCTGCTGCGTGCCGGCCGGCACGTAGGGGAAGACGCGGGCCGCGCGTGTCCGGTGTGCGGGAAGCGCAACGTGCGGTTGGTGTCGTACGTGTACGGCGAGAAGCTCAAGGCCGCGAACGGACGCTGCATCACCAGCGAAGCCGAGCTCGCCAAGCTGGGGGCGGCGCACGACGAGTTCGCGTGCTACGTGGTCGAGGTCTGCCTCGACTGCTCGTGGAACCACCTCGATCGCCGCTACCTCCTCGGCCGCCGCCACGCCGGCTGAGCGAGGGAAGCAGCTGCCATCCCACGAGGAGGGGGCGGGCTTTGCCCGCCCCGGAGTGCCAGCCGTGTGCGGGAGCGGCGAGCGAAACGAAGCAGCTGCCATCCCACGATGAGGCGGCGGGCTTTGCCCGCCCCGGAGTGCCAGCTGCGTGCGGGAGCGGCGAGCGAAGCGAGCGCGACCAGGAAGGGCGGCTAGCCTCGGGCTTGCTGCCGGGAGCCGTGTGTGCCCCGGACGGTGGAGGTCCAGGAGATGGCTGCTCCGAACGGGCCGATCAGCGCGCCCGACATCCGCGCCCGCAAGGGCGATGGCCCGCCTGTTGTGATGGTGACGGCGTACGACGCGCCCTCGGCGCGGATCGCCGACGATGCCGGTGTCGACGTGATCCTCGTCGGTGACTCGCTCGCCATGGTCGTGCTGGGCTACGACGACACGCTCCAGGTCACGATCGACGACATGACCCACCACGTCGCCGCCGTCGGACGCGCTCGTCCGTCCGCCCTCGTGGTCGGCGACCTGCCGTGGTTGAGCTATCACGTCTCGCGCGAGGAAACGGTGCGAAACGCGGCCCAGCTCGTGCGCGCGGGCGCAGCGGCAGTGAAGCTCGAGGGCGGCCGCAAGCGCCTCGACGCGGTGGGCGCGATCCTCGACACCGAGATCCCGGTCATGGGCCATCTCGGGCTGACCCCACAATCGGTGCACGCCCTGGGCGGCTTCCGGGTGCAGGGCAAGCGCCTCGACGCCGCGCAGGCGATCGTCGACGACGCGGTCGCGCTGGCCGAGGCCGGGTGCTTCGCCATCGTGCTCGAGTGTGTGCCCGACGCCGTCGCCCGGCTCGTCACCGACGCGGTGCCGGTACCGACCATCGGCATCGGTGCCGGCCGCCACTGCGACGGCCAGGTGCTCGTCTACCACGACCTGCTCGGTCTCGAAGATCGACACACGCCGAAGTTCGTCCGGCAGTACGCCGCGCTCAAGGTCGACGCGACCGCCGCGGTCGCCCGCTTCGCCGACGACGTTCGGTCGGGTCGGTTCCCGGCGAGCGACGAGACCTACCACCTGGCCGACGACGTCGCCGAGGCCCTCGGCCTCTACGGTGCCGCCGTCTGACGCCCACGCCCGCTTCGTCGTGCTCGCGGCGGTGGCGCTCGCGGTCGTGGTCGGCGGGGTTGGCCTTGCCATAGCCCTGTTCAGCGGCCGCAGCTCGACCGAGCCCGCTTCCCCACCGGCGGGCTTCCTCGTCGCCGCGCTGGCCGGGTCCCGGCCCGCGGACGACCCGTTCCCCGAGCTCACCGAGCTGCAACTCGCAGTCGGCGACGATTGCCTGCGCCTCGTCGTGGCCGACGTGGTGGAGGAGCGCGTCGACGGCCTGCGCGGTCGTACCGATCTCGGTGTCTACGACGGGATGCTGTTCGTGTTCGACAGCCCGTCGGACGGCTCCTTCACCATGTCGGGTGTGACCGCTCCCCTCGATATCGGCTGGTACTCGGCGGCCGGACAACCGGTCGGGCGGGCGGAGATGGAGCCCTGCCCGGCACGCTCGGCCGACTGCCCGGTCTATTCGCCGGGGTCGCGATACCGGTTCGCGGTCGAGACCCCCGGCGGCGAGCTTCCGGCCGGGGCGCTCAGCGGCTGCTCGTGAGCTCGTCGTCGCGTCCGGCGACCGTGAACGAGATCGCGAAGTAGAGCGCGAGCAGGGCGTAGACGACCAGGCACGCCACCGGGCTCACGAACGCCAGGAGGATCGAGAGGCTGTAGAGCACCGGACCGACGATCAACGACCGGCGGGTGCGGAGCGCGTCGTCCACGCCGAACCCCGCCACCATGAGGTCGGGAACGCGTGCCAGATAGGTCCACATGGCGAAGAACGCGAGCCCGATCAGGGTCATGTTGGCGCTGTAGACGGCCGCAGCCACGTGGGCGTTGTCGCCACCACGGATGTACTCGCCGAGGAGCGCGGTCGGGAAGGGGAGGAACGCCACGGTCAGCAGGAGGAGGAGGTTGAGGAACAGCAGTGGCCGGTCTACGGCGGTGATGCGATGGAAGATCGCATGGTGGTTCACCCAGATGATCCCGATGATGACGAAGCTCACGGCATACGCCGCGTAGGACGGCCAGAGCCGCCCGAGGTCGCCGGCCAGGTGCCCCGGCTCCGAGTGGGGCACGCGGACCTCGATGACGAGCAATGTGATCGCGATGGCGAGCACACCGTCGCTGAACGCCTCGATCCGGCCCTTCCCCATCGGACGGAGCGTAGGTCCCCTCGTAACGGTCACACCCCGCCGGTACTGTCGCGTCCGATAGGTTCGCGTCGCAGTGCCCCGTGAAGGGGGTGAGAAAGCGCCCTGCTAGCGTGAGGCGCTCGCTCGACAACCGAATCCTGCTCCCGGCCCGAGCGCACGCCCGGATGGCGGGAGCCCGCAGCACCGCTGCGGTCCGAAGGAGGTACGGGCCCGTGAGGCCGTACGAGGTCATGATCATCTTCGACGCGGACCTGGAGGAGGAGACGATCCGGGCCGCGGTCGGTCGCTACACCCAGCTGATCGAGTCGAAGGGCGCCCAGCCCGGCTACATCGACTACTGGGGCAAGCGGCGTTTCGCCTACGAGGTGGGGCACCGCCAGGAGGGCTACTACGTGGTGCTCCAGGCGATGGCCGAGCCTCCGGCGATGGACGAGTTGCACCGGGTGCTCTCCCTTGCAGACGAGGTCATCCGCCACAAGGTGCTCCGAATCCCACAAGAGGTCTACGGCCCGCCCGAAACGGCGGCGCGTGG
>JBOGFJ010000016.1:0-17206 GCA_050743385.1 Acidimicrobiia bacterium
ATGCCGATCATCCCGTCGTACAACCTCGACGCCACCCTCTCGCAGGTGATCGAGCTGGTGGTCACCGCCGCAACAGGGGCGGCGCCGCCGCCGGTGCTCTCGTCCCGATCAGCCCCCACCCCTTCCCCGACCCAGTAAGGAGACCTCCACATGAAGGAGGAACAGCTCGAGCGTTCGGTGCTCGACGGCAAAGACCGCGAGCAGCTGCACGCGATCGCGGGCGCGATGGGCCTGCGTGCCGCCACCCGCATGAAGAAGGCCGATCTCATCGAGGCCATCCTCGACGCCGCCAACGGCAACGGTGGTGAAGCCGCCGCTTCCTCCGACGGCAGGGGTGAGAAGGGCGCGGCTCGGCCCCGCCGCGTGCGCTCCAGCCGAACGAGCACGGCCGACGACGATCCCATCGCTGCCCTCGCCGCCGAGGAGGACGCCCTAGCGTCCACCGACAGTGCCGACGCTCCGGCCGAGCCCTCGCCGCGCCGGTCCGCCAACAACTCCGGTGAGGCAGCGGCGTCGGGCGAGGGTGAGTCGTCGGGTGGCACCGCGACCGCCGCGCGTCCTCGCGTCGAGGAGGAAGACACCCGCCAGAGCTTCGGCGAGGGCAACCGCCGCCGGCGCCGGCGCCGGGGCCGGGGCGACCGCCAGGCCGAAGATGCCGAGCCCCAGGGCGAGCCCGAGCCTGCGCAGGGCCTGCTCGACCTGCGCGACGAGGGCTACGGCTTCCTGCGCGCGACCGGGTATCTCGCCGGACCAAAAGACGTCTACGTGTCGGCTTCGCAGGTGAAGCGCTTCTCGCTGCGCAAGGGCGACTTCGTTACCGGCATGACTCGGCCCGCGGCTCGTACGGAGAAGTACCCGGCGCTGCTGCGCGTCGACGAGATCAACGGCATGAGCCCCGACGACGCGCGCGCGCGGGCGCGCTTCGAAGACCTCACCCCGCTCTTCCCCGACTCGAAGCTGAGCCTCGAGCTCGACGACGAGCCGCTCAACATGACCGGCCGCATCGTCGACCTCATCTCGCCGATCGGGAAGGGCCAACGCGGTCTCATCGTGTCGCCGCCGAAGGCCGGGAAGACGACGATCCTCAAGCAGCTCGTCTACTCCGTCGAGCGCAACAACCCCGAGGTGCATCTCATGGTGCTGCTCGTCGACGAGCGGCCCGAGGAGGTCACCGACATGCGCCGCCACGTCCTCCAGGGTGAGGTAGTGGCCAGCACCTTCGACCGGCCGTCCGACGAGCACACCCAGGTCGCCGAGCTCACCATCGAGCGGGCCAAGCGCCTCGTCGAGCTGGGCAAGGACGTCGTCATCGTGCTCGACGGCATCACGCGGCTCGCGCGCGCGTACAACCTGTCGGCGCCGGCGTCGGGTCGCATCCTCTCCGGTGGTGTCGATTCCACTGCGCTCTACCCGCCGAAGCGGTTCTTCGGTGCCGCCCGCAACATCGAGGAGGGCGGGTCGCTCACGATCATCGCCACCGCGCTCATCGAGACGGGCAGCCGGATGGACGAGGTGATCTTCGAGGAGTTCAAGGGCACCGGCAACATGGAGCTGCGCCTCGACCGGCGGCTCTCCGAGCGGCGGATCTACCCGTCGATCGACGTCGAGGCGTCGAGCACACGCCACGAGGAGCTGCTCTTCGACCGCACCGCCCTCCAGCAGGTGTGGAAGCTGCGTCGGGTGCTCAACGCGCTCGAGGACGGCAAGGGCCTCGAGCTGCTCATGGACAAGATCCGCACCACCAAGAGCAACGACGAGTTCCTCGCCGAGATCGCCAAGGCGCCCACCCCGGGCTCGTGAGGACAGACGGGCGGGAACAAACCGGGCGTCGCCGACGTAGACTGACGAGATCATGAAGACCGACATCCATCCCGATTACGTCGAGTGCCGGGTGACCTGCTCCTGCGGGAACACGTTCACGACCCGGTCGACCGTGCCCGAGCTGCGCGCCGAGCTGTGCTCGGAGTGCCATCCCTTCTACACGGGCAAGCAGAAGCTGGTCGACACCGGTGGCCGCGTCGAGCGCTTCCAGCGCCGGTACGCCAAGTCCAAGCAGGCCTGACCGTGGTGGGGCGCCCCCAGCCGCGCGCCATGGGCGGGCAGGCGGTGATGGAAGGCGTGATGATGCGGGGCGAGCACACCTGGGCGGTCGCGGTGCGCACCCTCGAAGGCGACATCGACGTCGAGGTCCACGACGCCCCCACCTGGGGCCAGCGGTGGTCGAAGGTGCCGCTCCTGCGGGGCGTCATGACCTTGGCGGAGTCGCTGACGCTGGGTTTCAAGGCCCTCTCGTGGTCGGCCAACAAGCAGGTCCCCGAGGAGGAGCGCCTGTCGTCGAAGGCGATCGGCTGGACCATGGGCGTGGCGCTGCTGTTCTTCATGGGCATCTTCATCCTGCTGCCCGCCTTCGGCGCCCGGGGCCTGAACCGGTGGCTCCCACTCGAGGGGTTCTGGCTCCATGCCGCCGAGGGAGCACTGCGCCTCGGACTCTTCATCGGCTACATCCTGTTGGTGGGGCGACTCGCCGACATCCGACGTGTGTTCGAGTACCACGGCGCCGAGCACAAGGCGATCGCGGCCTACGAGAACGGCGTCGAGGTCACGCCGGAGTCCGCCCAGTGTTTCACCACCCAACACGTGCGGTGCGGCACCAACTTCCTGCTCACGGTGATGGTGATCACGATCGTCGTGTACGCATTCTTCGGTCGTCCTGCGCTGCCGATGCTGATCGCGTCGCGGGTCCTGCTCATCCCGCTCATCGCCGGCCTGAGCTACGAGATCATCCGGTTCGCGGCGCGACACATGGATTCGCGCTGGATGCGCGTCGCCATGCGGCCCGGCCTCGCACTCCAGCGGCTCACGACCCGCGAGCCGTCGCTGGATCAACTCGAGGTGTCGATCGCGTCGCTCAAGGCCGTGATGACGGCCGAGCAGCTCGCCGAAGTCGAGGCCCGCCGGGAGCGTCCTGCTCCCGCGGTGCTCCCCGCCTTCCGCGGCGCCGTCTGAAGCCGCGGGGGCGTCAGGCGTTGATCCGCCACGCCGGGATCCCCGACCGCACGAGCCCGGTCGCGAGGTCGACGAACTCGTTGTCACGGGCGGGATCGCCGTACTCGAGCCAGTTGAGCACGGCTTCGACGAGGTAGCCCACCATCGTGTGCGCGGCCCACTCGTGCACCTCGACTGCCACGCGACCGGCCAGGAGCGCCCGGGACGCGTCGACCGCGTGATCTCGTAGCTCGCGGGCGTACTCTGCGAACTGCGGCTCGCGGGCGGCGTGCTGCCAGAGCAGCCGGAAGGCGGCGGGATCCTCGCGCGCGACCGTCAGGAGCGAGCGGGCGCCGAGACCGCTACTCGGACCGTCCGCGTAGCCGGCGAGGAACAGCTCGGCGAGCCGATCGAACACGCGCTGGAGCACCGCGCGGTACAGCTCCTCTTTGGAGCCGAAGTGGCGGTACACGATCAGCTTCGTGATGCCCGACGCCGCTGCGATGTCCTCCATCGAGGTGGCCGCGTAACCGGCGCGAGCGAAGGCGTCGGCCGCGCCCCGCAGGATGGCGTCACGGCGCTCCGCCCGCGGAAGTGGCCGGCTGCGCGTGAGCGGTTGCGGTGCCGTCCCCATGAGTATACTCTTCAGTATACACCCCGAGTGCAAGAGGACACGGCATGAGCAACCTCCAGCTCGAATGGACCGAGCGCGAGCTCCTCGCCTCCGATCCGATCGCGGCGCCGCTGACCGCGGCGGGTACCCGGTGCCACGGCGGTTTCGACGCCGACGGCGAGTACCGCTCGCCGCGCACCCGTTTCCGTGCACCGGCGATCGAGGCGTGGCAGCGCCGGCACCGGGAGCAGTTCGGGACCGACCTTCTCGACGTGCCGCTGTCGACGTGGCCGGAGAGCTATCCCAACGTCGACCAGGCGAAGCTCCTGTTGCGGGCGGGGGTGCGCGACCCCATGGTCACCGTCCTCACCCGGATCGGCACGGTCGAGGGCTTCGGGGCCATGATCCGCCACGCCGACATCGGCGATCCGCAACGCTTCTTCGACGAGAGCGTCGCCGGGACCGCCATCGCTCACCTCAACCGCGGACTGTTCGAAGCGCACGCCCGCGACGAAGCCGGCTTCGACGACGAAGCGGGGCACAAGCAGATGTGGTTCGCCGCACGCGACATCGCCTTCGAGGAGCCCGTCACGGAAGACCAGACCGCGGTGATGCTCGAGCGGATGGGCCTCAGCGAGCGAGCGCCCGCGGGCAGGGTATCCCGGCCCGCAGCGAGCGAGCGAGACAGGATGGAAGACGCCCGGGTCTTCGACGACCTCGACCTCGGTCTCGAGATGCTGGTCCAGCGGATGATCAGCATCCTGCTGATCGAGATCTCGGCGTTCCATACCTTCGCGTGGGCCGAGGCCGTGCTCGCCGACACCGACCTCGTCGCCGGCGACGGCGAGGCGGCGCGGGTTGTCTCGTACATCCGCCGCGACGAGACGCCCCACGTCGAGTACCTCAAGACCGCGCTCACGGAGATGCGCGACCGCACGTTCGTGGGGGAGTCGGGACGGCGGCTCCCGGGCTCCGAGGTCATCGGCGAGCTGTGGGACCGTGGCCTCGCCGAATCGCTCGGCCCGCGCCGGGAAGCACTGCTCCGGACGACGCGCCGGGAGACCGAACGAGCCCTGCAGCCGCGTCCCGATCGTGGCGATCTGCTCACGGAGTTCGACGAACTGGGTAGCGTGCTCGTCGCATGAAGTTCGGGCTCTTCTACGAGCACCAGCTCCCGCGGCCCTGGGAGGAGGAGTCGGAGTACGAGCTCCTCCAGCAGGCCCTCGAGCAGTGCGAGTTCGCCGACTCGCTCGGCATCGAATACGTCTGGGAGGTCGAGCACCACTTCCTCGAGGAGTACAGCCACTCGAGCGCGCCCGAGGTGTTCCTCGCGGCGGTATCACAGCGCACGCAGAACATGCGTCTCGGCCACGGCATCGTGCAGACACCACCCGCCTTCAACCATCCCGCTCGGGTGGCCGAGCGCATCGCCATGCTCGATCTCGTCTCCGGCGGCCGGGTCGACTTCGGCACCGGCGAGTCGTCGTCGGAAGCCGAGCTGGGCGGGTTCCTCATCGACCCCGCCGAGAAGCGCCCGATGTGGGAGGAGGGCCTCCGCGTGGCGCTGCGGTGCCTCACCGAGGAGCCCTTCACCGGCCACGCCGGGAAGTACGTCGCGATGCCGCCCCGCAACGTCGTGCCGAAGCCCCGCCAGAAGCCCCACCCACCGGTGTGGGTGGCGTGCAGCCGGCGCGACACGATCCACCTCGCGGCCCAGAAGGCCATCGGGGCGCTCACGTTCGCGTTCGTCGATCCCGAGGAAGCGCGTCACTGGGTCGGCGACTACCACGACACGATGGCGCGCGAGGGTGTGCCGATCGGCGACGCCGTGAACGCCAACGTCGCCTGCGTGTCGACGTTCATGTGCCACCCCGACGAAGACGAGGCGATGGTGCGCGGACTGGAGGGAGCGAACTTCTTCGGTTACTCGCTCGCGCACTACTACGTGTTCGGGCGCCATCACCCTGGCAAGACCGACGTGTGGGCCGAGTACCAGCGACGCCGGGGCGACCAGGGCTACGACCCCGACGCGGTGCAGGCGGCGGCGGCCAACCGCGACCGCCTCGGTGCGAAGGTGGTGGAGGACGGCCTCGGTGGCCTGCGCGGCGCCGTGGGAACACCCGACCAGATCCGCGAGTTCCTGCGCCGGTACGAGGAGTGCGGCGTCGATCAGGTGATCTTCGTGAGCCAGGCGGGCAAGAACCGCCACGAGCACATCATGGAGAGCCTCGAGCTCTTCGGTCGGGAGGTCCTCCCCGAGTTTCGCGACCGCGACGAGCAGGCCGAGCGCGACAAGGCGAAGCGTTTGGCGCCGACGATCGACGCGGTGCTGGCGCGGAAACCCGCAGAACACCATCCGCCGCTCCCCGCGCCCGAGTACGAGTTCCCCGCGATCCCGCGTGCGATGGCCGACCGCGCCGACGCCGACCAGTTCCACCAGTTCCTCGACGAGGTCGCCGACCAGAGCGCCCTCGGTGACCACTCCGTCCTCGAGGCTTATCGGACCAGCTGAACGCTCCCGGTAGCCTGGGCGCATGTTCGACCGCCTGGCCGACCTCGAGACCGAGCTGGAGAAGCTCGAATCGCGCCTCCCCGAGCTCTACGCCTCGGGAGACCAGGCAGCCGCGCGCGACGCCGGTCGGCGGCACGCGCAACTGAAGCCGGTCGTCGACACCTACCGCGAGTACCGCGCGGTCGCGCACGACCTGAACGACGCCCGCGAGCTGCTCGGCCGCGAGGTCGAGCCCCAGATGCGCGAGTACCTGCAGGGCGAGGTCGAGGTGCTGGAGAAGGCGCTCGCCGAGCACGACGCCCGGTTGCGCGACCTGCTCGTGCCCCAGGATCCCGACGAGGGCAAGAACGTGATCATCGAGATCCGGGGAGCCGAGGGTGGCGAGGAGGCCAACCTCTGGGCCCGTGACCTCTCCAACATGTACCGCCGATACGCGGAGGCGCATGGCTGGAAGGTCGAGATGCTGGCGGGCCAGCCGTCCGACATGGGTGGCTTCCGTGAGATCTCGTTCGTCGTCAAGGGGCCCGACGCCTGGACCCGGCTCAAGCACGAGGGCGGTCCGCACCGGGTCCAGCGGGTACCGGTGACCGAGAGCCAGGGTCGCATCCACACGAGCGCGGCGACGGTCGCGGTGCTTCCCGAGGCGGAGGAGGTCGATATCCGCATCGACCCCAACGACCTCGACGTCGACGTCTTTCGCTCGAGCGGCCCCGGCGGCCAGTCGGTCAACACCACCGACTCCGCGGTGCGCATCACCCACGCGCCGACCGGTCTCGTCGTCACCTGCCAGGACGAGAAGAGCCAGCAGCAGAACAAGGAGAAGGCGATGCGGATCCTCCGTTCGCGGCTGCTCGAGCTCGAGCGTGAGCAGCAGGCCGAGGAGATGTCGTCGACGCGCCGCGACCAGGTGCGGGGCGGCGGGCGATCCGAGAAGGTGCGCACCTACAACTTCAAGGAGAACCGGGTGACCGACCACCGGGTAGGGATCACCTTGCACTCCCTCGACCAGGTGCTCGCCGGCAACATCGACGAGCTCGTCGACGCCCTTGCCGCCGCCGAGCGCACCGAGCAGCTGGGGGCGGGTGACGACTGACGCGCCGCGCTGGCGTGATCTCCGAGCGGGCGCGGAGGCGGCGCTCCGCGAGGCCGGCGTTCCCGATCCCGTGAGCGAGGCCCGCTGGATGGTCGAGCGCATCTCCGGATACGAAGGCGCGGAGCTGGTCGCATCGGAGGCAGAGAAAGCCACGGCGCGCGCGCGCGATCATCTCGCGGCGATGTTGGAGCGCCGTGCGGGCGGGGAACCGCTCCAGTACGTGCTGGGTGTGTGGTCGTTTCGTCGCCTCGAGCTCCTCGTCGACCGGCGCGTCCTGATCCCGCGCCCCGAGACCGAGGTCACCGCCGAGGTGGCCATCGAGGAGGTGGTCCGCCTCGGTGCGCGGCGCGGCGCCGCCGACCCGTGGAAGTCGCCGGCGCAGACCGCGTACACCGTGGTCGACCTCGGCACCGGCTCGGGCGCGCTCGCGCTCGCCCTCGCGGCCGAGCTCCCGGATGCCGAGGTCTGGGCGACCGACGCCAATGAGGACGCGCTCGCGGTGGCCCGTGCCAACCTCGCCGGCGCCGGCCTGCCCGCCACGCGTGTGCGGCTCGTGGAGGGCGACTGGTTCGACGCGCTTCCGCCCTCGCTGCGCGCGCGTCTGCGCCTGGTCGTCGCGAACCCCCCGTACGTCGCCGCAACGGAGCTCGACGAGTTACCCGTCGAGGTCGTGGGCTACGAGCCGACGGGTGCACTGGTCGCCGGGCCGAGAGGACTCGAGGCGATCGAGGTCATTGTCGCCGGCGCACCCGAATGGCTCGACCGGGTCGGGGGCGCGCTGGTGTGCGAGCTCGCGCCGCACCAGGCTGCTGACGCGATCGAGCTCGCGCTCGCGGCGGGCTTCTCGGAGGCGTTCGCCCGTCGCGATCTGACCGGGCGGGAACGGGTGCTCGTGGCGCGGGTTGGGTAAGTTGCGCCCGATGTGCCGACGAGCGGGAGCCAGGTGATGCCTGATCAGCTCGATGTCGACGCCATGCTCGAGCGCTTCCGCGATCGGGCCGCGGCCGTGAAGGACCGGCCGCTCCCGCCCGTCGCGGGCGCGGAACGGCAGCGGTTCGTCGAGCAGGCCGAGCTCGACTTCCAAGACTTCGCCATGGTCGGTGACGCCAGCTGGACCTTCGAGGACGGAATCCTTCGGCTCGACATCGACCTGCGACCGAAGGAGTGACCGAGCTCGACCGCGCCACCGTCGACCATCTCCTGTCGACGACGCGCGCGGTCCGGAGGCGCCTCGACCTCGCCCGGCCCGTTCCCGCAAGCATTGTCGAGGAGTGCCTGCAACTGGCGATCCAGGCGCCGACGGGCTCGAACCGCCAGGGTTGGCACTGGGTCGTGGTCACCGATCCGGCGAAGCGCGCCGCGCTCGCGGGCTGGTACCGGCAGGGCTTCGGCCCGTACATCGAGCAGAGCCGCGGCGATGCCCGCTCCCGCGTCGCCGAGAGCGCGGTGTGGCTCGCCGAGCACCTCCAAGACGTGCCCGTGCTCGTGATCCCGTGCATCCGCGATCACACCGGTGGCCACCCCCACGCGGGCTTGTACGGGTCGATCTACCCGGCCGTGTGGAGCTTTCAGCTCGCGCTGCGCAGTCGCGGGCTCGGTTCGGTGTTGACGACGTTGCACCTCGCGCACGAGCGGGAGGCGGCCGAGCTGCTGGGCATCCCGGACGGGATTCTCCAGGCGGGGTTGCTCCCGGTCGCGTACTCCACCGGCGGCGACTTCAAGCCGGCCCGCCGGCGCCCCGTCGAGGAGCTCACCTACTGGGACGAGTGGGGGGCGACGCGCTGACTCAGACGTCGACCACGTTCGATGCCCCATCGGAGCGGAGTCGCACGGTGCGCCCTTCCCACGCCTCTTCGGTCATCGCCGTCATGACACCCGGGTCGCGCGCGTTCGCGAGCGCGCGCCGGCCGTCGGGGGTGAGCAACGAGACGATCGCCATCGACGGCGACCCGTCGCGTTCGAATGCGACCGCCGTCGCCTCGACCGTGGCCTCACCCTCATAGGACCCCGCGAGCTCCCGACCCGGCAGGGCGTCCACCGCGGCCTGCGTCGCCGCGGGCTCGACGCGGGCGAAGCCCCGCGCCGGAGGCGCCGTCGAGTACAGCCCCACCGAGTGCTTGGTCACGTACCAGCCGAGCGCGTGCACGAGCCCGAGCGAACCCGGGTCGCGCCGGCACGCCTCCACCATGGCGGCGATGGCGTGGGAGGGGTAGTCGTTGGCGGGACCGCCCGCGAACGCGAGGCCCCCCGTCACTGTGAGCGGGCGATCGTCGCCTGCCGCGCGCGGCAGGCCGAGCGCCTTCATCGCGATCTGAACCGCGGCGGGGAAGCACGAGTAGAGATCGAAGCGGGCCACGTCATCGACCCCGGCCCCCGCGGCACCGAGCGCGGCCTCCGCCGCTATCCGGATCGCGGGAGATTCCGCGAGCGACGACCGTTCGGAGAAGAAGAAGTGGTCGCTCGCGTTCGCACCGGCGCGCGGGAATACGAGGCGATCGTCGGCGACACCGGCACGCCGGGCGGCCTCGTACGAGCACAGCAGCAGCGCCGCTGCCTGGTCGACGTCGATGTTGGCGCACATCCGCTTGGTGTACGGAAAGGTCACGATCCGGTTCTCGGCGGTCGGCGTGCGGATGGCGGCGGCCGAGTACGCCTCCCGCGACCACGCGTACGGGTTTGACGCCGCCACCTCCGCGAAGCCCGCCCACAGCTCGCTGACCTGCTCCTGGTGCTCGTCGACGCCCCGACCGGTCGCGGACCGCACCGCGGTTTCGAGCAACGGATAGATCAGCGTCGGCGCCACCGCTGCGTGTGCCATCTCGTAGTCGTTCGTGCCGGCCCGGCCGTCGCCGACCACCCGCGGGCACGGCGGGTCGTCGGCTCGCGTCCACTCGAGCCACACCTTCGGCTCCCGCCGGGCGCGCCAACGCGTGTACACGCATTCGGCGCCGCCGATGAGGACGACGTCGGCCTCGCCGCGCGCGACCTCGGGTGCGAGCTCGTTCACGAGCAGCTGGGGTGAGTTGCCGCCGAGCGTCGTCGTGACCGTGCGCACGGGCGCCTCGCGGCCGAGCCGCCGGGCGAGCAACGCGCCCGCGTCCGGGTAGTTCCACGACACCATGTCGACCACGGCCACGGTGTCGGCCGCGGCGGCGAGGCCGGGTGCGCCGGCGTCGTCGCCTGCAGCCCGGGCGGCCTCGGCCAGCAGATCGATGGGCTCCAGCGCTTGGGTGGGGTCGTCGATCCGTTGCGACCGCTGGCCCACTCCCACGATCACGGGCGTGCGGGGGTCGATCATGCATCAGCTCCGGCGGGCACGGGCCAGACGGGCACACCCGGCGCGGCGCTGTCGGGGCAGAGCGAACGGAAGCGGCACGACCGGCACAAGCTCGCGTCGGCCACGCCCGCGAACTTCTCCTCGGCGGCGATGGCCGCCACCACACCGCGCAACTCGTCCTCGATCTCGTCGAGCTCGTCGTCCTCGGGTTCGAATGGCTCGGGATCGTCGTCGACCTCGGCGGCGAGGAACTCGTAGCGCAGCCGGAGCCGCAAGCCTTCACGCCGACTGAGGGGCGCGAGGAGCCACGCCTGGAGCCGGGCCCGAGGGTCGTCGGCCACCCGCTCGGTGAACGGCCGTCCGGTCTTGTAATCACGCGCGTCGAGGAGGCCGCGATGGCGCCAGATGGCATCGATCCGTCCGGTGGCCATGAACATCGGTGGGGGCAAGCGATGGAAGCGCGCTCGCTCGATCTCGTGCTCGCCCGCACCGGCATCCGGCGGGCAGCGCCGAGCGTGGCGCTCGATGAAGCCCGCGATCGTGCTCGACCCGTCGAGGTTGTGCGCGACGAGGACGCCGGCGACGTGATCCCGATCCCGGCAGGAGCCGTGCTGGTGCACGTGGCGCAACAGGTCGTGCACGAGGAGCCCCTGGTCGGGCGAGATCCCGTCGTCGCTCTCGGGCACGCCGAGGAGCTGGGAGGCCAGGAACTCCCGCCGGCACCGCAGCCACGTGTCGAGCGACGACGCACTCAGCGGCACGATGTCGCCGAGGAGCCGCTCAACCATGGGCGGCACACCCGGCGACGTAGCGGCACCGGGCGCACTCGAGCCCGGCCCGAGGCGTGGGATCGGCGGCTCGCTCACGGATCACTGCGACCCTCTCGGCCAGCCACGGCCGGAGCTCGCGTGCGAGCACGCCGTCGACGTCGACATCACGCACCATGAGCGCACCCTGCACGAGGTCGGCGACGCAGAGGCGCAAGCTGCCACCAGCGGCCCAGGCCGCAGCACGCATCACGGCGAAGCGCCCCTCGATCGACTCGAGCGGGTCGCCTGCCGCGGGACGACGGCCGCCGACCCGCAGGATGCGAACCTCGCGGTGACCGGCGGCATCCTCGACCGGCAGTCCGCCCGGCCCGACGAGGCGTACGCCGAGCCCGTCGACCGTCGACTCCCATTCGTCGAGGTCGACGGCGCGGACGGCGCGGTCGCCGAACAGCGCGACGTACCAACGGCCCGCAGCTTCGTACACCGCCCGCTCCTCGGGCTCGAGACCCGAATCGGCGGAGAACGAGGCCGCCGACGGGGCTGCCAGGTCGAGATGTGCGAGCCGAGCCGAATCGAACACCCGGTTGGCGACGCGGAAGCGAACGTCGGGCGGCCGGTTCCCGCGCCGGTCGGAGTAGAGACCCTCCAGCCGGCGGGGACACATCGTGTCGGCCCAGCGGAGCAACGCGGGGGTCACCCTGGGCGGAGCATCGATGTCGACCGTCACCATCACCGGGGAGGCTACGTCGGGGGAGGATTCCCGACGGGGAGTGCCGCCTCGGCGGGAATGTCCCCGCGTACGCTGCCTCTGCGTGTCGGTGATCGAGCCCACCGGTGACGAATCACCGGCACCTCAGCCGTGGAAGCGCCGCCTCCTGCTCGGCGCCGGCGTCGCGTTCCTCTTGTGGCTGATCGCGTCGGCGTTCCTGCTCATCGACGCCAAGCGCGGCATCGACGCCGGCGTCGCCCAGCTCGAAGCCGCGCGCGACCGCTTGTCGCCGGGCGATCTCGTGTCGGGGAAGGGCCGCGCCTCGCTCGAGCTCGCCGAGGACGACTTCGACCGCGCCGCCGCGAACGCAGACTCGCCGCTGCTCACCCCGATCAAGCTGGTGCCGTTCGTGGGTCAGCAGGTTCGCTCGGTCGAGGCGCAGACCGAAGCCGCCGCCGACGTCGTCGCCATCGGCGAGCAGGCGATGCGCGAGGCCGAGAAGACGTTCGAGGAGAATCCCCAGACGGGCCCGGCCCGGGTCGCGCTCATGGAGACGGTGGCTCGGATCGCCGCTGATGCCGAGGAACGCATGCGCGCGGTAGAGCTCGGCCCCGACTTCTTCCTCGTCGGGCCGGTCGGTGACGCCCGGGGCGAGTTCGCCGCCCGGCTCAAGGAGGTGGAGACCGCCCTCGCGGAGTCGGAGGCGATCGCGACCGGTTTCGCAGAGTTCCTCCGCGGCCCGTCCCGCTACCTCATGCTGGCGGCGAACAACGCCGAGATGCGGGCCGGGTCGGGGATGTGGTTGAGCGCCGGTGTCCTCACGGTCCAGGACGGCGACTTCACGCTGTCCGAGATGGTTCCGACCGGCGATCTCACGCTCCCCGAGGGGGCGGTGCCGGTCACCGGCGAGTTCGCGGAGCGCTGGGGATGGTTCGGACCCACGCGCGACCTCCGCAACACCGCGGCCACACCGCGCTTCGACGTGACGGCCCCGTTGGCGGCGCAGATGTGGCAGGCGGCCACCGGCGAGTCGGTCGACGGCGTGCTGGTCGTCGACCCGCTGGCGCTGCGCGCCCTTCTCGCCGCCGAGGGTCCGGTCGACGCCCAGGGCGTGACGCTCGACGCCGACGACGTGCTCTCCTACATCTTCCTCGACCAGTACCGCATGGCCTCCGATGTCGGGGTCGACCAGGCCGCCCGACGCGACCAGCTCGGCGCGGTCGCGCGCGCCGCCGTCGACGCGTTCGAGACGGGCGAGTGGGACCCGCCGGTCCTCGTCGACGAGCTCGCCCCGGCGGGCCGCGGGCGGCACGTGCTCGCCTGGTCGTCGGAGCCCGTCGAGCAGGAGGCTTGGGAAGCCGCCGGCACCGCCGGCGAGCTCACCGACGACTCGCTGCTGGTGTCGCTGATGAACACGGCTGCCAACAAGCTCGACCAGTTCCTGACGGTGGAGGCGACCATCGACACCTCCACCGGCGGACGCGGAACCGAGGTGACGGTCCGTCTCCACCTCGCCAACGACGCGCCGGTTGGCGAGCCGGCCTACGTCCTCGGGCCGTTTCCCGGTACCGGGCTCGCGGAGGGTGACTACCGCGGAATCCTCGCCGTCGACGTGCCGGGCGCGGCTGCCGACCTCCGGATCGAGGGCGGGCAGGGGCAGGTGGCGGCCGGCCCCGACGGTCCCGCCCGGGTCATCGCCACGACGGTGGAGCTGAGCCGGGGCGAGCGTCGCGAGGTCACGGTGACGTTCCGGCTTCCCGACGGGGTCGACGGTCTTCGGGTCGAGCCGTCGGCGCGCGAGCCCGCAATCCGGTGGCGAGCGGGGGATCAGCGCTGGGTCGACGACCATGCCGAACGCGTGGAGTGGTAGAAAGCCCCGAAAAGGCCACCACGCTCTGCGGTAACCGCAGTGGATGATTGCCCAGGATCGGCAGATAAACCACGAAAAGCCGCGAGATTTTCGCGACTGACCACTCTGCGCTCTTCCCAACCGCCGCAGTTGTTGCTACGCTCCGTGGCCGAAGGCGGACGTCGACTCGGGGGCGGGTTGGGGGGCTGCCGATGAGTACGGGGCTCGAGTCCACCGAACCCCCCGACGATAAGAGGGCAGATGAGCAGGCGCACCATCACTCAGCGGGCACTCCGCCTCATTGCGGCCGGTGCCGTTGTCACGGGGGTGATGCTCCCGGCGGCGGCGCTCGCCCAGCAGGACCCCGTCTATCCCACCCCGAGCAGCACTCCGGAGGTGACCAATCCGCCGGCCGTGGCGGGGGGCGGCGCGAGCACCTCGGTCGAGCCGGTTGGCGCGCGGGAGACGCTGCCGTTCACGGGCGGCGAGATCGCCGGGCTCACGTTGATCGGGCTCGGCGTCACCGGTGCCGGCGTCGCGATGGTCCGCATCGGAAGACGCCGCGCGACGACCTGAGCTCCACCCCACCTGGACCACGACTCCACCGCCAAAAGGATCAGACCCGCCACCATGGCCGTCGCAACCCATGTCTTCGAACGCCTCGGAACGGCGCGGCCCGATCTCACCGTCACCGAGCCGGCAGCACTGCCGGCGCAACACAAGACGCAGGCTCGCTGGGCGGTTCCCACCGTCCTGTGCCTCGTCGACGCGGTCGCGCTCCTGCTCGCGCTGGTCCTCACCGGCCGCCTCACCTCCACGGTTGCCCTCGTGTACGTGGCCGCCGCGCTCGCCACCGTCGCGGCCTCCGACGGCTACCGGTCCCGGATCACGCTCTCGGCGTTGCAGATCACGCCGTGGCTGCTCACGCGGCTCGCGATCCCGCTCATCGTGCTCGTTCCGATCGCGTTGGTCGGGGAGCCGGACCCGTCCGCGTTGCTCGTCCCGTTCGGCCTCGCCTTCGTCGTAGGAGGTCGGGCGCTGTCGTACGCGGTGGTGCGGCACCTCCGCCGGCGCGGGCACCTCCTCGAGGGAACGGTGATCCTCGGCGCCGGGGCGATCGGCGTCGAGCTCGCACGGATCTTCCAGGAGCATCCCGAATACGGCGTTAGACCCCTCGGCTTCCTGGACTGCGTGCACGACGATCTCCCCTTGCCCCTGCTCGGCGACGTCGACAGCCTGGGTCCGCTGCTCGAGCAGCGCGCCGGGATCCACCGCGTGATCGTGGCCTTCGGTCCGGCGCGCGAGGCCGACCTCGTGAACGTGCTGCGCACCGCGGTCCAGCACGACGTCGAGCTCCACATCGTGCCCCGCTTCTTCGACGTCGGGGCTGCCGCGGGTCCCGACACCGACGACGTCCGCGGGATCCCGCTGCAGCGTGTGCGTCGCGCTGCCTTGCGGCTCAAGGCCGAAGGTTGCAAGCGGGCCATCGACATCGTGGTCTCCGGCGCGCTGCTCGTCGTCGCCGCGCCCGCGATGCTCGTCATCGCCATGCTGGTGCGATTCACGAGCAAGGGGCCGGTCTTCTTCAGCCAGGACCGAGTCGGTCGTGGCAGCAGGGTGTTCCGGATGCACAAGTTCCGCACGATGGTCGACGACGCCGAGGCCGATCTCGATCGGCTCCGGCACCTCAACGAGCGTGACGGGCTCGTGTTCAAGATCCGCGACGACCCCCGGTGCACGAACGTCGGCCGGTGGCTGCGTCGCTTCTCCCTCGACGAGCTCCCGCAGCTGTGGCACGTCCTCGTCGGCGACATGTCCCTCGTCGGGCCCCGCCCGGCGCTGCCGAGCGAAGTGTCTCGCTACGACCAGGACGCCCGCTGGCGCCTGCTCGTCAGGCCGGGGCTCACCGGGCTCTGGCAGGTGAGCGGACGATCCGACCTGGCGTGGAGCGAATCGCTGCGTCTCGACCTGTATTACATCTACAACTGGGCTCCGGGCCTCGACCTCGCCGTCCTGGGCCGGACGTTCAGCGCCGTGCTGCGGCGCCAGGGCGCCTACTAACTCACCCGCCCGTCTCGTCCATCCGGGCCAGCTCGCGTACCGCTTTGCCCGGACGCGCCTGACGTGCCCGAATCGGGTCGCTTCCGGCTGCCACCCTCCGGCTCAAGTACCCCACCCTCCGCGGTCGATAGCACGAGCGACCAGGCGGACGCAGGGGGGAGGGGCAGGGGATGCGGACGTGGCGACGCCTCCGGTTCCCGCTCCTCGGGACCGCGCTCGTGCTCGCCATCTCCGCCTGCGCGGGGGTCCCCGGTGGGACCACCGGGGGAGCGAAGCCCGAGCCGGTCCCGACCCTCGGTCCCGGCGGCGGTCTCGCCGGTGGAGCCGGCTTCGCCGAGGGGGCGGGGCTGCTCTGGGGCAGCGAGGCCGAGCTCGCCCAGCGCCTCGACGGCATTGCGGCCACCGGCGCCGAGTACGTGCGGGTGGACGTCGACTGGTCGGTCGCACAACCGGGCCCGACGAGCTGGAACTGGGGTCCGACCGACCGCGTCGTTCGGGCTGCGCGCGCGCGCGGTCTCAGGGTGCTGGGTCTCATCACGTACACACCCGCGTGGGCACGCCCTCCCGGGACGCCGGACAAGAACCCGCCGAGCAACCCGGCCGACTTCGCCAACTTCGCCGCCGCGGCGGCGGCGCGTTACACGCCCCTGGGTGTGCGGGAGTGGGAGATCTGGAACGAGCCCAACAGCCGCTGGTTCTGGAGCCCGGCACCGAACCCCGCTGCCTACACCGACCTGCTGATCCGGGCCAACGCCGCGATCAAGTCGGTCGACGCGGGGGCGACCGTCATGACCGGTGGGCTCTCGCCCGCGCCCGACAGCCCCGACGGGAGCATGATCGCACCGGTGACGTTCCTGAACCGGGTGTACGCCGCCGGTGGTGGTGGCCACTTCGACGCCGTCGCCCACCACCCGTACAACTACCCGTACATGCCGTTGAAACCCGAGCCCAACTACAACTGGAACGCCTTCGGCGGCGTGACGCCGAAGCTCTACGAGACGATGGTTGCCAACGGTGACGGCGCCAAGAAGATCTGGGGTACCGAGATGGGTGCCCCGACCGTCCAGGGCATGACAACCGAATACGTCGCCGCGTACGTGACCGAGGCCTTCAATGCCTGGCGCTCGTGGTCCTTCACTGGTCCGCTGTTCTGGTACTCGTACCGTGACGGAGGTACGAACCCCAGTGATCCCGAGCACAACTTCGGGCTCGTCAAGACGAACGGTGTCGCCAAGGAGCCGGCACTGACCGCATTCGAGGCCGCGGCCAACTGAGCCGCGCTCAACTCCCGAGCGCCAGCGCCTCCTCCAGCGCGGTGCCGAAGCCCTCCCGAAACC
>JBOGFJ010000017.1:0-2778 GCA_050743385.1 Acidimicrobiia bacterium
GTCGGCCACGGAGGTCGAGCGGCTGCTGGCCGCTGCCGAGGCCGTGCTTGCCGAGCGGGGCTACGCCGGTCTCCGGGTGGACGACGTGCTCGCCGAGGCCGGCTTGTCGACGCGGGCGTTCTACCGGCACTTCCAGGGGAAATCGGAGCTGTTCCTGGCGGTGTTCGACCGCGAGATGCACCGGGCCGACGAACGTCTGCTGGGCAAGGTCGACGCGGCCGGCGATCCTGAGGCCCGGGTGCGCGCCTGGATCGAGGCGACGCTGGCGCTCGCCTACGAGCCGCGCCTCGCCCGCCGCACCCGGTTGTTCCTCGCCGAGCGGCACATTGTCGCGAGCGAGTTCCCGGCCGAGGTGGCGCGCTGCGTGCGCATGCTGCTCTCGCCGCTCGAGGACGCCATCGCCGCGGGGCGCGATGCCGGTGTGTTCCCCGGTGCCGATCCCGAATCCGACGCGCTCGCGATCCACCACCTCTGCTCCGGGCTGACCACCGACCGGTTGCTCGGCGTCGGCGAGCTCACCCGGGCGCGAGCGGTCGACCTCGCCGAGCGCTTCGCGCTCACGACGCTGGAGGGTGAGCGGTGATCGACGACCAGTTGCGCGGCCGGGCGTGCATCGTCGGCATCGGTCACTCTGCCTACGGGAAACGCGGCACGCTCGCGCACGAGGGAACGCTGCGCCTCGCGCTCCAGGCGATCCACGGCGCCTGTACCGATGCCGGGATCGACCCGAGTGAGATCGACGGCTTCTCCTCCTACTCCGACGACGCCACCCACCCGTCGCTGCTCCAGATGGCGCTCGGCACCCGGCGCGTCCGCTACGCCGGGATGGTGTGGGGTGGTGGGGGCGCGGGAATGGGCGGCGCGTTCGCCAACGCGGCCATGGCCGTCGCGACCGGCGTCGCCGACACCGTGGTCGTGCTCCGGAGCATCAGTCAGGGTGAGGGCGGGCGCTTCGGGCGGTCACTCGCGGGTCTCCGCGGCAGCCTGCCCGCACCCTTCGGGTACGCGCTGCCGTTCGGCCTCATGTCGCCGGCGCAGATGTTCGCCCTCCCGGCGCGCCGGCACATGGAGGTCTACGGCACCACCGTCGACCACTTCGCCGAGGTGTCGGTGAACGCGCGCCGCAACGGCGCGACGAATCCGGACGCGATCTTCCGCACCGAGATCACGATCGCCGACCACCACGCGTCGCGCATGATCGCCGACCCCCTGCGGCTCCTCGACATCTGCATGGAGAGCGACGGCGCCGCCGCCGTGATCCTGACGACGCCCGAGCGCGCCCGTGATCTCCGGGGCGCGCCGGTGTCGGTGCTGGGGGCGTCGGTCGCGGGCGGGTACCGGTGGGGTGAGGGGATGCTCTCGGGCCACAACATGCCCGAGGACGACTACCCGACCGCGGGCCAGCGTGTGGCTGCCGAAGAGGTGTACCGCCAAGCGGGCGTGGGCGCCGACGACGTCGACGTCGCCATGATCTACGACCACTTCACGCCGCTCGTGCTCATGGGCCTGGAGGACTTCGGGTTCTGCAAGCCGGGGGAGAGCGGCCCGTTCGTCGCCGAGGGCAACATTCGTCGCGAGGGTGCCCTCCCGGTGAACACCCATGGCGGCAACCTCGCCGAGGTCTACCTACACGGGATGACCCACGTGCTCGAGGCCGTTCGCCAGCTGCGGGGCACGTCCGTCAACCAGGTCGACGGTGCCGAGGTGGCGTTGGTCGTCGCCGGCGCCGGCCCCACCCCGTCCGGCGCCCTGGTGCTGTCGCGATGACACTGCTGCGTTGGGTCGAAAAGTCGGTCCAGGACCGAGAAAACGACCCAACGCGAAGCACGATCGGAGGGAGCGCATGACCGAGCTCGTGAACTCGGCCGACTCGCACGTGGTCGAGCCGCTCGACCTGTGGGTGCAGCGGCTCCCGAACCACCTCAAAGACCGGGCGCCGCGCATCGAGGAGGTCGACGGGCGCTGGGTCTTCATCATCGAGGGGATGCCGCCCCGCAAGATGGGCGATCCCTCGACCGAGTCGGGGAAGGACGCCGGCACCAAGGAGGCCACCGGCTTCCGGCCCGGCGGTTCCGATCCCGACCTGCGCACGAAGGACCTTGACGAAGACGGCGTGTGGGGTGAGGTCCTCTATCCGACCATCGCGCTCTTCGGCTACATGATCCCCGACCCCGAGCTCCGCTGGGCCAGCGCGCGCGCCTACAACGACTGGCTGGCCGAGACGTTCGCGTCGGCGTCGAGCCGGTTCGCGGGCGCAGCCATGATCCCGGTGCAGGAGATCGACACCGCCGTCGCCGAGATCGAGCGCGTCGCCGCCCTCGGCCTGCGCTCCGTCATGCTGCCCATGCAGGCACCGCCCGACGCGCCTTACAACACCGACGGCTACGACCCCGTGTGGGCCGCGGCCCGGGCGCACGCCATGCCGGTCAGCTTCCACGTCGGGACGGGCGCCAACCCCGTCCACGAGCGGGGCCCGGGCGGCGCGGTGATCAACTACGTCGAGGTCGGTCTCGGCGCGCAGCGCACGCTCGCGTATCTCGCTGCCTCCGGCGTGCTCGAGCGCTTCCCCGAGCTGCACGTCGTGATGGTCGAGTGCGGGGCCGGCTGGCTGTCGTGGCTCATGGAGCGGATGGACGAGGCGTTCGAGGAGCACGCCGGGTGGGTGAATCCGAAGCTGGACGAGCCGCCGAGCTTCTATGTCCGCCGCCAGGGTCACGTGACGTTCGGCAACGATGGCGCCGGCGTGGTGAACCGCGCGTTCACCGGCGTCGAGCCGCT
>JBOGFJ010000018.1:0-22576 GCA_050743385.1 Acidimicrobiia bacterium
ACCGACATCCGCACGACGGGTGGCTTCCTGCGCTCCTTCTCGACCTTCGACACGAGCTTTGCCTTCGCGCTCTACCTGATGGTCGTGCTACTCATCGGGCTGGCGGTCGCGATCGGTGCCCCTCGTCGGCTCCGCAACCAGCTCTTCTTCCTGAGCATCCCGGTGATCCTGGCCGCGATGGCGGTCACGATCACGCGCGTCGCCGTCCTCGGGTTGGTCGCCGGGCTCGTATACCTCGCGATCGCGAAGTACCGATCGCTCGTGCTCGTCCTCGTCGACGGCATCGTCATCGCCGCGGTGCTGCTCGTGATCGCCGCCAGCTTCAGCGGAGCGTTCCTGTCGACCACGAGCTCAGAGGCGCGCTTCGACCTCTGGGGGGAGAACGTCGCCGAGATCGCCGCGCACCCATTCGGTACGGGAGTGGGCGCCTCCGGCGCTGCCGCGGAGAAGGCCGCCGATGTCGCCGGCATCGACGAGGAGGTCTTCCAGCCCGACAACTACTACTTCAAGGTCGCCTACGAGTTCGGGGTGATCGGGTTGTGGCTGTTCGCCCTCTTCCTGGTCGCGGCCGCAACGAGCACCCACCAGGCGGCACGAAGACTCACGGGTAGCGACGCCGCCCTGGCCAGCGGCGTCACCGCCTGCGTCATCGCGGCCGCGGTCGCGTCCGTCGTGGCGACCTACTTCGAGATCTTCCCGCTCGACGCCTTCTTCTGGCTTCTGCTCGCCGTCGTCGCCACGTGCCCGTCCGAGTCGCGCTGAGTGCGCTCGCGCTGCAGCCAGGCGGCGGTGGCGTGTCGACCTACATCCGCGAGCTGCTCCGCGCTCTCCCCGCGGCGATCGACGCCGAGATCGTGGCCGCGGTGCAACAAGACGTCGTCGACACGCTTCCGCCCGACGTCACCGGCCGGCCTTTCCCGGTGGCGAGCGGCATTCGGCGCGCCGTCGCCGCCTTTCGCCCGCTCGGGCCGGTCGACCTCGTCCACGGCCTCGACGCGACGCTCCCACTCCGGGTGCGGGACCCCTCCGTGGTCACCGTGCACGACCTGTCGGTGTTCGACATCCCGTGGACGTTCAGTCGCCGGCGTGCGTGGGGCAAGCGACTCCAGGTCCGGCACGCGATCCGCCGGGCCGACGCCGTCATCGCGGTCTCGGAGTTCACGGCTGCCCGCGTCCGCGAGGTGCTCGGTCGTGACGCGGTCGTGGTACCGGAGGCACCTCCGTCCGACAGCGCTCCCGCCACACCGGAGGCGATCGCACGGGTGCGTCGGCAGTACGCGCTACCCGACGAGTTCGTGCTGCACGTCGGGACGGTTGAGCCGCGCAAGGACGTGGCCGGGCTCAGCAGCGCGTGTGAGCGACTCGACGTTCCGCTCGTACTCGCCGGTGGGGGCACGACGGGCGCGCGCGTCGACGCGCGGCGGCTCGGCTATGTCGCCCGCGAGCACCTGAACGCCCTCTACGGTGCGGCGACGGTGGTCGCGTACCCGTCGTTGTACGAGGGCTTCGGGATCCCGCCTCTGGAAGCGATCGCATGCGGCGCGGCCGTGGTCGCGACCCGGGTGGGCGCGCTGCCCGAGGTGCTGGGGGACGCGGCAGTCCTCGTAGCTCCGGGCGATGTCGACGCACTCGCCCGCGCCTTACGCGAGCTGCTCGGCGACCGCGGCCGGCGGGCGGAGCTCGCCGCCGCGGGAAGCAGCGTGCTGCAACGACTGTCCTGGGAGGAGACCGCAGCCCGCACGGTCGACGTCTACCGCTCGGTGGGCGTACCCGTCTGATCGGCGGACGGGTCCAGGGCGGGGTCGGCTGCCTCGAAGCGGGCGTTGCGCACGAGCGTTCGCAACCCCCCGGGACCGTCGACCTGGAGCAGATGGAGCGCGCCGAGGAACACGATGCCGGCCGCGCCCGCGGCCACGGGCCACGGCAGGACGGTCGCGGCGGCGAGGTAGACGGCCGTCATCGCCGCGCCGGCCGCGCCCGTCCGCAGGAGCGCCGACCACGGGACACTCAGCAGCCCGGGAGTGCGTCGGACGGCGAAGATCAGGAGCCCGGCTACCGCCGCTTCGGTGATCACCGTCGCGATCGCGGAGCCATTGAACGAATGTGCCGGAATGAGGATCAGGTTCAGCCCGACGTTGAGGGCGACGCCGACGAGACCGGCCAGCGCGTAGAGCCGGTTGCGACCGATGGCGACCAGGATCATGAAGCAGAGGTACGTCACGAACTGGACCACCGCGCCCGCGACGAGCAGGCGCGCGGCACCCGCCGAGACGTCGTAGCGGGCGCCGTAGAGGAGCTCGATCACGGGGCCGGCGACGAGCGCGAACCCGGCGCCGATGGCCACGCCGGCCACGGTGAGCAGGACGAGCGTCTGGCGGGCGTGACGCCGGAGCGAGGGGAGATCGTCCGGCCACGCCGCCACCAGCAGCGTGATCACGGGAGTGAGAAGCGCTTCGGGAAAGAAGATCGCGATGTCGGCGAACTTGTATCCGATCGTGTACTCGCCCACCGCCCGGGCGGAGTCGAGAGCCTCCAGCATCACGATGTCGACCCGGTAGTAGATGCTGAACAGCGCGGCACCGATCGACAGCGGTATCGCCTCCTTGAGCCACGCCCACCACGCTGAGGTATCGGCGCGGAGACGGACACCCATGCGCCGGCGGTGCAGCGCCCACAGCCGCCAGGCCAACACCGCGATCTGCCCGGCGGTGGCGGTGAGCGCGAAGAGCACCACACCCCCGTTCCCCGACATGACGATCGCCAGCACGAGCGCGAGCTGCACCACGGCGCCGGCCACGGTGGCCATCGCGAAGGGTCGGAGCCACAGCTGGGCCTGGAACCACACGACGAATCCGTTCGCCGGTGCGATGAAGAAGAAGCCCAGCGCCGCGACCACCGTGGCCCAGACGATCTTGGGCTCGTAGCCGCCGCCGAGAACGATGGCCACCGCGACCACGAACGACATCAGACCTACCAGCAGACGGAGGCAGATGTACGAACCCACCACCTCCCCCGCGCCGGGGCCGGCGTGGATCACCTGTCGCAGCACGACCCGTCCGATCTGCAGGTCGACGACGAAACCGACGATCCCGAGGAGGCCGAACACGAACGAGTAGCGGCCCCAATCGGACGGCGACAGCGTGCGGACGATGACGACGGTGCCCGTCCAACCGGCGGCGGCGACGAAGACGCGCGCCATGTAGAGATAGGCGGCGCCCGACCGCACGCCTTGACCGGCTCGTGCAGCGCCACCGGGCTCGACCGGCCCTCCAGTGGCTCGTCGATCGGTTTGGGACACTGGCCGGTTTCCCCCGACGCCTCGAGGTGACCGCGTATCCTAACCAGCGGGTGCCGAACTCCTCCGCGCAACGCCGAACGCCCTCGAGCGCGCACGACATATCGCGATGACGCGAGCGCCACACGTCGCCCGCCCGTCCGACTCGCGCGCGACGCTTCTGGCAGTGAACCCGTCTGGCCTGTGCTCGGGGGCCGAGGTCGCGCTGCTCCGCGTGGTGAAGGCGGCACGGCAAGCCGGATGGCGCGTCGAGGTCGCCGCACCCGACGGCCCTCTGGCAGCGCGTCTCGCCGGTGACGCGGTTCCGTGGACGAAGCTTCCCGAGCTGCGGTTCTCGAGCATTCCCAAGCCGTTCGCACTGGCCGCGGCCGCGGAGCGTTCGCTGCGAGCGGCGGCGGTCGTTCGTCGAGCTGCGGCCGTTGCCGACGTCGTCCTCGTGAACGGCTGGCACGCCCTCCCGGCAGTGCGTGTCGCCCGCGTCCGCTGCCCGGTGGTCTGGTTCGTCCACGACGTGGTCCGCCGGCGCGATCAGCGGGCTGTGGTCAAGTGGTCGCGGCCGGTTGTCACGCTTGCGGTCGCGCCCTCGCGCGCGGCCGCCCAGCCCCTCCTCGCCGGGGGCGTCGACGTGCGGGTGGTGCGCAACGGGACGCCCTGGCCGGTCGAGCCCGCGCCCGCGTCGGCTCTTCGCGATCCGCCGGTGGTCGGCTCGAGCGGGAGCCTCACCCCCTGGAAGGGCCAGGACGTCCTGCTGGAAGCGGTGGCGCGCCTGCGACGGCGTGACGCGGTCGTCGAGCTCATGGGGGGAACCTTCCCCGGTGATCGTGAATACGTCCGGCGGCTCGAGCAGCGGGCGGCGCAGCCCGACCTCGCCGGTCGTGTCCGCCTGCTGGGCCATGTCGACGATCCGCTCGAGCGGGTGCGAGGCTGGAACGTGGCTGTCTCCGCGAGCATCGAACCCGAGGCCGCGCCGCTCAACGTGCTGGAGGCGATGAGCGTCGGTGTCCCG
This sequence comes from Acidimicrobiia bacterium, assembly GCA_050743385.1. Taxonomy (GTDB): domain Bacteria; phylum Actinomycetota; class Acidimicrobiia; order IMCC26256; family JACDBD01; genus JACDBD01. Next base: position 4,302 of record JBOGFJ010000018.1, read on the forward strand.
ATGGTCGCGACCGATCACGGCGGGACACCCGAGGTGCTGGGCGACGCCGGTCTTCTCGTCCCGCCGCGCGACCCGGGCGCGCTCGCCGCCGCAATCAGCCGACTGCTCGACGAGACCGACGTGCGGCGCCGCTGCGCGCACGCGGGCCCGCGGCTCATCGCGGCGGGGCTCACACTCGACGCGCAACAGCAGGCGTTCCTCCGCGTGCTCCAGACCTTGACCGATCGCGCCCCGGTTGGATGAGCAGGAGAGCCGATGACGCGCGGGCACTGCGCGTACTGTTCGTCAACGAGAATCTCGGTGGTCATGCCGCGATGCATCAGGCGCTCCGAGACGCCGTGCGCGCCCATCCCGAGGTCGCGACCGAGTTCCTCGACGTGCCCGCCCCCGGCTTCGGCCGGCGGGTCGCAGGCGCCGCGGTACCGGGACTCGCCCGGCTGGACGCCGATCTCCAGCCGCTGCGCTACCAGCTCGCGCAGAGCATGCACGCCCACCGATTGTTACGGCGGGCGCTCCGCGCTCACGATCCCGACGTCATCCACGCGTATTCGCAGAACTCGGTGCTCACATCGTCGGCCGAGCTGCGTGCCCGTCCCAGCGTCGTCTCGACCGACAGCACGGTCGTCCAGAACGCCTACCAGCTGCCATACCGCAAACCAGGTCGCTTCACTCCGCACTCGGCGCGGCTCGGTGCGAGGCTCGAGGGGCGCGTCTTTCGCGCCGCCACCCTGGTGGTCGCCCAGTCGGAGTGGGCCGCTCGGTCGCTGCACGACCTCCACCGGCTGCGCGATGACACCGTGCGCGTGGTCCCGTTCGGGATCGTGCCGTTCGACGTTCCGCCTCGCCACGAACGCAAGCCACCGCAGGTCACCTTCGTCGGTTCCACGATGAGCGGGAAGGGCGGCTGGCGGCTCCTGCGCGTGTACCGCGACCGGTTCCGAGGCCGGTGCACGCTCAACCTCGTCACTCGCGACCCCGTACCGGAGGAGCCCGGCGTGCGCGTCTTCGCCGACTTCCGTCCCGGCGACCACCGGATGATCCGGCTCCTCGGCGAGACGTCGGTCGTCGCGCTCCCCACCGAGATCGACAAGTCGCCGTACGCCGTCCTGGAGGCCATGGTCGCGGGCGTGCCCGTCGTCGCGACGCGTGTGGGCGCGATCCCGGAGATGGTGACCGACGGCGTCACCGGGTTGCTGGTCGACCCCGACGACGCCGATTTGGCGACCGCACTCGATCGATTGCTCGACGACGCCGCCCTGCGCCGCCAGATGGGCACGGCGGGCCGGGAACGGGCCCTCGAGTGCTTCGATGCCCGCCGTACCACCGCCTCCCTCCTCGACGTGCTCGAGGAGTCGGTCGCGCGGTTCGACGAAGCGCGTCGGTGCAGGCTCGGGGACGCCGATGGGCCGTGACCGGCGCGTCATCGGACAGCTGCTGGGCGCTGCCGCCGTGCCTGCCCTCCTCCTCGGTGCCCGTCCGCGCACGGCCGGGGGCGTCGTGTTCGCCTATCACGACATCGGTCCCGATGGAAGCGACGCCACTTCGTACCTGCTTCCGGCACGCATGCTGCGCCGTCATCTCGAAGCGGTCCGCGGTTGGGGCCTGCGCCTCGTCGATCTGGGTGAGCTGACGGGCGCGGTCCGCGAAGGGCGCCCGCTCGACGGCATGGTGGCGGTGACGTTCGACGACGCCTGTCAGGGCGTCACGCGGTACGCAATCCCCGTGCTCCACGAGCTCGGTGTCCCCGCCACCGTGTTCGCGGTGAGTGGCGTGCGGGGTGCCACGCCGACCTGGGCACCGCCCGGGACCCGCACGATGACGACCCAGGAGCTGGCGGAGGCCGCGAGGAGCGGCCTGCGCATCGGCTCGCACACGCGGAGCCACCCCGATCTTCTCTCGCTCGACGAGGGGGCGCTGGACGCGGAGCTGGCGGGATCGCGGGCCGACCTCGAGGAGGTGGTCGACGGGCGCGTCGACCACCTGACCTATCCGTTCGGGCATCACGACGAACGCGTGCGCGCCGCCGCACGCCGAGCGGGTTACGACGCCGCGTTCACCTTCCTCGACGGGCGTGTCGAGGCCACGCTCGACCGCTACCGGCTCCCGAGGCTGACGATGTACGGCGGGCACCATCGCGTACGGCTCGCGTATCAACTTGCGCGTCCGGCCTCGTCGTGGCCCGACCATCAGCTCGACCGCGTGGCGGCGGCAACTTGACGACGACCGAGGTTCGGCCCGCGCTCGGGGAACACGGGGGAGCGTGGGACGCTCTGGTCGACGTCGCGCCGTTGCCCTCGCCGTTCCTCCGCTCGTGGTGGCTCGAAGGAGTCGCGGGCCCGGACGCACGCTTCGTCCTCGTGCACGACGGCGGCGAGCTCATCGGCGGCCTGGCGCTCGAGGAGGATCGGCCATTCGGGATCCGGCGCCTGCGCCCGATCGGCATTCTGCTCGGCGCTGATCAGCTCGACATGGTCACGGCGCCCGGCCGTGAGCACCAGGCGGCGGAGGCGCTCCGACAGTGGCTACGCGAGACCCCCGCACGGGTGGTCGACCTGCCGGGCTGCTCCGAGCACACGCGACTCGTGAGCGTCCTGTCGCGGCCCGGCGTCGAGGTTGTCGACATCGCGCCGTGGACGCCGCTCCCTGCGAGTTTCTCCGACTACATGGCGCTCCGTCCCGGCGAGCTGCGAAGCCAGATCGATCGACCCCGACGCCGGCTTCGCCGGGAGGGCGCGCAGTACCGCGTTGTCGAGCCGCCGGAGACCGAACGAGCGTTGACGCATCTCCGCCCGCTGCATGCTCAGGTCTTCGGTGAAACATCGCAGTTCCTGCCTTTCTTCGACCGCTTCGCGCGTGCCGCGCCTGCTGGCATCGCACGGCGCGAGCTCGTCATGCACGAGTTCGCCGTCGACGGGCGGACGGTTGCGGTCAACGTGTGCTTCGAGGTGGCGGGGCGCCTCAGCTACTACCAGGTCGGCCGGGACGCCGACCGACGCTGGCGGGGATCGGGTACCACGCTCATCGCACACGCGGTGGAGCACGCCATCGAGGCGGGATGTCGCGAGCTCGACCTCCTGCGCGGCGCGGAGGCGTACAAGCGGCAGTGGGCGACCGAACAACGTGAGGTCCTGCGGATCCGCGCGGGACGCGGGCTCGCCGGGCGGGTGGCGCTCGCGGGTCTCGGGCTCGGGTCCCGATCGAAGCAAGCGATCGCGGCCGCGACGCGAATGGCGCGACACAGGCTGGGTACGAAGGCGCGGTCGTCCGCAGGGGGCTGAGCGGGAGAGTCCTACGGGTACCGGCGGGGCGCGACCTGCGCCCGCCGGTATCCTCGCCGGATGCCACGCACCCGCGGACGCGTCGAGCCCGCCCACACCGGAGCGCGGCGCCGATGAAGGTCGAGCTGAAACCGGTCGACGAGATCTCGGCCGACACGGAGAGCGCGTGGAGAGAGCTCGCGTCGCGGGCCCTCGAACCCAACCCTTTCGGCGAAGCCGACTTCGTGATCCCCGCCGCTCGTCACCTCGGCAGGCGCGTGGCGCTCATGACCGTTCGCGACGGCGAGCACTTGCGGGCCTGTGTTCCGGTGCAACGGGTCGGGCGGTGGCACAAGGTCCCCCTCCCGGCGATCGCCTCGTGGCACCACCGGTACACCTTCCTCGGGACCCCGCTCCTCGACCGCGAGGCTGCCGCGTCGACGGTCGACGCGCTCGTCGACTATCTCCGGGGGTCGGCGGGAGCGGCGCGTTTTCTCGTCCTGGAATGGGTGGCCGAGGGCGAGGTGCTCACGGAGATCGAGGCCGGCTTTGCCCGCGCGGGCCGCCCGATGGCCCGCCTCGACACGTTCACGCGTCCACTGCTCGTTCGCGACGCGTCGGACGTGTCTTCCCAGAGCCTCGGAGCCGAGACGACGAAGCGGCTGGCGCGCCGGCGGCGCGCGCTGGAGCGCGACCACGGGCCGGCGCGCACCATTCTCCTGGAGCCGGACGAGGCGACCGTTGAGCTCTTCCTGAAGGTCGAGGCCTCGGGTTGGAAGGGGGAGCAGGGCACCGCGCTGGCGTCGCGCCCGGAAGACTCCGCGTTCTTCCGCGAGCTCTGCGGGCGCTTCGCGGCATCCGGGCGCTTGGAGATGCGGTCGCTCGAGCTCGTCGACGGCACGAGCATCGCCGTGTCGTGCCGCCTGGCCGCCGGGGACGGGACGTTCTGCTTCAAGGTCGGTCACGACGAAACGTTCCGCAAGTACGCTCCCGGGAACCAGATCGAGGTCGACACGATGGCGCAGCTCGAAGGGTCGTCGGTGCCACGATGGATCGATTCGTGCTCCGACCCCGAGAACGACTTCTTCGGCCGGTTGTTCCCGCAGCGCCGCAGCCTCACGACCGTCGTGCTGCCCGCGGGGCGGTTCCCCGGAGGCGCGCTCGTCAAGGCTCTCCCGGTGGCGCGGAGATGGTGGCAGCGGACCCGCCGGAAAGACGACGCGTGACACTCCGAGTCGATCCCGGCGCGTTCACCAGTTGCTTTGCGAAACGCGCGTTCACCATCGAGCATGACCTCGCCGCCCACCCGCTGCTCCAGTTGGATGCGCTGGCGGAGCTGGCCGACGCGCTGCCGTCCGACCTCGTCGAGCACCACCTGGGTGACGTCCCTCTCGTCCTGCCCGGAGGCGTTGCTGCGGGAGTCGACGAGAGCCCGGGTGCGATCGTCCGCGGGCTCGAAAGCAACCAGTGCTGGATCTCGCTTCGACACGTCGAGCGGGTTCCTGCCTATGCCGCTCTGGTCGTCGCCGCGATCGACGACGTCGCGCCCGAGGTCGAGCAGCGCGAGGGCAAGATCTCCCGCCGAGAAGGCTTCATGTTTCTCGCTTCACGCGACACGGTCACGCCCGTCCACTGCGATCCCGAGCACAATTTCCTCCTGCAGCTCCGGGGGACCAAGCGAGTCAATGTGGGCGAGTTCTCCGACCCGGAGGTCCTCCAACGGGAGATGGAGCTCCAGCACCAGGGCGGTCACCGCAACGTGGCGACGCTGCCCGACTCGGCGACCGAGTTCCTCCTCGAGCCCGGAGTCGGGATCTACATCCCGCCGGATACACCGCATTGGGTCACGAACGGCCCCGGCGTCACCTCCGCGCTCTCGCTTCCCTTCTATACGCCGGTGACCGCGCGGGGCGAGCTGGTGCATTCGTTCAACGGCTGGCTCCGCCGGAAAGGGCGCTCGCCCCGTCCGCCCGGCCAGTCGGTGAACCGTGACCGGGCGAAGGCGACCGTCGTGCGTGTCAGGAGTGCAACGCGCCGACTGCGCCGCTCGCCGTCCGCGCACTGAGCCCACCGGTAGGCTGGGATCGTCGATTCCGGGCGCCCGGCCCGGCCCGGAGGACCGTCTCCTGTGCGAATCGCCATCGGCTCCGATCACGCCGGCTTCTGTCTCAAGGAGCACCTCGGGACGGTGCTGAAGGAGGCCGGTCACGCGGTCGACGACCTCGGGACCCATTCCGAGGAGCCTGTCGACTACCCGCCGATCTGTGCCGCCGTCGGGCGGGCGGTGGCCGCGGGCGAGGCCGACCGCGGCGTCGTGCTCGGCGGGAGCGGGCAAGGGGAGCAGATGGCCGCGAACAAGGTACGGGGCGTGCGGGCGGCGCTGTGCAACGATCTGTTCACCGCCCGCTTGTCCCGCCAGCACAATGACGCCAACGTGCTCTCCATGGGAGGTCGGATCGTGGCCGAAGGGCTCGCGGCGGAGATCCTGACCCTGTGGCTCGCCACGCCGTTCGACGGCGGCCGCCACGCCCGGCGGGTCGCCCAGATCGCGGAGTTGGAGGACGATCGATGACCGACGCATTCGAGGCTCTCGAAAGAACGGATCCGACGCTCGCCGACATCGTCGGGCGCGAGCTCGAGCGCCAGAACACGACGATCCAACTCATCGCGTCCGAGAACTTCACATCGCCGGCCGTGCTCGCCGCCCAGGGCTCCGTGCTCACCAACAAGTACTCCGAGGGGTATCCCCGAAAGCGTTACTACGGCGGCAACTACGTGGTCGACGAGGCCGAGGAGCTCGCGCGCGACCGCGCCTGCGCGCTCTTCGGCGCCGAGCACGCCAACGTGCAGCCGCACTCGGGCGCGAACGCGAACATGGCTGCCTACCTGGCGCTGCTCGACCCCGGCGACAAGGTGATGGGCATGCGCCTCGACCAGGGTGGGCACCTCACGCACGGCTCGCCGGTGAACTTCAGCGGGCGTCTGTACGACTTCGTCGCCTACGGCGTCGACGACGAGCGTGAGGTCCTCGACTACGACGTGATCCGCGAGCTCGCCCGGCGTGAGCGGCCGAAGATGATCGTTGCCGGCGCGACCGCCTACCCGCGTGTCATCGACTTCGACGCCTTCCGGTCGATCGCCGACGAGATCGGCGCCCTCCTCATGGTCGACGCCGCCCACATCGCCGGGCTCGTCGCCGGCGGGGCACACCCGTCGCCGTTGCCGCAGGCCGACGTCGTGACCCTGACCACCCACAAGACTCTGCGGGGACCCCGCGCCGGCGCGATCCTCTGTCGCGACCAGTACGCCGCCGCGATCGACAAAGCCGTGTTCCCGGGTCTTCAGGGCGGTCCGCTGATGCACGTGATCGCGGCCAAGGCGGTCGCGTTCCACGAAGCCGCGCAACCGTCGTTCCGGGAATACGCGGCCGGGATCGTGCGCAACGCGATCGCGCTCGCAGCCGACCTCGCGTCGGAGGGGTTCCGGGTCGTCTCGGGCGGCACCGAGAACCACCTGATGCTCGTCGACCTGCGTCCCTTCGGCGTCACCGGCAAGGTTGCCCAAGAGGCGCTCGACCGCGCCGGCATCACACTCAACAAGAACGCCATCCCCAACGACCCCGAGAAGCCGTTCGTCACGAGCGGCCTCCGCCTCGGTACCGCGGCCGTCACGACGGCGGGCATGGGCGAGCCCGAGATGGACGAGATCGCGTCGCTCATCGCGACCGTGCTGCGCAAGCCCGACGACGAGATGGTGGCGACCGACGTTCGCGACGCCGCCGCTCGCCTCTGCTCCAAGTACACGCCGTACCCCGAGCTCGTGTAGCGAAGTGAGTCGCGCGCGGCGACCGGAGCGAGCGAAGCGAGCGCAGGGAGCTCGCCCAGCGAACGACCGGCAATCAGCGGGTCGCTCGTTGCCCGCCGAAGCCGAGCGAGTGAGCAAATAGAGATGGGCGGGTACTCGGTCGTTCTCGCGGTCGCGGCGGTCAGTACCTTCCTCCTGACCTTCGTCGTGCGACGACTCGCCGTGCGCGTCGGGGCGGTCTCCGTTCCCGGTGCGCGGAGCGTCCACGACCGGCCGACACCGTCACTCGGTGGCGCAGCGATGTTCGCGGCGTTCCTGCTCGCGATGGCGGTGGCGTCACGCATCCCGCAGTTCAGCGAGATGTTCGACGACTCGTCCGAGCCCTTCGGCCTCGTGCTCGCGGCCGGCGTCATGTTCGTGGTGGGCGCTCTCGACGACTTCCGCGAGGTCTCTCCCCCGGCGAAGCTCGCCGGTCAGGTCCTGAGCGGCGGGCTCCTGTCGCTGATGGGCGTGTCGATGCTCTACTTCCGGGTGCCGTTCGCCAGCACCGAGTACGTGGTGCTGTCACCCGACCTCGCGCCGCTGGTCACGGTCGCAACCGTTGTGCTGATGGCGAATGCCATCAACCTCATCGACGGCCTCGACGGTCTCGCCGCCGGCATCGTGATCATCGCCGGCTCGGCGCTCTTCCTCTACGCCGACCGCCTCTTCAAGGCCGGTCTGCTCGAGGGCTCCAACATGGGCCCGCTCGTCGCCGTCATCGCCGTGGGGGTGTGCGTCGGTTTCCTGCCCCACAACTTCAACCCCGCCCGCATCTTCATGGGCGACGCCGGCGCCATGTTCCTGGGGCTGCTCCTGGCGACCACGACGATCACGGTGGGGGGGCGTACCGCCGACCAGTTCAGTGGTCAGACCTACTTCTTCTTCGCTCCGCTCTTCATCCCGGTCGTCATCCTCGGGGTCCCCCTCCTCGACACGGCGTTCTCGTTCCTGCGACGCGTCTACCGGCGCACCTCCTTCGCGGTGGCCGACAAGGACCACCTCCACCATCGGCTGATGCGCCTGGGCCACGGGCCGCGGCGGTCGGTGGTGATCCTCTGGCTCTGGACCGCGCTGCTCTCCGGGCTCGTGCTGTTCCCGACGTACACCAACCGCGGCAACGCGGTCGTCCCGCTCGGCATCGCCGCCCTCGGACTGCTGTTGTACGTCTACTTCCACCCGGGCGTGCGGTCGGCCCGTGAGCCGGTGGTGGAGGAGGAGCCCGTCGTCGAGCCCGAACCGCCGGAGGTCGTCCACCTCGAGGACCACCGGCGGACGGCCGACAGGCGGGGCCCGTAGCGCGCGGCGGCGCGGCCGCTACCCTCCGGCCGGTGTCTCCGAGGCGACGCGATCCACACCCCGCAGACGCCACCAGGCTCCGCGTCTTCAACGGGGACAAGCGAAAGCCGGGTACTCCGGGTGCCGGTTGACGGGCACGCCCGGCCCGAATACATTGTGAGCGCATTCACAAAGTCCCAGGAGGGGGGTCCGGGCGGTCAGCGCGCCGGACCAGCGGAGTGATGGACCGAGCGAGCGAACAGGGCGACGGGCAGCGGGGGCACGCCGTCAAGCGGGGGCTCTACGGCGGCTTCGGCGACGCCATGGCGCAGGCGTTCGAGTTCGCGGTGATCCCGGTGCTGTTCGCCCTGCTGGGGCTCTGGCTCGACAGCCGCCTCGGCACCCGTCCGTGGGTCACGGTGGTCCTCGTGGTCATCGGGCTCACCGGCGTCATCGCCCGCGCGCTCTACGCCTACAAGGACCGGATCGAGACCGAGGAGAAGGACAAGCCGTGGACGCGACGACAGCGGTAGCCACGCCGCCGGTCGAGCGGTCCATCGCGCTCGATCTCGCCCGGCGGGCGCTCATCATCGCGCCGGCCGTGGTGCTGATCGCCGGCGCCGTGAGGGGCGTGGACGGCGCGGCCAGCGCCGCACTGGGTGTCGCGCTCGCCATCGTCAACTTCCTCGCCACCGCCGCCGGGCTGGCGTGGGCCTCCCGTCGGTCCTCCACGACGCTCGCCGCCGTGGCCATGGGCGGCTTCGTGGTGCGCATGGGCGTGTTGCTCGGGGCCATGCTCCTCGCCGACGCGCTCTTCGGCTGGGTCGACGTGCTCGTGCTCGGCATCACGCTGTTCGCGGCCCATCTTGGTTTGCTGTTCTGGGAGCTAAGGTCCGTCAGCCTCACGCTGGCGGCGCCCGGCTTGCGCCGTGACCGCGTCTCTGGAGACACCGTGTCCACGGAAGCGAAGGGAGTGGCGGAGTGAGCGCGCTGCTCGGGATCGAGTTCCCGCCGATCAGTCACCTGATCGAGTGGCCCGACATCTTCTTCGAGGGCACCCCCTTCGCGATCAACAAGGCGACGCTCATCTACTTCGCCGCGGTCGCGATCACGCTGGCCATCTTCTTCATCGCGGGGCGGCGCGCCCAGCTCGTGCCGCAGGGCGTGCAGAACGTCGCCGAGTCGAGCGTCGACTTCGTCCGCGATGGCATCATCATGCAGACCATCGGGCCCGACGGGATGCGCTACCTGCCGTTCCTGCTCGCGATGTTCTTCTTCATCCTCTTCATCAACCTGTTCGAGATCCTGCCGTTCATCCAGTTCCCCGGGAACGCCCGCATGGCGGTTCCGTTCGTGCTCGCGCTGCTGGTGTGGTTCATCTACAACATCGTCGGGATCATGAAGCAGGGCCCGCTGCACTACCTCAAGAACTCGACCATCCCACCGGGCGTGCCCTGGCCGATGCTGATCCTGATCGTGCCCATCGAGTTCATCTCGGTGTTCATCGTGCGGCCGTTCTCGCTGGCGGTTCGACTCTTCGCCAACATGCTCGCCGGTCACCTCATCCTCGTGACCTTCGCCGTCTTGTCGGCCGCGCTGTTCGCCAAGAACGTCACCGTGGTGATCCTCCCGTTCCCGTTCCTGCTGTTGATCGCGCTCACCGGGTTCGAGCTCCTGGTCGCGTTCCTGCAGGCGTTCATCTTCACGATCCTGACGGCCGTGTACATCGGGTCGTCGATGCATCCCGAGCACTAGACGTCATCTAGCTAACCGATTCAGGAGGAATCTCCCTTGCTCCGCTTCCTCGCAGAACAAGACCCCGGCGAGCTGGTCGACGGGCTCACCGCTCTCGGCCGCGGCGTCGTCTACGGTGGCGCCGCCATCGGCCCGGGTATCGGCATCGGGCTCGTGGTGGGGAACGCCATCACCGCGATGGCCCGCCAGCCCGAGGCCGCCGGCATGGTGCGAACCACCATGTTCCTCGGCATCGCCTTCACCGAAGCGCTGGCGCTGTTCGGCTTCGTGCTCGCGTTCATCCTCGCCTAGGAGTCGACGATGCGCATGCGACAGCTCCTTGCGAGCCTCGGCATCGGCGTGCTCGTCGTGCTCGCGGCTCCCGGCATCGCCGGGGCCGGCGAGGGTGGGGAGCCGCAGGGCGAAGAGGAACCCGATTTCGCCGACCACGCGGCCGAGGAGTGCGCGCACATCCTCGAAGACGGCGGCGAGATCGACGACTGCCAGGAGGCACCGAGCCCGATCCTGCCCGAGACGAACGAGATCATCTGGGGCGGCCTGGCGTTCCTGGTCCTGCTCGTGGTGCTGTGGAAGTTCGCGTTGCCCGGCGTCCGCAACATGATGAAGCAGCGGGAAGACCGCATCCGCGGCGACCTCGAGCGGGCCGAGCAGGCGAGGGCGGAGGGCGAATCGGTGCTGGCGCAGTACCAGAGCCAGCTCGCCGACGCCCGCAACGAGGCCGGTCGGATCATCGAGGAGGCCCGCCAGTCGGCCGACCAGCTCAAGCGCGACCTGACCGCTCGAGCCGAGGCCGACGCGGCGGAGATCCGGGCCCGGGCACAGCAAGACGTGGAGCTCGCCACCGACCGGGCGACGGCCGACCTGCGCAGCCGCATGGCCGAGCTCTCGATCGAGCTGGCCGAGAAGGTGGTCGAGCGCAGCCTCGACCGCGACACCCAGACGGCGCTCATCGACAGCTACATCGACGACGTTGGGAACGGCCGCCGATGACCGACCGCCCAGGTGGCGACCGGATCGACGCGTACGCCGACGCGCTGCTCGCGGTGGCGAAAGCCGAGGGACTCCTCGGCGAGGTCGAGGACGACCTGTTCCGGTTCGCCCGCGCGTTCGAAGGCTCCGACGAGCTGCGCATGGCGCTGACCGATCCCGCCCTCCCGCCCGAGCGCCGCATGGCGGTCGTCGAGCAGCTCATGGGCGGCAAGTCGCTGGCGGCCTCGGCCGCCATGACCGCCTTCGTGGCCGGCATCGGTCGGGCCCACGACCTCCCGGCCATCGTCGACCGTTTCGTCGAGAAGGCGGCGCACGAGCGTCAGCGTGAGGTCGCCGAGGTCCGCAGCGCCATCCCCCTCGACCGCACGCAGCAGCAGCGTCTGGAGACGGCGCTCTCCCAGGCCACCGGCAAGCGGGTGGAGCTGAAGGTCATCGTCGATCCGGCCGTGCTCGGTGGGCTCGTGGCCACCGTCGGCGACACCGTCATCGACGGGACGGTCCGCCACCGCCTCGATCAGCTTCGCGAAAGGATCTGACGCACATGCCGGAACTCACGATCAATTCCGACGAGATCGCCGCGGCGCTCCGCAAGCACGTCGAGAGCTTCGAGCCCGACACGATCAAGGCCCAGGTCGGCCGGGTCCTCGAGGTCGGCGACGGGATCGCCCGGGTCTCGGGCCTGCCCGAGACGTCGGTCAACGAGCTGCTCGAGTTCGAGGGCGGCCACCTGGGTCTCGCATTGAACCTCGACGAGGAGTCGATTGGCGCGGTGATCCTCGGTGAGGCCGACGTCATCGAGGAGGGACACACCGCCCGCGCGACCGGCCGCATCCTCTCGGTGCCGGTAGGCGACGCCCTCATCGGGCGCGTGGTGAACCCGCTCGCCCACCCCATCGACGGCAAGGGCCCGATCGCGACCGACACGGTTCGTCGACTCGAGGTGCAGGCACCCGGCATCGTCGACCGTCAGCCGGTGAAGGAGCCGCTGCAGACGGGCATCAAGGCGATCGACGCCATGACTCCGATCGGTCGGGGCCAGCGCGAGCTCATCATCGGCGACCGCAAGACCGGCAAGACCACCATCGCGGTCGACACGATCATCAACCAGCGCGGCCTGGGCGTGAAGTGTATCTACGTCGCGGTCGGCCAGAAGAGCTCGACCGTCGCGCAGACGGTCGCGACGCTCGAGGAGCACGGCGCGATGGAGTACACCGTGGTCGTGAACGCCCCCGCGGCCGACGAGGCGGTGTTCAAGTACCTCGCGCCCTATGCCGGTTGCGCGATGGGCCAGCACTGGATGGACAACGGCGAGCACGCGCTCGTCGTCTACGACGACCTCTCGAAGCAGGCCGAGGCGTACCGCCAGCTCTCGCTGCTGCTGCGACGCCCGCCGGGCCGAGAGGCGTACCCGGGCGATGTCTTCTACCTGCACAGCCGGCTCCTCGAGCGCGCGGCCAAGCTGAGCGACGAGAAGGGTGGCGGTTCCCTCACCGCCCTTCCCGTCATCGAGACCAAGGGCGGCGACGTCTCCGCGTACATCCCGACCAACGTGATCTCGATCACCGACGGCCAGATCTACCTCATCGACGACCTGTTCAAGTCGGGGGTACGGCCCGCCGTCGACGTGGGCATCTCGGTGTCGCGAGTCGGCGGCAACGCCCAGATCAAGGCGATGAAGTCGGTGTCGGGCACGCTCAAGCTCGACCTGGCGCAGTTCCGTGAGCTGGAGGCGTTCGCGACCTTCGGCTCCGAGCTCGACCGAGTCTCTCGAGCACAGCTCGACCGCGGCTATCGCCTCACCGAGCTGCTCAAGCAGCCACTGAACTCACCTCTGCCGGTCGAAGAGCAGGTGATCGCGATCTACTCGGGCACCGGTGGCGCCCTCGACGAGCTGGCTGTCGACGACGTCCGCCGTTTCGAGACCGAGCTGCTCGAGTGGTTCCGCACCCGGTACGCGGGGATGCTCGACGCCATCCGCGAGACCGGCGCGCTCCCCGACGAGGTCGAGCTGAAGACGGCCGTCGACGACTTCAAAGCCGGGTTCCAGGCCGCCACCCGGGCCGAGCGGGGCGAGGCCGACCCGGGCGCCACGGAAGCGGAGGCGCTCGGCGAAGCCGAGTCCGCCAAGACGCTCGCCACGGAGTGACCGAGGAATGCGGGAATCACGAGTGAGCCGACAAGGAATGAGAGCGGCACGTTCAACTCGTCGCCTGTCGACTTGGCGTCGGAGCGAGCGCCCACGGGCCGGGTACCCCGGCCCGCAGCGAGCGGAGCGACAAGGAATGAGTCCGGCACGATCGACTCGTTGCCCGTCGACTTGGCGTCGGAGCGAGCGCCCGCGGCGCAGGTACCCTGCGCCGCAGCGAGCGGAGCAGTAGAGATGGCCGGCGGGCAAGAGCGGGTCCTGCGACGGCGGATCCACAGTGTGCAGTCGACGAGGAAGATCACCCGCGCGATGGAGCTGATCGCGGCCAGCCGCATCGTCCGCGCACAGGCGCGCGTGGCCGCGGCGGTGCCCTACAGCGACCTGATCACCGAGGTGGTGCGCGACCTCGGCGCGGCGAGCACGGGTGTCGAGAGCCCGTTGCTCACCCGACGGCCCGAGATCGCAAGAGTCGGTCACGTGGTGCTCACCGCCGACCGCGGGCTCTGCGGCGCGTACAACTCGGCGGTCATCCGCGCAGCCGAGGGATCGATGAGGGAGCAGGACGGACAGGGACGCGACTACGCGCTGTTCCTCGTGGGCCGGAAGGCCGAGAGCTACTTCCGCTATCGCAACTTCCGCATCGACGCCACGTTCTCGGGCTTCAGCGACCAGCCGTCGTACGAGGACGCCCGGACCATCGCCGATGCCGTCCGGGAGTCGTATCTCGAGGGTCGGGTCGACCTGGTCGAGCTCATCTACACCCGGTTCATCTCGGCCGGGAAGCAGGAGGTGGTCGTTCGCCCCCTCATGCCTCTCGATCGCGACGTCGTGCTGGGCGGTGATGCCAAGCCGTCACCGACCGCCACCGCTGCCTACGAGTTCGAGCCGTCGCCGGAGGTGATCCTGGAGCGGCTGCTCCCGCGATACGCCGAAGCCCGTGTCTACGCCGCTCTCCTGAACGCAGCGGCATCCGAGCACGCCGCCCGCCAGCGCGCCATGAAGTCGGCCACCGACAACGCCGACGACCTCATGACGAGCCTCCGGCGGGTGATGAACCGGGCCCGCCAGGACGCAATCACGACCGAGATCATGGAGGTCGTGGGCGGCGCCGAGGCGCTGCGCCAAGGGAAGCACCCGCATGCCGAGGACGTACTCGTCGACGCGGTCGACGGTTCCCATACCCGCCCGTTCGCCATCCCCGCGCACGAGAATTAGGAGCACGAGCATGACCGTTACCGCCGACCAGCAGACCGAGCTCAAGGACGGGCGCATCGTCGCCATCGCCGGCCCGGTCGTCGACGTCGAGTTCCCGTCCGACGCCCTCCCCGAGATCAATACCGCGCTGGAGATGGACGTCGAGCTCGAGGGCGAGACGATCACGATCACGGCCGAAGTTGCCCAGCAGATCGGCGATGCTCGCATCCGAGCCATCTGCCTGAAGCCCACTGACGGGCTACCGCGGGGCGCGGTCGTCCGGAACACCGGACGCGGGATCACCGTGCCCGTCGGTGAGGGCGTGCTCGGCCACGTCTTCAACGTGATCGGCGAGCCCCTCGACATCCCCGCCGATCAGCTCACCGGCATCGAGGATCGCTGGGACATCCATCGCGAGCCCCCGCCGTTCGACGAGCTCGAGCCGCGCAAGGAGATGTTCGAGACCGGCATCAAGGTCGTCGACCTTCTCGAGCCCTACGTGAAGGGCGGCAAGATCGGCCTGTTCGGCGGCGCCGGCGTGGGCAAGACCATCATCATCCTGGAGATGATCCACCGCGTCGCCACGCAGCACGGTGGGGTTTCCGTGTTTGCAGGCGTCGGCGAGCGCACGCGTGAGGGCAACGACCTCTGGCTCGAAATGCAGGAGTCGGGCGTGATCGAGCGGGCAGCGCTCGTCTACGGGCAGATGGACGAGCCGCCGGGCGTGCGTCTCCGCGTCGGATTGTCCGCGCTCACGGTTGCCGAGTACTTCCGCGACGTGAAGAACCAGGACGTGCTGCTCTTCGTCGACAACATCTTCCGATTCGTGCAGGCGGGCTCGGAGGTGTCGACCCTGCTCGGTCGCATGCCGTCGGCGGTGGGCTACCAGCCGACGCTGGCCGACGAGATGGGCGAGCTCCAGGAGCGAATCACGTCGACCAAGGGCCGGTCGATCACGTCGGTGCAGGCGGTGTACGTGCCCGCCGACGACTACACCGACCCGGCCCCGTTCACGACGTTCGCGCACCTCGACGCCACCACCGAGCTCTCGCGCCAGATCGCCGCGCTCGGGATCTATCCGGCGGTCGACCCGCTGTCGTCGACCTCGACGATCCTCGCGCCCGAGATCGTCGGCGACCGCCACTACGCGGTCGCGCTCCGGACCCAGGAGGTGCTCCAGCGCTACAAGGAGCTCCAGGACATCATTGCCATCCTCGGCATCGACGAGCTCTCCGAGGAGGACAAGGTGATCGTGAGCCGGGCGCGCAAGGTCGAGCGCTTCCTGTCGCAGCCGTTCTTCGTGGGCGAGCAGTTCACCGGTCTGAAGGGCATCTACGTCCCGGTCGAGGAGACCGTCGAGTCGTTCGAGGCGCTCGTCAGCGGCGAGCTCGACGAGATCCCCGAGCAGGCGTTCTTCAACGTCGGCGGTGTCGAGACCGTGCTCGAGAAGAACAAGCAGCTGCAGGAGAGCTGACCATCATGTTGCGTCGGGTCGGGAACCGGTGCTCTGTGCCAGCTTTCCGACCCAACGCGCCCAGGGGGGTGAGCTGAGTGCCGCTCCGCGTCGAGCTCGTCGCGCCCGAGAGCGTGCTGTACGAGGGCGAGGCCGACATGGTCGTGTGCCGCACGACCGACGGCGAGATCGCCTTCCTCCCCGGCCACGCGCCGTTCCTCGGCGCGCTCGGTGTCGGCGAGGTGCGGGTGCTGCTGCCCGGTGGGGGGACGAGCAGTGCCGGCGAGGAGGCCTTCTCGGTCGACGGAGGCTTCGTGGAGGTCGCCGACGACAAGGTCACGGTGCTCTCCGACGCTGCTCGCCTGGAGGAGGGGGAGAGCGCCGCCGACTCCGAGAGCCCCGACGCCGGCGACTGACTGCGCCCGCCTACCGTGACGGCGTGCACCGCTCCTTCCTCCCGGCGGTCGCGCTCGCGTTCCTCGTAGTAGCGGGTGTCGCCTGCGACTCGTCCGACCGCGCCTCGCCACCGGTACGGGTGCTGGCACCGGGCCAGCTCGAGCCCTACGAGGACCTCGGCACGTGGGTCGACGTCTACGACTACGTTCCCGAGTTCCAGCAGGGCGGCGCACCGCCCGCGGTGACGCCCGAGAGCGTCGACGACATGGCCGCACTCGGCGTCCGCACGCTCTACCTCCAAGCGGCGCAGGAGGACGCGCGTTCACCTGGCGACACGATCGATCCCGACCTTCTCGGCAAGTTCGTCCGGCGGGCGCACCGAAACGACGTCGCGGTCGTCGGCTGGTACCTCCCTCGGTTGGCCGATCTCGACGCCGATCTCCGCCACGTCCGCGCGATCCATCGTTTCCAGGCCGACGGCGAGCGCTTCGACGGGCTCGCCCTCGACCTCGAGTGGACGGAGGGAGTTCCCGACGTGCCGGCGCGCAACGACGCCCTCGTCGACTTCTCCGAGCGGGTGCGTGACCTCGTGGGTGAGCGCGGGGCTGTCGCCGCCATCGTCCTCGAGCCGGTGCTGCTGGAGGTGGTGAACCCGCTCTACTGGCCCGACTTCCCGTGGCAGCGGATCGAGCCGCTCTACGACGTGTGGATGCCGATGAGCTACTGGACCAACCGGACCGACGACTCGGGGTACCGCGAGGGCTTCCGGTACACGGAGGAGAACGTCCGTCGCCTCCGGCGCAACCTGCGCGACGAGAACGCCACGGTGCACACGATCGGCGGAATCGGCGACGGCGCCACGCCGGCCGACTACGAGGGCTTCGTGCGCGCCAGCCGCGAAGCCGAAGCGGTGGGCTGGTCGGTGTACGACTTCAACACCATCTCGACCAGCGCTTGGCCCCGACTGCGGGGGTAGGTTCGTCGCATGACCATCCGCGGGGCGAACGCGATCATCGCCGGGGTCAACAAGGCGGGGACGACATCGCTGTTCGTCTCGCTCCAGGCTCATCCGCAGGTCGCGACCTCGGCGGTGAAGGAGACGCGCTACTTCCTCCCCGTCCGTTACGGGCAGCCGCTCGCTCCGGTGTCGGTGTACGAGTCGTACTTCGCGGACGCGGGCGACCGCCCCGTACGGCTCGAGGCGACGCCCTCCTACTTCTACGGCGGTGAGGCGCTGGTAGCGAAGATCGGCGAGCTCCTCGGGCCCGACGTGAGGATCCTGCTCGTGCTCCGCGAACCGGTCAGCCGGTTCGTCTCGTTCTTCTCGTTCCAGAAGGCGCGGCTGCGCATCCCCGAGACGCTGACAGTCGAGGAGTACCTCGCCACCGCCGACCGTCTCTCCCTGCCCGACTTCTCCGATCCCGACAACGAGCGCTGGTTCGGTTTCCTCGGGGGCTGCTATGCCGACTTTCTGCCCCCGTGGCGGGACGGGTTCGGTCCCCGCCTTCGGGTGCTCTTCTTCGACGACCTCATGGGCTCACCGGCAACCGTGCTGCGCGACGTCGCGACCTGGCTCGAGATCGATCCCGATGCGTTCCCGGCGACCGAGATCAGCTCCGAGAACCGCACGACGGCGTTCCGCTTTCGTGGCTTCCAGCGGATCGCGCTCGGCGCCAACGATCGCTTCGAGCGCTTCCTGCGCCGCCATCCCGACCTGAAGCGACGGCTGCGGGCGGCGTACTACCGGATCAACGGGCGTGCCGCTCGCGAGGCCGTACCGGATGACGTGCGGGCTGAGCTGACGGCGCGCTATGCCGAGCCGAACGCCCGACTCGCCATGCAGCTCCGCGACGCGGGTGTGACCGCTCTCCCGGGCTGGCTCGAGCGAGGAGCTGCCATCCACCGATGAGGGGGCCGGCTTTGCCGGCCCGCGGGTTGCCAGGATTGCGCGGGAGCGGCGAGC
>JBOGFJ010000019.1:0-3452 GCA_050743385.1 Acidimicrobiia bacterium
ACGATCGTGAGCTGACCAGCGTCGAGCACCTACTCCGCGAGCACGACGAGGGGGCCGACCGTACGCGGCGAGAGCACTATCTCGACTGGACCCGTCACGTGGTGAAGGCCAATCCCGAGGACGTGGAGGACCACGCCGAACGTCTCATGGCCGAGCACTACAGCATCCATTTTCACTGCTGGGACGCCGATACCTTCCTCGACTTCCTCGTCGCGGCGCGCCGAAAGGCGGGGCTCGACCTCTCGATCGGGGCGTTCGCACCGCCCGAGAGTCTGGACGATCCGGAGTTCATCCTCGTCCTCGTGAAGGGCCGCGCGGGGAAGCCGCCACTACTGCCGGTACGACCCGCGCCCCCGCATTGGCGCCGGCGACTCGCGACCAGCCCTCTCGGCCCCCCGGTGCGAGCGGCCAAGCGCGTCCTTCGCTCTCTCCACCGCCCGCGGCGCCCGAAGTCGGCTGCTCCCTGATCCGCCCGCTCGAGATCACACGCCGGGGAGGCCGTCGATGCTCAGCGCGTTCTTCTCCGACCGGTAGGCGGCCAACCCTTCGGGACCGCGGGCCTCGGCCCATTCGATCAGCCGAGAACGCGGTCCCTCGTACCGCATGAGCGGCACGCCGTACCCGCACGATGTCGCCACCCGCTCGACCGCGACCCGGATGACAGAACGGGCACCGACGATCGTCGGGAACTCGCCGAGCAGCGCATCGCCCTCTGCCTCCCCCACCGCGAGCACCTCGCCGCGGCCGTAGACCCGGACAATGTTGGGAGCGCCTTCGAACGCGCAGAACATGAGCGTGATGCGGCCGTTCTCGCGCAGGTGCGCGATCGTCTCGACGCCGCTGCCGGTCAGGTCGAGATAGGCCACCGTCGTCGAGTCGAGCACGCGGAAGGAGTCGAGGCCCTTGGGCGAGAGGTTCACCCGCCCGTCGGTGGGCGCGGTGGCGACGAAGAACACCGGTTGCGCCTCGAGGAACGCGGCCAGATCGTCGGAGATCGCGTCGAGCACCCGGCCCATACGCGGTCGAGCCTACGGGAGGGAAACCGGCAGGCTGGAACTGTCCGCGGCGGCATCGACCGCTTGGCGGGCGTGATAGCTGGAGCGCACGAGCGGACCCGACTCCACGTGGGCGAAGCCGAGGGCCTCGGCATACGCTCCCAGTGCCGCGAACTCGTCGGGGCTCCACCACCTCACGACCGGGAGGTGGCGCGGCGAGGGGCGCAGGTACTGGCCGAGCGTGAGGATGTCGACGCCGACGCTGCGCAGGTCGGCAATCGCGCCGCGGAGCTCGTCCTCCGTCTCCCCCATCCCGAGGATGATCCCCGACTTCGTGGTGAGCCCGGCTCGCTTGGCCCTCGCCAGCAGGGTGAGCGACCGGAAGTACGCCGCCGACGGCCGCGCCGCCCGCTGGAGCCGCGCCACCGTTTCCAGGTTGTGGTTGAGCACGTCGGGCCGGGCGTCGAAGATCGTCGCCAGCGCGTCGGGATCTCCCTTGCAGTCGGGGATCAGCACCTCGACCCGCGTCAATGGTGTGCGGGCGCGGACGGCGCGGATCGTCGCCGCGAAGACGGCCGCGCCGCCGTCGGGAACGTCGTCGCGCGCCACGCTCGTCACCACCGCGTGCGCGAGCCCGAGCTGCGCCACCGCGTCGGCGACTCGCTGCGGCTCGTCCTCGTCGAGGGGCTCGGGATGGCGGGTATCGACGAGACAGAACCCGCACGCACGCGTGCACCGCTCCCCCAGGATCATGAAGGTGGCGGTCTTGTCGGCCCAGCACTCGTAGATGTTGGGGCACCCGGCCTCCTCGCACACCGTGTGCAGGTCGAGCGTGCGCATCAGCCGCTTCGTCTCCCGGTACCCCGCCCCGAGATCGGCCCGCACCTTCATCCACTCCGGCCGCCGGAACGCCGGATCCTCCTCGGGCACCTCCACCCCCGCATCGGCCAACCTGCCCAGGAGCCGAACCGGGGCCGTTGCGTGTTCTTGTGTGCTGAGGCGACTGTTTCGGTCATCTGAGCACACAAGAACCGGCGACAGGTGCGCGGGACGCCAGGCGACGTCCTGGCGCTCATCGGCTTGGTAGCCGAACCGCTCGGTGAAACGGTGCACGACCACGTCGACGACGCTCCGCATATCGGGAGTGGATACCGGGAGCGTGGCGAGGGAGGTCACCCCCTTGTCCGCGATCCCGCACGGCACGATGTGGTCGAACATCGCCATGTCGGGGTCGACATTGAGGGCGAAGCCGTGGCGCGTGCGGCCGCGGGAGACGCGCACGCCGATGGCGGCGATCTTCTCGTCGCCCACCCACACCCCGGTGTAACGCTCGGCCCGGTGGGCCTCCACGCCGAGGTCACCGAGCGCGTCGATGAGCACGGCCTCGAGCCGGCGCACGTAGGCGACGACGTCGACCTTGCCGTCGCGCCACTCGGGCAGCGTGACGATCGGGTACCCGACGAGCTGGCCGGGGCCGTGGTAGGTGACGTCACCGCCGCGGTCGGTGTGCACGAGGTCGGCGCCCACCGAAGTAGGCGGGACGAGGACATGCTGGGGATCGGCCTGGGTACCGAGCGTGTAGACGTGCGGATGCTCGAGCAGGAGCAGGTAGTCGTCGGCGGCCTGGTCGAGGAGCGCCCGCTGGAGGTCGTCGGCCTCGCGGTAGGGCACGCGCCCGAGCCAGCGCACGCGCACCCGCGTCACGCGAGCTCGTCCTCCCAGTGGCGGGTCTCGAGGGTCTGCTTCATCGCGTCGAGGAAGGAGGCGGCGTAGGCGCCGTCGAAGGCACGGTGATCCCACGTCAGCGTGAGCAGGCCGACGTGCCGGATCGCGATGGTCGGATCACCGTCGGGGCCGTCGATCACGACCGGCCGCTTCCGCACACTGTCGGTCGACAGGATCGCCACCTGCGGCTGGTTGATGATCGGCAGTGTCATGTACGTGCCGAACGGCCCTGGGTTCGTGATCGTGAACGTCCCGCCCATCACGTCGTCGGGCAACAGCTGGCGCGTGCGGGCGCGCTCGGCGAGGTCGCGGATCTCGCGGGCCAGGAGCCGGATGCGCTTGCCGTCGGCGTTGCGGATCACGGGTGCGACGAGACCGTGGAAGTCGAGATCGACGGCGATCGCGAGATGGATGTCGTGGTGTACGACGAGGGTCTCGCCGTCGACGCTCGAGTTCACGTGCGGGTAGTCGTCGATCGAATCGCAGAACGCTCGTATCACGAACGGTAGGTAGGTGAGGCTGAAGCCCTCCCGTGCCTGCCACTCGTCGCGGTTGGCGCGCCGGGCGCGCTCGACCCGCTCGAAGTCGACCTCGACCGACGTGTACACGTGCGCGCTCGTGGCCTTCGACCGCACCATGTGCTCGGCGGTGCGGCGCCGGATGTTGTCGAACGGGATCACCTCGTCGCCCGCCGCTCGCGCGGGCTCGGGCGCCGGGGCGGGCGCACTCGGG
>JBOGFJ010000020.1:0-7745 GCA_050743385.1 Acidimicrobiia bacterium
CAGCCGGAGCGCCTCGACGTCGCGGCGCGTCAGCCCCGGACGAACCGCGCCCGCGACGTACGACCCGGCGCGGTCGGCGTGGACGCGCGCCACGATGGGCCAGCGCCTCGGGTCCGCCGCCGCGGTCGCCTCCAGTAACCCTCGCCCAGGAGCGGGGTGGTCAGATCGTCAAGGACATCCTCGAGGATCTCATCGCGACCACCACGAGAGACGTCAAGGTGCAAGAGGAGATCGAGACCGAGGGTCTCGAGATGAAGATCAACGCACGCGTCGTGCTCGTTCTGCCATGGGTCGTGCTGGTCGCGCTGACGATCCGGCCGGGGCCGTTCCGTGAGTTCTACCAGTCGGCCGGCGGCCTCCTCGTCGTTGCTCTGGGCGGTGTCCTCAGCGTGATCGGCTACGTCGTGATCAGCCGGCTCGGTCGAAGCCAGTACGAGCGCCGTGTCTTCGGCGCTGGTGCTCACGTGGGGGCGTCGGAGTGAGCCTGTCGCTCACGGTCCTCGCTGCCATCTCGGTCGGTCTCGTGCTCTCCGGGCTCGCCGGGCTGGTGATACGGCCGACGGTGCGGCTTGCGTCCCGCGTGCGTCCGTACACGATCGTCGCCCGGGCGGGGCTCGGACGCAGCGCCGACGTGATGGCGGTGGCTCGGCCGTCCTCGGCCGTGTCCGGCAGCACGCTACGAACGATTTTTGGACCGCCTCTGGTGTCCCTGACCCGCCGGCTCGGAGGCCTCCTGGAGTCGCGCAGCGACGAGCACCTCCGTCTGCGACTGCATCACGCGGGGTTCTTCGACATGAGTGTGGAGGAGTACCGCATCCGGGCCCTCGGGCAGGCGGTCCTCTACACGGCGGCGGGCGTGGCGTTGGGCGCGGTGCTGCTGCGGTCTCCAATCCTGACGCTGCTGCTGGCGCTGTGTGGCTTCACGTTTGGTGCCGCGCGCTGGCGCGGTCGTGTCGACCGTGCCGTCGTCGAGCGCACGGAGCGGATCCGACTCGAGCTCTACACCGTCAACCAGCTCTTGGCGATCCATATCCGCACCGGCGCCGGGCCGGTCCAAGCGACGCAGCGCATCGTCGATCGCGGGTCGGGCGTGATGGTGGAGGAGCTCGATGCCGTACTCGTTTGGATCCGGAGCGGGATGCCCGAGCCCGCGGCCTTCCGCCGAGCGGCGGAGCTGACGCCCGAGTCCAACGCCGCCCGGACCTACAACCTGTTCGCGGCTGGGGCGGAGCGCGGCGTCGACCTCGGGAGCGCCCTTCGCTCGCTGAGTGAGGACCTTCGCGATGCCCGCAGGGAGGATCTGCGCCGGCTGGCGACGAAACGGCGGGCGGCGATGCTCGTGCCGACGATCGGAGTGCTTGCGCCGATCATGCTCCTGTTCATCGCCGCGCCGCTCCCCTCGGTGATCTTCGGCAGTCGTTGATCGAAGCGTTGGTTGTTTGTTTGGACAGAGAACAGAGAGAGGAGACGTGCGTGAAGCGCATGGTGGGGGACGACGGGATGACCACGGCCGAGCTGCTCGGGAATGCTGCCCTCGGGATCGCCGCACTGGTCGCGATCTGGGCGGTGCTCCAAGCGCTCGGCCTCGACATCGTCAACTGGATCCGAGGTCAGCTCGGCGTCTGAACCTGCGGAGCTCGTCGATGCCCGAGCGGCGACGCCATCGCGGTCCTCGCAGTGAGGATGGCATGACGACGGCGCAGTACGTCGCCGCGACCGGCTTCTCGCTGATCGCGTTCGTGATGATGGCGAACTTCGTGGTGTTCCTCTATGCGCGCGGTGTCGTCCGGGCGGCGGTCGACGAGGGCGCGCGCGCGGGCGGCCGGTTCGGGGCGAGCGCGGCCGAATGCGAAGCGCGCGCGGGTGACGTGGTCGACGACCTCCTCGGTGGAGGGCTCGGTACCGGCGTTCGAGTGGGGTGCCGTGAGGACGGTCGTGACGACGTCATGCGGGCGCACGCCGACGTGGTCCTCCACGGTTGGCTGCCCGGTGTGATACCTGACTGGTCGTTCACGCTGGAGGCGCAGTCGGTGAAGGAGCGCGCGCCGTGATGCTCACGCGACCGCGCGGTGAGCAAGGTTATGTCGCGGCCGAGCTCGCGCTCGGGGTGGGATTGCTCGTTTTCCCGATCGCGATGTTGGTACTGACCCTGCCGACATGGTCCGAGCGGCAGTCGGTCGCGCGCGCCATCGCCCGGGAGGCCGCACGGACGGTCGCCGTGGGAGGAACCTGCGATCCGGGTGCGGCGGGTGACGTCGGCGCGACGATGGCGGACAATCTCGGCCTGCGCGGCGGAGTCGACGTCGCACTCGATTGTGCTTCCGGTGCGCGACTTCAGCGGGGAGGCACCGTGACCGCGAGGGTCACGGTGAGCATGCCGGCGGTCGACATTCCGGGGATCGGAGCTGTTGGAGCGTGGAGCTGGACCGCCCGCCACGCTGAGCCCGTCGACCAGTACCGCAGCTTCTGATGCGCGCGCGGGGCGAGTCGGGCACCATGACGGTCTGGATGCTCGGGCTGTGCCTGATGCTCCTGCTCCTCGGCGGGATCAGCCTCGATCTGTGGCGGGCGTTCTCGGAGCGGCGCGCGCTGGCCTCGGCGGCGGACGCCGCCGCGATTGCCGGAGCGTCTGCGCTCGACGAGAGCGCCTACCGCCGGGCCGGGGAGGTGCGTCTCGAGCCCGCCGCCGCCGAGCAGAGGGCGGAGACGTCGCTCGCCGAGCAGTTCGACCGCCGGTCCCTGCGCGGCAGCCGGGTGGCGGCCGACGACCAGGCGGTGTTCGTGGAGGTCACCGGCATCGTCGACTTCTCGCTGCTTCAGCTGCTCACGCCCGGCGACGCATTCGAGATCACCGTGCGCGCCACGGCGCGGCCACAGGCGTCGCCCTGACGATCAGGCGAGTTGCGTGGCGGCCAGCACGAGACCGCCGATGCCGATGGCCAGACCGACATTGGCGTAGATGACCGTGCGCGTGTGTGTTCCGATCTCCCCTCGGAGGGTGCCGATCTCGCCTTGGAGGGTGCCGATCTCGCCTCGGAGGGTGCCGATCTCGCCTCCGAGGGTTCCGATCTCGCCGCGGACCTCCCCGCGGAGCTCGGCGAACTCCCCGCGGACCTCGCCGCGGAACTCGGCGAACTCTCCCCGGAGCTCGGCGAACTCTCCGCGGACGTCTGCTCGCAGCGCGTTCAGGTCTTGATGGGTCACGTACTCGGTCGCCATTCCTTCCTCCTGCGGCCGGAGACAACAGGGGGAAGTCGTCGGTTGACGGCAAGGGTAGCGCCGGGGTGTGACGGCTACTGGTGCTCGTCGCGGAGGAGCTCGCGCAGCACGTACTTCTTGACCTTGCCCGACGGCGTGCGGGGAAGCTCGTCGACGACGCGCAGCTCCTCGGGCCACTTCTGACGCGCCAAACCGGCAGCCTCGAGGTGGGCGCGCACCGCGGCGAGGTCGGGCACGTCACCGCCGGGCGCGCCGCGGACGAACGCGCACACGTGCTCGCCCAGGCGGGCGTCGGGCGCGGCGACCGCGGCCACCTCGGCGACTCCGGGCAGCCGCGCCATCACCTCCTCCACCTCGGCGGCGCTCACGTTCTCGCCGCCGCGGATGACCACGTCCTTCTTCCGGTCGGTGATGGTGAGGAAGCCGTCGACGTCGAGCTTGCCGATGTCGCCGGTGGCGTACCAGCCGTCGCTGTCGACCGCGTCCTTGGTGAGTGCCGGGTTCGTGTAGCCGGTGAAGAGGTCGGGGCCCCGGCTCCAGATCTCGCCCGGCTCGCCGACGTCGAGGTCGCGCCCGGCGTCGTCGACGATGCGCACCTCGACGCCCGCGAGCGGGCGCCCGTCGGTGTGGTTGCGCTTCTCGCGCGGCAGATCCCAGCTGCTGCCTGTGGTCGACGGGTGCTCCGTCGAGCCGTACGACCGGGCGATGCCGATGCCGAGGCCCTCGGCGCGGTCGGCGAACGCCGCCGGCACTGCCGCGCCGCCGAGGCCGACGTTGCCCATCCGCTCGACGTGCTCGGGCCCGAACCCGGGGGCGTCGAGCAGGCTCTGGCAGAAGAACGTGGCGCCGGCGCCGGCGGTGAGGTCGGCCTCCACCATGGCGTCGAGCACCGCGGCGGGCTCCCACACGTCGATGAGATGGACGGCTTGGGCGCGGTAGGGCGGGCCCAGCAGCCCCGCGAGCATCCCGATCGCGTGCGCGACCGGGGCGCCCACGAGCATCGCTCGGTCGCCGGGCGCCTGGATGCCGAGGAGCTGGCGCACCTCGGCGGTGAGCGTGCGGTGCGAGTGCACCACGCCCTTCGGGTCGGCGGTGGTGCCCGACGTGTAGCCCACGACTGCGGGCGCGTCGGGGTCGATCGGCAGCGGCGCGGCCAGCGGTTCGGCGGCGACGTCGTCGAACGCGACGGTGCCGCCCGGGGCGGGCGCGCGCGGCTCCGCCGGCACCACCACGACGAGCTCGAGGTCGGGGAGGTCGCCGCGCAGCGTCTCGAGGCCGGCGACGTAGTCGAGGTGCCCGAACGCGTCCGCGGTCACGAGGGCCTTGGCGCGCGACTCGCGCAGGATGTAGCCGAGCTCCTTGGGGCCGTAGAAGTGCACCACCGGCACGAGCACGGCCCCGAGGGCGGTCGCGCCCCAGAACGTTGCCGCCGCCTCTCACCAGTTGGGGAGCTGGAATGCGAGCACGTCGCCGGGGCCGACACCTCGGGCGCGCAGCCCGGCGGCGAACCCGCGGGCGCGCTCGTACACCGCCCCGAGCGTCGACCGGAACGGCCGCGTGCGCGACCAGATGCGGAAGTCGAGGGCGGCGTGCTCGTCGAGGGCAGCGGCGAGCATCTCGCCCAGCGTGTCGTCGTTCCAGAGGCCCTCGCGCCGGTAGCGGGCCTGCAGCTCGTCCGGGACAGCTCGCGGCGACCAGCCGGGCGCCGGCATCAGCCCACCACGACCACGACGATCGCGAAGTAGATGAGGATCGAGAGCAGGTCTTGCACCACCGTCGCTAGCGGCCCGGCGCCGAACGCGGGATCGACGCCGAGGCGCGAAAGCGCCCACGGCAGCGTCATCGCCACGATGGTGGCGGTGGAACAGGCTGCCAGCAGTGCGAGCACGACCGCGGCGGCGACGTCGCTGCTGTCGAAGAGCACGAACGCAAACGGTAGGAAGAGCAGGGCGATCGTGACCCCCATCGCGAGGCCGGTGACCAGCTCGCGGCGCACGACGTGTCGGATCGGCACCTGGACTGACAGGCCCCGCACGATGAGTGTCGTCGTCTGGTTGCCGACCGCGCCGGCCATGTAGACGATCCCCGGCACGAAGAACGCCAGCTCGACGTTCACGGTGAGCTGCTCCTCGAACGAGCCGACCACGAGCGCGGCGAGCATCGCGCCCACGAGGCCGATCAGCAGCCACGGGAGCCGGTGCCAGTACCGACGGATGACCGGCTCCTCGCTCGCCCGGCGCGCCTGCGTGGAGCCGGCGACGTAGCCGCCGATGCGGGCGAGGTCCTCGTCGTGCTCCTCCAGCAGCACCGACAGCATCCGGGTGGGCGGGATGAGTCCGCGGAAGTTGCCCGACTCGTCGACGACGGCCAGGCTGTGCTCGCCGTGGTGCACGGCCTGCCAGGCCGCCACCTCCTGGTCGGTCCCACGGGCGACGACCGGCGGGTCGGCGTCCATGAGGTCGACGAGAACGGCGTCCTCGTCGGCGGCCAGCAGCGTCTCGATCGTCACCAGCCCCAGGAGGCGATCGCCGTCGCGGACGGCGACGTCGACCGCCGACTCGAACCGCCGACCGACGAGCGACGCCCGCACCACGCCGGCGCGCTCGGCCGCCCCCGCTCGCGGGACGCTGGTGGCGACGTGCTGCCCGGCCGTGCCGAACAGATCGGCGTCGACGACCTCGGTCACTGTCATGGAACGCCTCCCCGGTCGTGCGGGCGTCGCATGATGCCGCGAAGTTGACAGTCGTGTCAGGGACCGGGTACCACCATGCCTCATGTCGGAGCAGCAGCTGTTCTACGAGGACGTCGAGAAGGGTGACGAGGCCCCGGAGAAGAGCCACGAGCTCACCCGCACCGACCTCGTCATGTACGCGGGCGCATCGGGCGACTTCAACCCGATGCACACCGACGAGGTGAAGGCCAAGGAGGCCGGGCTGCCGAGCGTGTTCGGCCACGGCATGTTCACCGCCGGGATGCTGGCGACCGCCCTCACCGACTACGTGGGCATCGGCAACCTCAAGTCGTACAAGGTGCGCTTCACCAAGCAGACCTGGCCCGGCGAGACCCTCACCGCCAAGATCCGGATCGCGTCGAAGTACGAGGAGGACGGCGAGGGCCGCGTCGACCTCGAGTGCGAGGTCGTGAACCAGGACGGCGAGGCCAAGCTCAGCGGTGTGGCCGTCGCCGCCCTGCCTGCGCGCGGCTGACGCTGCCGGATCGGTGGGGAGGGCCACGCCGACCCCCGCCCGAGCGGGTGCCTAACGTGGCCGGTGGTCGAGCTCGAGGAGGGCCCCGGATGACTACCGACGTCGCGTGACCGAACGCAGGCAGCAGCCCGACTGGAGCTTTCCGTTCGAGGAGCCCCTCGACGAGGTGTTCCCGGCGCTGCACACCGCCCAGAACGCGTGGCTGAGCCAGATCGACTCACTCAAGGCGCCCGACCGCAAGACGCACGAGCTCATCCGCCTCGTGTGCACGGTCGTCCTGCGCAACCCGCCCGGCGTGCGCCGCCATGCCCGCCTGGCCAAGGAGGTCGGGGCGAGCTGGGACGAGATCCTCGGCTCGATCATGCTCACCCTGCCCGGGTTCGGTCTCCTCCCCGCGGTCGAGGCCATCCCTCACGCGCGCGACGGCTTCGACGCCGCCCCCGAAGCCGAGGAGGACTGAGCTCCGCGGTGAGCCCCACCGAGCCACCCTTCCGCATCCTGCCGCGCCTCACCGACCGCAACCGCCACTTCTGGACCGGCGGCGAGGACGGCGAGCTGCGGTTCCTGCGCTGCCAGGACGACGGCGCCTATGTGCACCCGCCGGTGACGCGCTGCCCGCGCTGCTTCGGCAAGAACCTCAAGGTGGAAGACGTGTCGGGGCGTGCCACCGTGCTGACCTACTCGGTCAACCACCAACCGTGGATGCCGGGCCCGGAGCCGCCCTACGTGGTCGCGATCGTCGAGATCGTGGAACAGGAGGGCGTGCGCCTCACCACGAACATCGTCAACTGCCCGGTCGACGACGTACGCGTCGGGATGTCCGTGCGGGTCGTGTTCGAGGAGCACGTCGACGGCGACGAGTCGGTGTGGATCCCGCTGTTCGAGCCGCTGAAGACCGACGGGGAGCAGTAAGGATGGCGAAGGACCATGCGGAGAAGCGGGCGGTGATCAGCGGGGTCGGGCAATCGGAGGTCGGTCGCCGCCTCTACCGCGACCCTCTCGACCTCACCCTCGACGCCTGCCTCGCCGCCATCGACGACGCCGGCCTCACGCCGGCCGATATCGACGGCATCGCCACCTACCCGGGCGGGATGGACCAGCCGCCCGGCTTCTCGGGCGCGGGCGTCGTCGACGTGCAGGACGCGCTGCGCCTCGAGCTCTCGTGGTACACGGGCGGCCTCGAGCTCCCGGGACAGCTCGGCTCGGTGATCGACGCCTGCCTGGCGGTGGCGTGCGACCTCGCCACCCACGTGTTGTGCTTCCGCTCCGTCTACGAGGGCAGCGCCCAGGGCAAGGAAGGACGCTCGGCGGTCATGCCCG
>JBOGFJ010000021.1:0-3229 GCA_050743385.1 Acidimicrobiia bacterium
GCGGTGGCGGGCGCGTGGTACGCGAGCCGGCGCTGGAGCCGGTTCACCTCGGTGAGGTTGAGACCGGCGCCCCCGAGCTCCTTGGGCAGTGGGGCGTCGAGGTAACCGGAGGCACGCAGCTCGTCGAAGTCCTCCTGGAAGAACCGGTTCTCGCGGTCGTACTCCGGCGCTCGCTCGTCGAAGCGCTGGAGCATCTCGTCGTCGAGGAGTTGCGTCGTCTCGATCGTGGGTGTGGTCATGTCGTCCCCCTGCCCCCTGGGCCTGTAGCGGGTGTTCGTGGCGCCGCGAGTGTGCGCCCCACAACCTCGGGCGTCCATGCACTTCGACACACACGGCAGAGGTTCTTCAGCGAGCCTCGTTCGCGAGCGCGGCCGGATCGAGCACGATCACGGTTCGTCGTCCGGTTTCGACCCATCCGCGCCCCCGGAAGTCGGCGAGGGCCTTCGCCACCGCCTCCCGCGACGAGCCCGTCCATCCGGCAAGCTCCTCCTGGCTGAGCCGCAACGTGATGCGCACCCCTTTGCGCCCCTCCTCGCCGAACCGTTCCGCCAGCTCCACCAGGCGACGGGCGACCCTGCCCCGTGAGTCGTACGAGCCGAACTCGACGCGCTTGCGGTCGGCATCCCGCAGGCGGCCGACGACGAGCTCGAGCACGGCCATCGACAGAGCGGGCCGATCGGCGAGCAACGCGCGGAACTCCTCGGCCGGCAAGACGAGCCCTGCGAGGGGCCCGAGGGTGACGACGGTCGCCGAGTGCGGCTCACCGTCGAGCACCGAGAGCTCACCGAGAATGTCGCCCGTGCCCCGGACGTTGAGCATCGACTCGCGACCCTCGCGATCGGTGAAGAACACCTTCACCCGCCCGGAGAGCACGACGACGACGTGCGACGAATGCCCTCCCTCCCGGAACAGCGTGGCTCCGTCCGGGAAGACGCGGCGGGTACCGCGCGCCAGCAAGACCTCACGGTCGCCCGCCGGCAGCCGCTCGAGCAGGGACCCGCGCTCGTAGCTCACGATGTGACCACCTCAGGGGCCTCCTTCTCGCCGGGACGGAGTGGCGCGACTTCGGCGATCGCGATGCCCACGAGGATGACCGCCGCACCGGCGAGCTTCACCGCGCCGAGACGCTCGCCCGCGAGATAGCCGGCGACGCCGGCGAAGACGGGCTCCACGAGGAGGATCAGCGCGGCCCGGCTCGGGCTCACGCGCCGCTGACCATAGAGCTGGAGGCTGAGGGCTCCCGACGAGCACGCCACACCGGTGAACACGACCGCGAACACCGCCAGGCCCGTGACGTTGCCGAGCCCGGTGACGGCGGTGGGTGGGATCGACACCAATGCGAGCACGGCCATCTGGACGGTGGTGAACGGGATCGTATCGAGCCGGTTCGCGTATGTGCCCTGATAGACGATCCACACCGCGAACGACAACGCGCAAACCAGAGTGAGCAGCTCGCCCCGCCCGAGCGTGAGCTCGGCGCCCGTCAGCAGGAACAAGCCGGCGGTTGCGACCACGATCCCGAAGCACACACCCAGCGGCGGCATCCGGCGGCGGACGATCGCCTCGATGATCGGCGTGAAAACCGCGTAGAGGCCGGTGATGAACGCGGAGGTCGACGACTCGGTGTACTGGAGCCCGACCGTCTGGCTGATGTAGCCGGCGAAGAGGAGCAGCCCGGCGATCGTTCCCGCGCTCCAGAGCAACGCGGTGGGTTGGCGCTTCCGGCGGGCGATGCCATAGGCGAACGGCGCCAGCGCCGCCGCGCCGACCAGGAAGCGGAGGGTGATGTAGCCGGTGGGGGTGACGTCCTCGATCGCGTCCTGCACGAGGACGAACGTGACGCCGAAGAAGAACGCAGCCAGCACGAGGGCGCCCTCGGCGGCGAACGGATGCCCAGCGCGGCGCAACAGCTCTGACGAGCGCGGTCAGCCCGGCCAGCGGTTCGTGATCGGCAGTCGCCGGTCCTTGCCGAACGCCTTCGGGGAGACGCGCACGCCCGGCGGCGCCTGGCGGCGCTTGTACTCGCTACGGTCGACGAGCCGCGCGACCCGTCGCACCCGCTCGGGGTCGAAGCCGACCTCCTCGAGCTCGGCGACCGAGAGATCACCCTCCACGTAGCCCTCGAGGATGGGGTCGAGCTCGGCGTACTCGGGCAGCGAATCGCTGTCTCTCTGGTCGGGTCGCAGCTCGGCGCTCGGGGGCTTCTCCAGCACCGCCTCCGGCACGAGGTCTCGCCCGGCGCGCTCGTTACGGTCACGGGCCAGGGCGTACACCAGCATCTTGGGCACGTCCTTGATGACGGAGAAGCCGCCGGCCATGTCGCCGTAGAGAGTCGAGTAGCCCGTAGCGAGCTCGCTCTTGTTGCCAGTGGTGAGGACGAGCGCGCCGAACTTGTTCGACAGCGCCATGAGGATCGTGCCCCGGACCCGTGCCTGGATGTTCTCCTCCGCGGTGCCCGGCTCGGTACCGGCGAACGACTCGGCGAGGAGGTCGAGGAACGCCGAGTGGGCCGACTCGATCGGCACCGTGAGGGTGCGGATCCCCAGGTTCGAAGCGAGCGCCTCCGCGTCGCCGACGCTCCCGGGGCTGGAGTAGCGCGAAGGCATCAGCACGCCGAGCACTCGATCAGGCCCGAGCGCGTCGGCGGCGATCGTTGCGACGAGCGCGGAATCGATGCCACCCGAGAGGCCGATCACGGCGTCGGTAAAGCCGTTCTTCGTCATGTAGTCGCGCGTGCCGAGGACGAGCGCCTCGTACACCTCGCGCACGGGCGGCAGGAGCGGCTCGAGGCGCGGCGGGGTGGCGCGCTCGCCGATGCGGGCGTCGCTCACGCGCACCTCGGGTAGCGGCGCGGCCGCGGGTGCGACATGTCGGGGCTCGAGGAGACGACGGCGGAACACGGGGCGCACGTCGACGTCGACCACGAGAAGGTCTTCGGCGAACTGGCGGGCTCGCGCGACGAGCCGGCCCTCCTCGTCGAAAAGCATGGACGCACCGTCGAATACGAGCTCGTCCTGTCCGCCGACGAGATTCGCGTACAGCAAGGGAACGCCGGCGTCGACTGCCCGAGTGGCCAGCATCGTCTCGCGCTCGCGCAGCCGACCCGCGTAGTACGGGGAGGCGTTGATGTTGACGACCAACTCGGCTCCGGCGGCGGCCTGCGTGATGACCGGCCCCGTCGGGCTCCACGCGTCTTCGCAGATCGTGACCGCGACCCGCACACCGCCGA
>JBOGFJ010000022.1:0-3355 GCA_050743385.1 Acidimicrobiia bacterium
GGGACTTCTGGCGCTTTACCCCCGAAGGCTTCGAACGATTGCTCGAGCCCTTCGAGAACTCGCTCGTGCTCGCGCACGGTTACCGCTACCTGCCCGAGGGTGTGTACGGCGTGGGCGTCAAGGGCCCCGAGCCGAAGCTCACCGACGAGTTGCTCCCTCGTACGAAGGCCCTCGCCGATCACTGGGCCGACGGAACGACCGTCGACTTCGGCCCCATCCGCTGCACCACCCGCCAGCTCTGGGGCTACACCCTGCATTACACACAGCTGGCGGCGCGCCGCCGGCTGGCCCGCGCCCTCGGCCGTCCCGAGCCCCCCGACACCCGCGCCACGCCGACCTAGGATCCGCGAACCGGCGCGCTCGTGTACCGGGACCTCTGTCGACAGCCGGCTCACCGGCGAATAACGTCCTGTGACTCGAAGCCGACAAGGCGTGAGGAGGGCGGGGTGAGCACGGTCGCGGAGCGAAGGTCGATCGACGAGGCCGCAGTCGACGATCTGCGCTCGTCGTTCCGGGGCGAGGTCGTCGGCCCCGCCGATTCCGGTTACGACGAGCACCGCAAGGTGTGGAACGGCTCCATCGACCGCCGGCCGGGTCTCATCGCCAGATGCGCCGGAGTCGCCGACGTCCGGGCTGCGGTGCGGTTCGGGCGCGAGCACGGCTTGGCGGTGGCGGTACGCGGTGGCGGTCACAGCTTCCCGGGGCTGTCGGTGTGCGACGACGGCTTGGTGATCGACCTCCGCCTGATGAACGGGATCCGGGTCGACCCCGACGATCACACGGCGCGCGCCCAGGCCGGGGTGCTCCTCGGAGAGCTCGACCGCGAGACCCAGTCGTTCGGCCTCGCCGTCCCGTCGGGGATCGTGACCCACACCGGCGTGGCCGGGCTGACCCTCGGCGGCGGCATCGGCTGGATCATGCGCAAGTACGGGCTCAGCATCGACCAGCTCATCTCTGTCGACCTCGTCACGGCCGAAGGCGAGTTCGTGAAGGCCAACGCAGACGAGAACGCCGATCTCTTCTGGGGTGTGCGCGGCGGCGGGGGGAACTTCGGCATCGTGACCGACTTCGAGTTCCGCCTGAACCCGCTCGGCCCCGAGGTCGTGGCCGGTCCCGTGTTCTGGCCGATGGAAGACGCGCCCGAGGTGCTCCGCTTCTACCGCGACTGGATCGCCGACTGCCCCGACGAGCTCATGACCATCGTCGTGCAGCGGAAGGCGCCTGCCCTGCCGATCGTCCCGCCCGATCTCGTCGGCAAGCACGTGGTGGCGGTCGCGGTCTGCTACGCGGGACCGGTCGAGGAGGGCGAACGGGTCGTGCGTCCGCTCAAGGAGTTCGGCTCCCCCGTCCTCGATCTGTGCGCCCCCAAGCCGTTCCTCGCGCATCAGCAGATGTTCGACCCGTCGTTCCGACACGGCTGCTGGTACTACGTCCGCTCGTGCGACGTGGCCGAGCTCACCGACGACGTCGTCGACGTGGTCGTCGAGCACGGCCGGCGGATCACGTCTCCGATCTCGAGCATCGCCCTCTGGCAGATGGGCGGCGCCGTGGCGCGGGTGGGGGAGAACGAGACCGCGTTCAACGGGCGCAACGCCGGCTTCACGTTCAACATCAACGGCAACAGCGAGACCGCCGACGGGTTCGAAGAGGAGCGCCGGTGGGCGCGTGACTACTGGGACGCGCTCGCGCCCTACCACACGAGCGTGTACGTGAACTTCCTGATGGAAGAAGGTGAGGAGCGGGTCAGGGACGCGTACGGTGCCGAGAAGTTCGACCGGCTGAAGGCGCTGAAGCGCACATACGATCCGACGAACTTCTTCCGGCTCAACCAGAACATCACGCCCTGAACCCGCCCCGCCCTGGGTCCGGGCGTCATCCCGCCTCGGCCGCCTGGTCGAACCGGTCGGCGGGCGACTTGCCCGAGTCGACCGCGTCGTAGGTCCAGTCGGGCTGCTTGTCGCGGTGGTGCTCGTCGAGGACGGCGCGGTCGCCGTCGAAGTCGACGATGGGCGCGATCAGCTCCGGCTCCGCCGCGCCGACACGCGCCTCGGTGTGCGCACCCAACGATTCGGGGAACAGCTCGAGCGCGCTGGCGACGACCCGCTGGTGCTGGTGCGCGAGGAAGCAGCGAGCGCCGTCGGCGACGGTGCGCACGCGGTCGGAGATCGCCACCAGGTCGAGGGCGCCGGCCTCCGAGCGGCGCACCCGATCGAGGAGGTCGGCGATGGCCCGCCCGTCCTCCTTGCACGGCGTGCACTGTCCGCACGACTCGACGGCGAGGAAACGCGACACACCCTGCGCGACCGCGGCGAGATCGGTCGCGTCGTCGAACACGATGAAGCCCGCGGCGCCGAGGCCGGCTCCGGCCGCGTCCATGGCGTCGAAGTCGAGCGGCGTGTCGAAGCGATCGGCAGGGAGCAACGGGTGTGCGACGCCCGAGAGTGCGGCGACCAGTGTCCGGCCGGGCTCCGGACCGCCGCCGAGCTCGTCGATCACGTCTTGAAGGGGCGTGCCGGTCGGGAACTCGCCGACGCCGTGGCGCCGGGTGCGGCCCGTCACCGTGCACACGACCGTTCCCGGCGTCGTGTCGGTGCCGAGGCTGCGGAAGGCGCTCGCGCCCTGCGCCAGGATGCCCGGGACGTTCGCCAGGGTCTCGACGTTGTTGACGAGCGACGGCGGCGCGGCGGTCGTGTCACCGGGTGCTGCCATCACGACATCGGCGGCGGACTCGCCGCCGTCGCCGAGCTCGTCCACGCCGTGCCGGAACGGTGGTGACACGCGCGGGAAAGGCTCGCGGCCGTCGATCACCTCGAGCAGCGCCGTCTCCTCACCGTAGAGGTACTCACTCGGGCCCTCGAACACCGAGAAGCCGATGCCGTTGGTCACGCCGGCGGCACGGATCTGCTCGACGGCTGCGCGCATCCGCTCGGCTTCCTGCGTGAACGACGCCTTGAGCGCGACGACGATCGCGTCGGCGCCCACCGCGTAGGCGGCGATCAACGCGCCCTCGAGCACCCGGTACGGGTCACGGCGCAGGATGGCGCGGTCCTTGAACGATCCCGGCTCGCCTTCCGCTCCGTTCACGACCACAGCCGTGGGGAGCTCGGGTGACGCGTTCGTCGCCACGGTCCGCCACTTGCGTCCGGTCGGGAAGCCGGCGCCGCCCCTCCCGCGCAACCCCGACGCCTCGACCTCGTCGAGCATTCCTGCCGCCCCCAGCATGAGCGCCGCGTCCAGCCCTTCGCCCCAGCCGGCGTCGATGGCGGCGTCGAGATCGGGGACGGGTTCAGGCACGAGGACGCGCGTGGCGGTGGGCACGGCCGTAGCGTTCCCACGGACGTGACACGGTGAACCT
>JBOGFJ010000023.1:0-6503 GCA_050743385.1 Acidimicrobiia bacterium
AAGGTGGCAGGTCCTACTCGAGCGGCGCGTACTCGGTAGAGCGGTCGTCGGTGCGGTGGGCGCCGACCTCGGCGACGGCGGCGCGCAGATCGGCGAGGAACTCGTCGACCGCCGGTGCGGTACCCGCCGACACCGTGGCGTGCAGGCTGTCCGGCGGTCCCTGCCGGTCGAGCTGCCAACCCCGCGCGGCGAGCGCGTCCATCACCGCGAACACGTCGACGGTGCTGTCGCCGCCGGCTGTGATCGCGACACACTGCGCCTCGGGCTCGCCGAGCACGTCGAGACCGGGTACGGCTCGCACACCCGCGACCATTCGCCGGGTGGCGTCGAGCGTGATCTCGGTGAGCCGGAGGTAGCCGGCTTCGCCGAGGTAATGGAGGACGGCCCACGCGGCCGCGATCGGGCCGGCCGGCTTGCTGCCGGCCATCCCCGACGAGGCGTAGAAGCCGCCCAACCAATCGTCGAACACGAAGACGTGATGGCTGCGGAGCTCCTCGCTCCGGTGGACGAGCACCGATGCACCCTTCGGCGCGTATCCCAGCTTGTGCACGTCGGCCGAGATCGAGGTGACGCCGTCGACGCGGAAGTCCCACGGCGGCACCGGGTGGCCCAACCGCTCCGCGAACGGCAAGACGAACCCGCCCATGCAGGCGTCGACGTGGCAGCTGATCCCGCGCTCGGCGGCGAGGGCGGCGAGGGCCGGGATCGGGTCGATCACCCCCTGCGGGTACTGCGGCGCCGAGCCCACCACCAGCACGGTGTTGTCGTTGATCGCGGCGGTCATGGCGCCGACGTCGGCGCGCCAGTCGGGGCCGACCGGGATCTTGCGCACCTCGACGCCGAAATACTCGCCCGCCTTGTGGAACGCGGCGTGGGCACTGTCGGCGATGACGATCTCGGGCTCGGTGACGCCGCGCTCCGCCCGGGCGCGGTTGCGGGCGGCCTTCACCGCCAGGAGGATGCTCTCGGTGCCCCCGGAGGTCATGAAGCCGGCCGCGGCGCGATCGTCTTCGACACCATGGAAGAGATCGGCGCAGATCTCCACGACCTCATGCTGCATGCGACCGAGGCTGGGGAACGCCAGCGGGTTGAGGGCGTTCTCCGAGAGGTAGAGCACGCTGGCTTCGCGCGCGACGTCTTCCACGTCGTCGCCGGCGTGGAAGACGAGCCCGAAGCAGCGACCCGACCGCCAGTCCTTGTCGTCGCGTCGCATCGCCCCGAGCTGGGCGAGCACCTCTTCCTTGGGCAGTCCCGACTCGGGGAGCGGCATCGACAGGAGCCTACGGGAGCGGATCGGTGAGGCGCCGCCGTTCGTAGGCGCGCTCGCCGAAGTACTCGAGCGCCCGGTCGGGATCGATCACCACGAACAGCCCTTCGGCCTCGGCCGTCACGGCGTCGCCGGCGGCGAGGGTGCCGCGGGTGACGATGCGGCGTCCGTCGACCTGCTCCGTCCACGACTCGAAGACGACTTCGGTGTGCAGTGGGGTGGGGCGGCGGTAGCGGACGCTCAGGCGACCGGTCATGCCCGGATGTCCGCTGGCGACGTTGGTCATGCCGAGCATCTCGTCGAACGCGAGCGCGATCCATCCGCCATGGACGTACCCGGGCGGCCCTTCGTAGGCGGCATGGAACACGCCGTTCCCGAACAGCCTGCCGTCGCGGTACTCGTACGCGATCGGCGGCGCCATCGGACTGACCTCGCCGACGAGCGGGCTGCGGGGCAGGTAGTCGTCGTGCGAGAGCTCCTCGCGTTCGCGCTGGCCGGTCGGACGCTCGCCGAGGGGGTCGCGCCGGTGGAGCTCGCGGGCGAGGCGCTCGGCCGCGTCGGCGGCGTTGTCGAGCTCGGTCTCGGTCGCGTCCTCGGCGGTCAGCACCGCGTCGACGAGATGGCGGACGGCCTCGGTGAGCCGCACGCGGGCAGGCGTGACGAAGCTGACCGCATCGGGGGCCCCCGACCCGGCGACCGGTTCGGTCATTTCCCCTTGAACACCGGCGGACGCTTCTCGGCGAAGGCGCGCGGCCCTTCCTGAGCGTCCTCGCTGGCAAAGACCTCCCAGCCGATCTTGTCCTGGATCTCCATCGCTTCGCGGTCGGGGAGACCCTCGGTCTCGCGCCAGGCCCGCAGGATCGCCTGGCACGAGAGCGGACCGCAGGCCGCGACCTGATCGGCGACGCCCCGGGCGACCAGGAGCGCCTGGCCGTCGGGCACCACCCGGCCGATGAGCCCGATCTCCCTCGCCTCGTGCGCGGTGACGGCGCGGGCGCTGAGGAGAATGTCCATCGCGACGGTGTAGGGGATCTGACGGGGGAGCCGGATGGCCGACCCGCCCAGCGGGAACAGGCCTCGGCGGGCCTCCCACACCCCGAACGTCGCGCCTTCGCCCGCGATGCGAATGTCGGTGCCCTGGAGCATCTCGGTGCCGCCCGCGACCGCGTACCCCTCGACGGCGGCGATGAGCGGCTTGCTCAGGCGGTAGTCGCGGAGCAACGCCTTCCAGTGGAGCGGCTCGCCCTGGTTCATGCGCTCGCGCACGCGCTCGTCGTCGGACGGCTTCGCCATCGCCTTGAGGTCGGCGCCCGAGCTGAACGTCCCACCCGCGCCGGTGAGGATGGCCACGCGCACTTCGGGCTCGTCGTCGATGTAGCTGAACCCGTCGGCGAGACCGACGAGCATGTCGGGGCTGAGGGCGTTACGGGCCTCGGGTCGGTTCATGGTCAGCGTGACGACGTGACCGTCGCGTTCGACCGTGCAGTGCTTGGTGGTGATGTCGTCGAGGACGGGCATGCGGCGCCTCCGCGCTGGGTGGACGATGAGCGGCCGGGCGAAACGAGAACAGACTCTACCGACGGCGGCCGAGAAGCTTCCCGGTCACTGCCGCTCGAGGACGATGGTCAGCACCTCGAAGCTGACGGTGACGGTCTCGCCGTCACAGGTGTAGCTGGCATTCGGCGTGAACCCGAACGTCTCTTCGACCCCGGTGCCGTCGGGCGGGAGTGGGATCGGGAACTCCTGACCGTCGTCGGTGATCGCGTTGAGCGTTCCCGAGAGGCTGGTGACGTCGACGGTGACCGTGTCGGCCGTGGCGGTGTAGCTGCCCGTCGAATCGGCGATGAGGGTGGCTTCGCCCGTAATGGGCGGGTTGTTGTCGAGGAGGGTGAAGCGGGTCGGTGCCTCGCCGGTGTCGCTGAACCGGAAGGTGCCGTCGGGCCTGAGCTCGATCGTTCGTCCCGCCTGCCCGCCCTCGAGCTGCGTGCGCCCGAACGCGGTGGCGATCGGCCCGCTGTACTCCTGGGACGCGAGCCGGTACGTGCCGTGGAGGCAGGTCGCCGGATCGGCGGGCGCGCTCTGGGCTGCCACTGGCGCGGTCGTGGTGGTGGTCGTGGTCGAAGTCGTGGTCATGACTCTCGTGGTCGGGACGGTGCGCTCGCTGCCGTCGCCGTCGTCGCGCAGCACGACCGCTCCTGCGCCGGCAGCGACGACCACCACGGCCGCCGCGCCCCCGAGGACGATCCGACGCGTCCTGCGCTGCGCCGTCCGCCGGCGCTCGGAGCGAGGTCCACTCGGCGGCTCCCGCACGCTCATGGGAGCGCAGGCTAAAGGTCAGCGGTTGGCGTGTGCCACGACGTCGACCACCTCGGCGAGCGAACGCACCCGCTCGACGCCGATGTCGGGATGGTGGTCGTACGGATCGATGAGCACCGGCCGGATGCCGGCGGCGCGCGCGCCGGCGACGTCGGCGCCCGGCGTATCGCCGACGTGAATCGCCTTGTCAGGCGCGACCCCGACGCGTTCGAGGGCGATCTCGAAGATCTTCGGGTCGGGCTTCGCCACTCCGACGACCTCGGAATCGAGCACGGCGTCCACCTCGACGCCCGGCCCGGTGCCGATCTGGCAGATCCGGTGCTCGACGAGTCGCTCCTCGGCGTTCCCGTCGGCGTTCGAGACGATTGCCAGACGTACGTCGTACGCGGACAGCTCGCGCAGCGCCTCGACCGAACCGGGGACCACCCGGCTCCACACCGCGCCGGTTGCGAACTCGTTGAGCAGGTGCTCCACCGCGTCTTCCAGTCGGTCCTCCGGTACGCCGCACTCGCGCGCGTACGCGCGGTTGAACGCAACCCACACCTCGCGATCGCCCTCGGTGAACGTCGTCAACGCGCTGACGCCGGCGTAGTGGGCCTGGTCGAGCCGGCTGCGGTCGACGTCGACGCCCGCTCGAGCGAGCGCCCCAACGATGCGGTCGTGGTCGGGGAGCACGAAGACGCCGCCGACATCGAGGAGCACCGCGTCGATCCGGGACACGCGTCGAAAGCTACCGGACTGCGAGAGGTCGGCTGGTACCGTTCTCTTGTGGAGTTCCGGCGCATCAACGCGCTCCCCCCGTATGTCTTCGCCACCATCGACGCGCTGAAGATGGAGGCGCGCCGCTCGGGTGAGGATGTCATCGACCTCGGGTTCGGCAACCCCGACATCCCGTCGCCGCCGGTCGCGGTCGACAAGCTCGGCGAGGCTGTGCGCAATTCGCGCAACCACCGCTATTCCGCCAGCCGCGGGATCCCCAAGCTGCGCCTCGCCATCGCCGACCTCTACCGCCGTCGCTTCGGCGTCGACCTCGATCCCGAGACCCAGGCCTGCACCACCATCGGCGCCAAGGAGGGTTTCTCCCACCTCATGTGGGTGGCACTCGGCCCCGGCGACGCCGCCCTCGTGCCGAGCCCGTCGTACCCGATTCACATCTGGGGGCCGATCCTCGCCGGCGCCGAAGTACGCCACGTGCGCCTCGGCCCCGAGCAGGACTTCTTCGAGAACCTGCTCGAGGCGTGGGAAGAGTCGTGGCCCCGCCCTCGCGTGATCGTGCTGTCGTTCCCGCACAACCCGACGACGAGCTGCGTCGATCTCGACTTCATGACCCGCATGGTGGAGTTCGCGCGCGAGCACGACGTGTTGCTCGTGCACGACTTCGCATACGCCGACCTCGGCTTCGACGGCTATCAGCCGCCGTCCATTCTCCAGGTGCCGGGAGCGTCGGAGGTCGCGGTGGAGCTCTACACGCTGACGAAGTCGTTCTCGATGGCGGGCTGGCGGGTCGGCTTCCTGCTCGGCAACCCCGAGGCGGTGACGGCGCTCGGCAAGCTCAAGAGCTACCTCGACTACGGGACCTTCCAGCCCATTCAGATCGCGTCGATCGTGGCGATGAACGAGGCGCCCGATTACCCGCTCGAGGTCAACGCGATCTACAAGAGCCGCCGCGACACGCTCATCGACGGGTTGGCGCGACTCGGCTGGGAGGTCGAACGGCCGAGCGGGACGATGTTCGTGTGGGCTCCCATTCCCGCGCCCTACGAGGAGCTCGGGAGCCTCGACTTCGCCAAGCTGCTCGTGCAGGACGCCAAGGTCGCCGTGTCACCCGGTGTCGGCTTCGGCCCCGGCGGCGAGGGCTTCGTGCGCTTCGCCCTCGTCGAGAACGACCACCGCATCGGCCAGGCCGTCCGCGGCATCCGCCGCGCCCTCACGAAACTGGGTTGATCGTCGCGCTGCCGGCGGTGCTCCTCTAGATCCCTGTGAGGCCCGAGAGGCAGAACGACACGGCGGCGTCGGCGGCGCGCTCGACCGATTCGTTGCGCTCGAAGATGTAGGTCTGGGTGAGCTGCTCGACGACACCGAGTACCGCCTGCGCGAGCACCTCGGGGTCTTGGTCGGACACGAGCCCTTCGACGATCCCGTCCTTGATGTGGTGGACGGCGTCGGCGATCGCGACCTCCTGGTTGCGGCGCAGCACGGGAGCGAAGCGCTCGTCGCTGGCGGCGAACTGGAAGATCGTGAAGTACCGGCGGTGCTCGAAGAACCATTGCATCGAGGCTCGGATCCCGACCTCGATGCGCACGACGGGGTTGGGCTCGTCGGCGATCGCCTGCTGCTGACGCCGGCGGAGGTCCTGGTGCGACGCCTTGAGGATCTCCGCGAGCAGCTCCTCCTTGGAGGAGAAGTACCAGTAGAAGACGCCCTTGCCGACGCCGAGGCTCTCCACGATGTCGGCCACCGACGTCGGGTGGTAGCCGCGCTCGGCGAAGAGGACGGCTGCGTGGTCCATGAGTTGTTGGCGCCGCTCTTTGCCCCGCTGCGTCAGTCGCCTTCGCATGCCGCGGGGAGGGTACGAGCGCTTGACCACCTGGTCAAGAAGTCGGGTGCCGGGAACGCCGGTGGCGCGAGCGTCGTAGGCTGCGCGGCGTGCTCTATTGGGGGATCAAGGTCGTGCTGACGCCCATCTTGCGGCTCGGGTACCGCGTCCGGATCGAGGGTCGCGAGCACATCCCGAAGCGAGGGCCGGTCATCCTGGCGGCCAACCACCGGTCGTTCATGGACTCGCTCTTCCTGCCGCTCGTGATCCGCCGGCGGGTGACGTTCGTCGCCAAGGCCGAGTACTTCGACTCGAAGAAGACCGCCTGGTTCTTCCGCGGCGTCGGGCAGATCCCGATCCGCCGCGAGGGTGGCAGCGCCAGCG
>JBOGFJ010000024.1:0-3375 GCA_050743385.1 Acidimicrobiia bacterium
TCACCTCGAGCGCCTCGGCGGGGCGGAGCGGGGGCAGGATCGTGGCCAGCCGGCGCGCCAGCATCGTCTTGCCGACGCCGGGCGAGCCGGTGAGGAGCAGGTGGTGGGCGCCGGCGGCGGCGGCCTCCAGCGCACGGCGGGCGTGTGCGAGGCCGCGGACTTCGGCGAGATCGAGGGGGTCGTCGCCTACCTCCGCGCCCGGGGCGATGGCCGCGGGGGTTCGGGGTAGGGCGGGCCAGGACGCCTCTCCTTTGAGGCACTGGCGCAGCTCGACGAGCGACCGGGCCGGCCGGACCTCGACTCCGGCGACGAGCCCGGCCTCGACGACGTTGTCTTCGGGCACGACGACGACGCCGGAGCCGGCCTGATCGAGGGCGTCGACGAGGGCGAGCGCGCCCGGCACCGGGCGCACGGCACCGTCGAGCCCGAGCTCGCCGAGCACGCCGACGTCGTCGAGCGCGCATGCCGGCAGATCGTCGCCCGCGAGCATCACCCCGAGGGCCACCGCGAGCTCGAGCCCGGCGCCCGTCTTGCGCACACCACCGGGGGCGAGGTTCACGGTGATGCGCGTCCTCGGCCATTCGAGGTCGGACGAGAGCAACGCCGCCCGCACCCGGGCGTGCGACTCCCGCACGGCGGCGTCGGGGAGCCCGACGACGTGGTACGCGGGCAGCCCCGCGGCGACGTGCACCTCGACCGTGACGACCTGACCGTCGACGCCGGCGAGGGTGGCGCTTCGAACCGATGCCAGCATGGCCGACCTCTCGCGTCTGGAAGGGACGGAGGGCCGTGACCGCGGCGACCTCGACGGGCGGGAGGATCGTAGCGAGGGGGTGTGACCGCTACGTTCCGGCGTCGCTGTACCCCTCGACACGGGAGCAGCGACGCCAAAACGGCCCTGGGGCCGTCGCG
The DNA here is from genome assembly GCA_050743385.1 of Acidimicrobiia bacterium. Classification (GTDB taxonomy): domain Bacteria; phylum Actinomycetota; class Acidimicrobiia; order IMCC26256; family JACDBD01; genus JACDBD01. The sequence goes on from JBOGFJ010000024.1 coordinate 913, forward strand.
TTTTCCACAGAACCGACATACGCATTGGCTAACGTTTGGGGGCACGAGCCGCGAATGTGAATCCACGAGCGCTTCGGAGTGGGACGTCGACGGGTTCGTCGCCTCCCTCTCCGGCGCGAGCTCCCATACCAGCGCCGCCTACGACCGGGACGTGCGCCAGTTCGTCACCTGGGCCGAGCGCGGGGGCTGCCCCGCGCCGCCCGACCTCGACCGCACGGCCCTCCGCCGCTACCTCGCCTACCTGACGACGAGGGGATACGCCCGGCCCTCGATCGCCCGGAAAGCGGCCGCCCTCCGCAGCTTCCTCCGCTACCTGCGCCGTCACGAGGTGATCACCGTCGACCTCGGCCGCTCCCTGCGGGCACCGAAGGGCGCCGCCCGCCTCCCCCGAGTTCCGCGCCGGTCGGAGGCCGCCGCGCTGCTCGACGACACCCACCGGCAGGTGGCCGCCCGGAGCGACGCCGCGGTCGACCACGACGACGACCCGCGAGCCATGGCCCTGGCGCTGCGCGACGTGGCCGTGCTCGAGGTGCTCTACGGAGCCGGTCTCCGAGTCAGTGAGTGCTGCGGGCTCGACCGCGAAGACTGCGACCTTCGCCGGCGGGCGCTGACCGTGATGGGCAAGGGGTCGAAGGCCCGACGGGTCCCGCTCGGCGAGCCGGCGGCGGGCGCGCTCGGCGCCTACCTCGCTCGGGGCCGGGCCGCGCTGGCCGGTACCGGCGATTCCGGCGACGCCGTCTTCCTCAACACGCGCGGTCGGCGCCTGTCGACCCGTGACGCCCGCAGGATCCTCGAGCGTCACCCGCTCGGCGACGGCCAGGCGCTCCACCCGCACGTCCTCCGCCACGCCTATGCCACGCACCTGCTCGAGGGCGGCGCCGATCTCCGGGTCGTGCAGGAGCTGCTCGGTCACACCGACCTCGCGACCACGCAGATCTACACCCACCTCACCCGCGACCGCCTGCGGGCGGTCTACGACGCCACCCATCCCCGTGCCTGACGACCACGGCGCCGACGTCGTCGCCGAGCTCTGGGACGTGTACAAGGCGAGGGGGACGACCGACGCGCGCGAACGCCTCATCCTCCACTACTCGCCCCTGGTGAAGTTCGTCGCCGGACGCGTCGCCGCCGGCCTCCCCCAGAGCATCGAACAGTCCGACCTCGTCAGCTACGGGATCTTCGGGCTCATCGATGCCATCGACAAGTTCGATCCCGCGCGCGGCTTCAAGTTCGAGACCTACGCCATCTCACGCATCAAGGGCTCGATCATCGACGAGCTGCGCTCGATCGACTGGGTGCCGCGCTCCGTGCGGGCCAAGGCGCGGGCCATCGAGCGCGCCTATTCGAAGCTCGAGAACGAGAACAAGCGCACCCCCGACGACGGGGAGATCGCGCTCGAGCTCGACATGACCGAGGCCGAGCTGTCGCAGACGCTGTCGCAGATCTCGTTCGTCGGCCTCGTCGCCCTCGACGAGCTCCTCGCCGTGGGCGGCGGCGGCGAGCGCAGCGGCTCCACGACCGTCGGCGAGATGCTCACCGACGGGCGCCACGATCCGGTCGAGTCGTTCGAGATCGACGAGATGAAGCACCTCCTCGCCGACGCCATCAACCGCATGCCCGACCGTGAGCGTCTCGTGCTCACGCTCTACTACTACGAAGGGCTCACGCTCTCCGAGATCGGCGAGGTCCTCGGCGTCACCGAGAGCCGCATCTGCCAGATCCACACCAAGGCGATCCTCCAGCTGCGCGCCCGCCTCGGCGAACCCGAACGCACCGGCGCCTGACGCGACCCCTGGTCACGTCGCGGGCGGCGCGGTAGCCTCACGCCCGTCACGGCGAGCGTCGCTCCGTGATCCCTTTCCCCGGGCCTTCCCCCGTTCGCGTCTCGATCACGGGGGTCGCCCATGCACCCGCTGCGTCTTCTCGTCGCGACCGCGGTCGCGGTTGCGGTTGCTCTCCTCGCGTCGGCCGCGTCGGCCGCGCCGCTCGCCGCCGCCCCGCCCGACGCACCACCCGGCGCCTGGCTGCTCCCCGTCGACGGGCCGCTCGTGCGGCCGTTCGAGGAGCCCGTCTCGCGCTACGGGCCGGGGCACCGAGGCGCCGACTTCGCCGTCCCGCCCGGCACCGTCGTGCGGGCGGCCAACGACGGCCTCGTCACGTTCGCCGGATCGGTGGCGGGCGCACGCCACGTCGTAGTCGCCCACGCCGGCGGCCTCCGCACGTCCTACTCGTTCCTCTCCCGGGTCGACGTCGGCGCCGGCCAGAGGGTGCGACGAGGCGAACCCGTCGGTGCCACCGGCGGCACCGGCGGTGCCCACGGGCCCGACGTGTTCCATCTCGGCCTGCGGCTCGGTGACCGCTACATCGACCCGATGCAGCTCTTCGGCCCGCCCGATCTCACCAAGCTCGTGCGGCTCGTCCCCACCGATCTCCCGCCGGGGGAGCCGTGGTCGCCCGGCCGTG
>JBOGFJ010000025.1:0-2495 GCA_050743385.1 Acidimicrobiia bacterium
TCCCACGGGTGCAGCACGTCGTACAACTCGGCGAGACCGGCATCGGAGAAGTGGTGATCGACCACCGCACCTGACTACCAGGCGCCCTCGACGACCCGCTCGGATTTCCCGCTGCCGCGCGCCGGAGGTCGAGACTGTGCCGCCGGCTTGCTCGACTTTCGGGAGGCGCAGTGGAGATCGCCGAGCTCCAACAGCTCATCGAACAGACCTACGGCGAGCGAGACCGTGCCCGGGGAGTCCCGGCGACCGTCGCCTGGCTCGCAGAGGAGACCGGCGAGCTCGCGCGGGCCGTCCGCAAGGGCGACGCCGAGCAGCAGCTCCACGAGCTCGGCGACGTGCTCGCCTGGCTCGCTTCTCTGGCGAACCAGCTCGGGCTCTCGCTCGAAGACGCGGCTGCCCGCTACCGGGACGGGTGCCCTCGGTGCCGGTCATCGCCCTGCGCCTGCGCGTAGGCGCATCCCGTGCGGGTGACGCGGACGAAAGAGAGCGGGAGCCCGGGCGGGCTCCCGCTCTCGTCGAAGTTCCCTGACTCGTGGCGCTACTTGCCGGCGTTCCCGTTCGCCTGGAGGGACGACACGCAGGCGCCCTGGTTCGCGAAGCCGAACGCGGCCCACCCGTCCTTCTTGCAGTCATCCGGCGTGCCGGGCGACGCCTCGAAGTCGTAGGTCGTCGTCTCCGACGTCGTCGCGATCTGGACGTTGTCGAGGTAGCCGGCGAGGCCGTTGTCGCTGACGCCCGTGTCGCCGATGTTGAGGGCGATCGCCCGCACGTGGCTGCCCTCGGGCATCCCCGCCAGTGTCGCCGGGCACAGCCCGTCGAACCGTGCGCCGCGCTTCGTCACGGTCGTGGGGACGTCGGTCGGGGTGACGGTCATCGTCGTGAATGCCGTGGTCGACCCGGCCGGCGGCACGTAGTCGAACCGGCAGTCGTAGAAGTTGTCGGAGTCGTCGATGTTGGCGTAGACGTTCAGGTAGAAGTGCTTCCCGGAAGCGGCGGTGCCGTTGCCGGCAACCAGGAAGTCGTAGGCGATCGACGACAGGTCGGTCACGGGCAGGCCGAGCTCCTTCCCGCCGATGAGCTTCTCCGCTGCCGCGGGGCCGATCGGGCCGCCCTTGGCGCTGCCCGTGCCGATGCTCGCCTGCTCGAGGCTGAACTCGAAGTCGGTGGCGTTGCCGGGATCGGGGTTGAAGAGCCAACCGGCCTCGCCGTTCTCATCCACCCTGATCGTGGTGTCGGCACTGGCGGCGCCGGCGACGAGCACCAACGTCGCCGCGGCCAGACAGACCAAGGCAGTCATCCGCGTCCTGGTTCGCATTGCGTATCCCTTCGTTTCTTGGGTTGACGAATGCGATGACCGGTTTCGCTCTGACTCCCCCGCTCAGGCTCAGCGACCAGTTCCCTGCCCGGGATCGTTGCCTTCACCGCAGGGTTCGGAGGATATCGGCGCCGTCAAGGACGCGCTGCTTCCACGCGATTGGTACGAATGGGATCGACGCGCCGAAGAGTGATCGTGGAATCATCACCTCGACGGCGTCCCCGGCGAATGGCAGGTGATGGCCGTCACCGCTTGACCCGCGCGGCGAACTACGGCTCGGCTCCGGCCACGGCGGCGCGATCGGTCATCGGGTCAACTCGGCATCAGCCAGAGCTCGAGCTGGATGTTGTCGGGATCGCGAAGGCAGATGTACGACCCGATGGGCGTGTCGAGGATCGGCGTGAAGGTGATGTCGCCCCGCCGCCGCAGCTCGTCCTCCCACGCCTCGAGCGTGGCGCGGTCGGCCACGCCGAACGCCATGTGGTCGAGACCGGTACGGAACTCGTCGAAGCGATCGCCGGGCTTGTCGTGGTACTGGCGCAATCCCAGGATCCAGCCGGACGCCGGGTGGATGAGGACACGGAGGCTGACCTCCTCGCTGTCGTCACCGAACAGCTCGGTCAGGCCGAGCAGATCGGTGTACCAGGCGAGGCTGCGCTCGACGTCGCTGACCGTGAACGCGGCGTGATGGGCACCGGTGAGGTCGGGCATGGCCGGATCGTAGGCCGCGGTGTTGCCGCCGTGCCGCCGCCGCCGGCGCCGATAACGTTCGCCACGTGAAACGCGCCCTCGTTGCATTGCTTCTCGCCGGTCTCGCTTCCACCGGGATCGGTCTCGCGAACGCGGGTGCCCAGGAGACCCCGTGCGACCTCCTCACGCGCTCGGAGATCAAAGGCGTGTTCGACGGGCGGACCGCCAAAGGCGAGCGCAACGGCGCGATCTGCACCTATCGCATCAAGGGCGGCTCGGAGAAGCGCAACGGCGCCGACCTCGAGCTCACCGCTGCCGGCAAGGCGTCGGTCGAGTATTTCTTCAACGAAGCGTTCGACGCCGCGCCGGTCGGCGACGAGGCCTACTTCTCTGCGGGCGGTCCCGTGCTCGGTGTGAAAGAAGGCGACACGACCCTCCTCCTGCGGTACGAGTTCGATCCGCAGCGGACCAGCCGTGTCCTGTCGGAGAA
>JBOGFJ010000026.1:0-4148 GCA_050743385.1 Acidimicrobiia bacterium
CCCTTCGGCGGAGGCGCGGGCGCGGGCGCGGGTGCGGGTGCAGGCGCGGGGGCGGCGGTGACGGCCTCGGTGCCGTCGAAGAACGCGCGCCAGCGGTCGCCGACGGTGCTCGGGTTCTCGAGGTAACGGCGGTGCATGTCCTCGAAGAAGCCGGAGTTGGGCCCGTACTCCTCGAAGCTCCTCACGGCCAAACGGCTCCTTCGTGTTCGCGCTACCGGCGCAACAGCTCCGCGACCTGGAACGCGAGATCGAGCGACTGCCGCGCGTTCAGCCGAGGATCGCACATCGTCTCGTAGCGCTGCTCGAGATGCTCGTCGAGCACCTCTTCGGTGCCGCCCAGGCACTCGGTCACGTTCTCGCCCGTGAGCTCGATGTGGACGCCCCCCGGCCAGGCATCCGCGGTCTCGCAGGCGGCGAAGAAGCCGCGGAGCTCGTGCATCACATCATCGAAGCGCCGTGTCTTGTAACCACTCTCGTGGGCGAATGTGTTCCCGTGCATGGGATCGCAGGCCCACACGACCGGGTGCCGAGCCATCGTCACGGCCCGGAGCACCGGGGGGAGGGTCTCCTCGACCCGGTCGGCGCCCATCCGGCTGAACAGCACCAACCGGCCGGGCTGGCGGCGGGGGTTGAGGCGCTCACACAGCGCAACCGCGTCCTCGGGGGTGGCGTCAGGCCCGAGCTTCACGCCCAGCGGGTTCTGCACGCCGGAGAGGAACTCGATGTGGGCGCCGCCGAGCTGGCGGCTGCGCTCGCCCACCCAGAGCAGATGGGCCGAGCAGTCGTACCAGTCGCCGGTGAGGCTGTCGCGCCGGGTCAAAGCCTCCTCGTAGCCGAGGATGAGCGCCTCGTGGGCGGTGAAGAAGTCGACCTCGTGGAGCTGCAGCTCGGCGTCGAGGTCGATGCCGCAGGCCGACATGAACCGCAACGCCCGCTCGATCTCCTGGGCCAGTACCTCGTATCGGCGACCCTCGCGGCTGGTCTCGACGTACTCGAGGTTCCAGGCGTGGAGCTGTGAGAGGTCGGCGAAGCCGCCCTTGGTGAACGCGCGCACGAGGTTGAGCGTCGCCGCCGATTGGTTGTAGGCGCGCACGAGGCGGGTCGGGTCGGCGACGCGGGCGGCGGGGTCGAACGCGAAGCCGTTGACCATGTCGCCCCGGAACGACGGAAGCTCTGCGTCGCCCCTCACCTCCGTCGCCGCCGAGCGTGGCTTGGCGAACTGTCCCGCGATCCGCCCCACCTTGGTGACCGGTACGCCGGTCGAGTAGGTGAGCACGACCGCCATCTGGAGGATCACCTTGAGCTTGTCGCGGATGGCGTCGGCCGAGAACGCCTCGAACGACTCCGCGCAGTCGCCCGCCTGGAGCAGGAAACCCTTGCCCTCCGACGCGGCGGCGAGCGACTCGCCGAGCTGGCGCGCCTCGCCCGCGAACACCAGCGGGGGGAGGCGGCGGAGCTCTGCGAGCGAGGCCTCGAGCGCGGCGGCGTCGGGCCAGTCGGGCTGCTGGGCGGCGGCGCGCGATCGCCAGGTCGCGGGCGTCCAATCGGTCGTGAACATCCGGGGTGCGTCGGACCAACGAGCAGGGTCGGTCATTACAGGTAGCCGCTGGGGGGCTTCCCGGGCCCGGCGTCATCGGCTGTCGCCGGGCCGGCTGCGCCGCGGCCGAGGGCGGGGCGGCGTCTCATCTCGTCCAACTGTTGCTGGGCCATCGCCTGCTGGGTGAACAGCGTCGCCTGGATGCCGTGGAAGAGGCCCTCGAGCCATCCGACCAGCTGCGCCTGGGCGAGGCGAAGCTCCGATTCGCTGGGCGTCGCCGAGGAGAACGGCAGCGACACCTCCTCCAGCTCCTCCCGAAGCTCGGGGGAGATGACGTCTTCGAGCTCGTTGACCGACTTCTCGTGGATCTCGCGCAACGCCTTCCGCCCGGCGTCGTCGAGGGGAGCCCGCCGGACCTCCTCGAGCATCGAGCGCACCATCGAGGCGATGCGGATGAGCTTGGTGGGGTGGGTGACCTGCTCGGCGGCGGCGACCTCCTGCTCGGCCGCTGCGCCCCCGCTCGCTCCCTCGGCATCGGGCATCAGCTCGGGTCGCACGAGCTCGCGCTCGGGAATGGGCTCATTGGGGGTCATTGCGCGCCAGGATAGAAGGTCGCCACCTCTCTGGTCGCGCTCGATTCGCTCGCCCGCCCTCAGCAGTCCTGAAGGGCACTACCCGCTGGGGAAGCTGCCCTCCCGGACGCCGGGCGGGACCTTTCCCTGGTCACCCGCGCTCCGGGGGCCGGGGACCTGGCGGAACTCGTAGGGCACCGGGTCACGCCCCGGCTGGCACACCCAGCACTCGCCCGTGCGGCCGGTGGTGACGATGCGGAACACCGCTTCGGCGATCTGTGTGGCCGGCATGATCGGGAAGCCCGCGCCCTTCAACAGCTGCTTGGCGTCGTCACCGAGGATGTTCGTGTCGGTGATCCCCGGGTTGACGGTGTTGGCGGTGATGCCCTTCGCCGCCAGGGTGGGGGCGATGCTGCGGATCAGCCCCACGACGGCGTGCTTCGTGAGGTCGTAGACGGGGTCGGGTGGGAAGGGAATGAGCCCGGCGAGCGACGATGTGGCGACGATGGCACCCCCACCGCGCTGCGCCATCGATCGGATAGCGGCGCGCGCGCCGTACACGACGCCGTCGACGTTCACCCGCATGATCCGCCGGTACACGTCGTCGGGCAGGGTGTCGAGCTCACTGTGACCGATCGCGATGCCGGCGTTGAGGAACGCGATGTCGACGCCCCCGAGCTCGCGCTCGCAGGCGGCGAAGGCGTCGTCGACCTCGCGCGACTCGCCCATGTCGGCTTGCACGAAGAACCCGCCGAGCGCGCGCGCGACGTCGTGACCGAGATCGTCGGTGAGGTCGACGACGCAGATCCGGGCGCCCTCGGTCGCGAGCCGCTCTGCGGTCGCCTTGCCGATCCCCGACGCCGCCCCCGTGATCAGCGCGACCTTGCCCTCGAGCTCCCCCATCGACCGATCCTCTGTTCGCGGGTTGCCGACGGGTGGAGGCTACGCCCGTACGAGCATGAGAATGAGGGCGTAGTGACAGGCGCCGCCGCCGACGACCATGGCGTGCCAGACCTCGTGGTGGCCGAAGGTGGCCGGACGCAGCCGGGGCCAGCTGGCCGCGAGCATCACCGCGCCCGCGGTGTAGATGACCCCGCCGCCGATCAGCAGGCCGAGCTCGAGAACGGAGAGACCTCGGACCAGCTCGCCGGCGGCGACGATCGGCAACCAACCGAGCACGAGGTAGAGCACCATGCCGGTCCGGTGGAGCCGGTCGAGCCGGGTCACCGTCAGGGCGATCCCCACCACCGCGCCGGCCCACGCGATCGACACCATCGAGACCGCCCACGTGGGGCGGAGCGCGAGGAGCGCGATCGGTGTGTAGCTGCCCGCGATGAGCACGAAGATCATCGAGTGGTCGAGGTGTTTCATCATGCGTTCGGCCTTCGGTGACCACGCTCGGAGGTGATACGCCGCGCTGGTGCCGTATACCGCGCTCAGGCTCAATGCGAAGACGGTCGCTCCGACCCACGCGACCGTGGTGTGGCCCGAGACGACGAGGGCGATCCCGGCGGGGATGGACACGAGGAACGCCAGCCCGTGCAGCTTCCCGCGGAAGCGAGGCTTCGGAGGCTGACCCGTGGGCGCGTGCACCGGGCTGACGCTAGCCGAGCGCGCTACGGCTGGATGACGATCAGGCGCTCCTCGGTCATCTCGCGCACGGCGAAGTGCGGGCCCTCGCGGGTGTTGCCGGCGTCACGCACGCCGCCGTAGGGCATCTGGTCGGCACGGTACGTGGGGATCTCGTCGACGAGCACTCCGCCGTAGTCGAGCGTGCGCGCGGCCCGCAGATCGAGGAGGTCGTGACGACCTGAGGCGACCGATGAGTTCCGACCCCGCGAGCGGTCTTCTTCCCGGGCGGGAAGGGGGTCCGCGAGTTGGGGCCGTGCATCGTCTTGGCCGTCGGGGGTCGGATCACTCGAGGCAACATTCCGGCGCTCTGCGAGCGCGCCCGCATGCTGCTGGAGCGCAGCAACGCCGACGTGCTGACGTGCGACGTGGGCGCGATCGTCGACCCCGACGCCGTAACGGTCGATGCG
>JBOGFJ010000027.1:0-9737 GCA_050743385.1 Acidimicrobiia bacterium
ACATCGGGCCGCACCCCCTCGACGGCCAGGGCCTTGAGCAGCTCGACGAGCAGCAGGGGGTTGCCGCCGGTCGCCGAGTGGCACGCGGCCGAGAACGCGGGCGCGGCGTCCTGACCCAGGCGTTCGCGCACGAGGGCCGATGCCGAGTCCACGCTCAGCGGGCGGGGCCGGATCGCGACGGTGAGCGGGTCACCGGCGATCTCACCGACGAGTGCTGCATCGACGCCCGGTTGCGCGGGACGCAGGCTGGCCAGCACGAGCACGGGCAGCCCCTCCAACCGGCGGACCAGGTACGCGAGAAAGCGCAACGACGCCCGATCGCACCAGTGCAGGTCGTCCACGGCGAGCAGGACCGGGCCGTCGACACTCAAGTTGACGGTGAGCCAGTACAGCCCGTGCATGGACGCGAACGAGCGGTCGGCGTCGTCCTCGCGGTCCGGGCTCAGCTCGAAGACGGCGCGCGCCGCGTCGGCCGCTCCCGTGAACAGGGACTCGTCGCTTCCCGCCAGTGCAGGCTCGAACAACTGGCGCGCGATGCCGAACGCGAACTCGCGCTCGAGCTCTCCGCCGCGTGCGCTCAGGAGCCGCACGCCGGTGCCGGCGGCGCGTCGCCGGGCCGCGGTCATCAGCTGGGACTTGCCGATGCCCGCCGCGCCCTCGATGAGCCCGACGCCCGCCTCACCGGCAACGGCCGCGTCGATCAGGGTCCTGAGCGTCGCCAGCTCCTGCTCCCGCTCGAGCAGACCGGTCGCGTCGGCTCCGTTCACGCCTGACCCGCCGTCATGCACCGCGCTCCATGAAGACGACATTAGGCACACCGCACGCGACCGAGGCCGTTCCGCTGTTCCGACCAGTGACGCGACGGTGACAGCGCGTACCATCACGCTCTCTGTCGATCGAGGTGACGGCGTCGTCCATCGCCCAGCTGCTGGCACGTGACGAACCGTTGCTGATCGCGCATGCGGGCGGGAACTTCGATGCGCCGCAGGAGACGATGTACGCCTATCGACGGGCCGCCGAGGTCGGCAGCGACGTGCTCGAGCTCGACGTCATGCTGACGGCCGACGACGTGCTGGTGGTGCACCACGACGACACCGTCGACCGCCTCACCAACGGCACCGGTGCGATCGCCGACATGACCGTGGCCGAGGTCCAGTTGCTCGACGCCGCGTACTGGTTCATCCCGGGGTCCTCTCCGTCTGGTGATCGCCCCGGCGCGGAGTACGAGCTGCGCGGTGCTCGCACGGACGACGTCGATCCTCCCGCCGGGTTCTCGGCCGATGACTTCCGTATCCCGACGTTCCGTGAGGTCGCCGAGGCCTTCCCCGAGCTGCCACTCGACGTGGAGATCAAAGGCGCAGGCCCCGGTGCGGCCAGTGCGGTCGACGTGCTCGCCGTCGAGCTCGGAGCGCTCGGTCGGGTCGACTCGACGGTCGTGGTGTCGTTCGAGGCTGCCATCGTGGAGCTGATGCGCCGCCGGCTGCCCGAGGTGGCACTCAGCCCCGGTCTCGACACGCTGGCGGCCTGGGTGATGTCGAGCGATCCACTGGGCGACTACGCGGTCGTCCAGATCCCACCCTCCTACGAGGGGATCGAACTGGTCGGGCCGGTCGTGGAGCGCGCCCACGCTGAGGGGACCGCGGTGTGGGTCTGGCCCAACGACCCGGACACGCAGGAGAACACGGAGTACTACCAGGAGCTGATCGACGCGGGCGTCGACGGGGTGATCGCCGCCAGCCCGAGCAGCTGGCCGCGCTAGTCGACGAAGCTGGTACGGCCCGGCCTCCCGAGCCGGGCTTCCCGAAACCGCAACCGAACGGTCACGGAACCACAGCCCCGCCCGAGCAGACTCCGCTCCAGAACGGCTCGGGCGTCTTGCCCCCCGTGCGGCCTCCGCCCGGTTCCCGACGGGGAGGCCCCCGGGTCGACCGACGCGGGCCGGCGTGACTCGGGGGGAGAGCGCCGGCCCGCGTGCTGTCTGCTGCCGGGAGCCGGTCTCCCCGGGCCATCATGGAGGTGATGGGCTTGACGATCCTGGCGGTCGAGGACGATGACCGGATCCGCACGACCATGCGGATGGTCCTCGAGGACGAGGGATTCGAGGTCAACGAGGCCGCCAGCGCCGAGGCGGCCCTCGATACCTTCGAGACCCAGGCGGTCGACCTGGTGCTGGTCGACATCATGCTGCCGGGGATGAACGGGTTCGATCTGTGCCGGTCACTGCGACGGGCGAGCGACGTGCCGATCGTGATGGTGACGGCCCGAGTCGACAGTCATGACGTCGTCGCCGGCCTCGAGGCTGGCGCCGACGACTACGTGCGCAAGCCGTTCGCAGCCAAAGAGCTGGCGGCGCGGATCCGAGCGCTGCTGCGCCGGATCCCACACCGCGACGACGAGCCCGGCACGACGGGGCAAGCGAGCGCGTTCCGCTTCGGTGACGTCGAGGTGATACCCGAGGCGGGAGTCGTACGGCGCGACGGAGAAGAGGTCGCCGTCACCAAGACGGAGTTCCGGCTGCTGTGCGAGTTGGCCCGAAACAGCGGAATTGTCATGAGCCGCGACCAGCTCCTCGAGCGAGTCTGGGGCTACGACTACTTCGGTGACCGGCGTCTCGTCGACTCGCACGTCCGCAGACTGCGCACGAAGATCGAGGACGATCCGTCCGAGCCCCGCTTCCTGCTCACGATGCGAGGGCTCGGCTACAAACTGCAACCGTGAGCACTCCGACCTGACGTGAGACTCCGGCCGGTGCGGACGCGCGGACTCCGCTTCCGGGTGACCGCGGCCTTCGCGCTCGTCGGCCTCCTGCTGTCGAGTGTCGTCGCGCTGCTCGCGTACACGTTCTCCGAGCACTATCTCGTTCGCCAGCGGGAGCGCTCGCTGCAACGGCAGGCGTATGTCGACGCGCGAGTGTTGCGCGATGACATCCAACTCACCGGCGACGCCGCCGCCGGACTGGAGTCGGTCGAACGATCGGTCGATTCGAGCGTGGTGCTCTCGACCGACGGCGAGTGGCTCGGAACCTCCGTCGCGATCGGCAGGGATCAGCTCCCTGACGAGCTGCGGCGAGTGGTCGAGGGTGGAGAGCCGGCGCGCCAGCGTGTGCGCATCAACGACGAGCCCTGGTTCGTCGTCGGCTTCCCGATCTCCACTCTCGGAGCCGACTACTACGAGGCGTTCAAGCTCGACGAGCTCGATCGCACGCTCGATGTCCTGCGAGCGTCGCTGCTGGGCTCGGCCGCGTTGGCAACCGTCGTGGGCGGTCTCGTCGGAGTGTGGGCGAGCCGGAGACTCGTGCGGCCCGTCACCCAGGTCGCAGCGGCATCAGAGCGGGTAGCGGCCGGCGACCTCCAGACTCGTCTCGACGCGCAGGTCGACCCCGACCTCGACCGCCTGGTCAGCTCGTTCAACCGCATGGTCGACGCGCTCGGCCAGCGCATCGACCGCGACGCCCGCTTCGTGTCCGACGTCAGCCACGAGCTCCGGTCGCCGCTGACCGCGGTCGCGGCCGCCGCCGAGCTCCTGGAGGGACGACGTGACGAGCTACCAGAGCGGAGCCGGGTGGCGGTCGACCTGCTCGCGCTCGAGATCGATCGCCTGCGCCACATCGTCGAGGACCTCCTCGAGCTCAGCCGGGCCGACGCCGGTGTCGACGAGCTCGAGCTCGAGGCGGTCGACCTCGGCGAGCAGATTCGCCAGACCCTCGGGCGCGATGACGATCGCGCTCGGGTCGAGGTCGACCCGGCACTCGTCGACACGCCGGCGCTGGTCGACAAGCGGCGTCTCGATCGCGTCCTGCTCAACCTGGTCGAGAACGCGCGCGCTCACGGCGGAGGTGTCACCTCCGTCGCCGTGCACCGACGCGACGGCGTCGTCAGGATCGAGGTCGAGGATGCCGGGCCGGGGGTCCCGGCGTCGGAGCGCACGCGCATCTTCGAGCGCTTCGCCCGGGGCGCAGCCTCGGGCCAGCGCCGCGCCGCCAACGGGTCGGGGCTCGGCCTGGCACTGGTCGCCGAGCACATGCGCATCCACGGCGGGCGCGTCTGGGTCGAGGACGCACCCGCTGAGCACGGCGCCCGCTTCGTGGTGGAGCTCCCTTGGCGTCCGGCATGACGGCCTGGCTGCGGATACTCGGGATCGTCGGGCTGCTCGCCTCGGTGTCGGCGTGTGGCGTGAGGACGCAGTCGTCGCCGTCAGCGATCGAGCGCGACGAGATCCCGTTCGGCCTTCTCGAGCCGGAGGCGGGGGCGGCGGTTCCCGACCTGGCCGGACCGGCCGCGGCCAGCGTCACGATCTACCTGGTCGGGTCGGACGGGCTCCTCCCGGTCGAGCGCGAGGTTGCGCACCCACCGGGGCCTCGGAACGCGCTGCGGGCACTGGCAGCGGGGCCGACGGTGGAAGAGTCGATGTTGGGTGTGCAGAGCGCCCTCGACCCCGAAGCGGCCCCGCCCTCGGTAGAGCGGGACGGCCGACGCATCATGGTGGAGCTTCGAGAGGGTTTCTTCACCGAAGGTGGCGCCCAGATCCCGGCGTTGGCGCAGATCGTCTACACGCTGACCGAGCTCGAGCCGGAGGCCCGGGTTCAGTTCCTCGTGGACGGTGCGCCCGCCGAGGTGCCGCGGGACGACGGCGTCCTCACCAGCCAGGCGGTCGACCGGAGCGACTACGCCACGCTGGCGTCCCCAGCCGCCGGAGTTGCCACGTAGTTGCCACACAACCCGCGCCGTGCCGGCACGACGGGAGTCGAGCCTTGTGGGCGTGGCACTGGCGGCGGACGACAACATTCGGATGTCGCGAACCGACATCGGCGGCCGTCAGATCGAGATCGTCGAGTCGGCCACCACCCGGTGGCTGTTCGAACCCGCCGAGCGACGGTTCCTGCGCCTGCCCCGCGGCACGGCGCTCGACGTGAGCGTGTTGGCGATGCCGTGGCAACCGTACGTCGACCGGCGTCCGGCCGATGATGGCCGTGGTGTCGTGGTGACGCTCGTGAGCGGCGGCTTGCTGCGGCTCAACTCCGCGCCCTGACGGCTCCCGTGCGTACGCTCTCATGGCATGCCGGATGCGCCGGAGTCTCCGCCGGGGTTGGAGGAGGCACTCGACGAGCTCTACGCGGCCGCGCCCGACGACTTCATGACAGCTCGCAACGCCGTGCGCGACCGCCTTCGGGAAGCGGGCCAACCGGATGCCGCCAAGGAAGTTGCCCGCGCTCGGCGACCGACGACCGCCGCGTGGGCACTCAATCAGCTCGCGCGCGAGCACTCCGAGCTCGTCGAGGAGGTGCTCGACCGAACCCGCGAGCTCGAGGCTGCCCAGGCGCAGGCGGTGCCCGGACAGGCCGACGAGGTGCGACAAGCGATGACGGCGCGGCGACAGGCCCTGAGCGCCGCTGCCGACGCGGCCGTGGCGATCGCCGCCCGGATCACCGAGAAGGCACAGAACCACCGCGACCACATCATGGCGACGCTCGAAGCGGGGAGCCTCGACGAGGGCGGCGCGGCCGCGCTCCGAGCGGGTCGGCACGTACGCGACACGCCGGGCCGCGTCGGGTTCCCCACCGTGTCGGCAACCAAGCGCCCGGCGCGCCGTCGACCCGCGCCAGTGAACACGCCGGGCGCCGAGCAGGTCGGGCAGCAGGAGGGAGCGCGGGCCGAGCTTGAGGCGGCAGAGGAGGCGGCTCGCGCCGCAGCCGAACGGGCAGAAGCCGGAGCCGCCGCGGCCCGCGAGGCGGAGGAACGGGTGGCGGAGGCGGAGCGCGCCCTCGACCAGGCGAAGGCGCAGCTCCGCACCGCGAAGCGCGAGGCGCGCGACGCTCGGGGGAGCGTTCAAGGGCTGAAGCGCGCGGCCGGCGGCGCCGCCAAGGTTGCGGAGGCTGCCCGTCGCCGCCTCACCAACCTGGGCGGCTGACGATCAGCCCGAGACCGCCCGCGGCATGGTCTGGAGTGCCAGGAGTGCGACGTCGTCGACGGGTTCGGTGTCGCCCACTAGCTCGGAGATGATCCGTGTGCACCCGGCATTCGGTGGGCCGCAGGTCGCGACGGCGCGGAGGCGCTCCATGCCCGCGTCGAGATCGGTCCCGCGCCGCTCAACGAGGCCGTCGGTGAAGAGATACAGGGTTGTTCCAGGAGGAACGCGCACGGTCGTGTGGCGGCGCGGAACGCCGAGCGCGCTGCCGATCGGGGGATCAGCGGCGATCTCGATGGGGTAGGGCGTGATGCCCGGCTGTGCGATCACGGGACCAGGATGGCCGGCGGTCGAAAGCGTCAGCTGCTCGAGCGCGGGATCGAAGACCGCGTACAGAACCGTCGCCATCGTCTCGGGCTCGAACTGGCACACCATCTCGTCGAGCCTGGTCAGTACCGAGGCGGGATCGAGCGACTCGAGCGCATAGGCACGCAACGCGCTCCGTAGGCGGCCCATCACGACCGCCGACCGCAGCCCATGTCCGGCGACGTCGCCGATGGCCGTGGCCACGTGTCCGGTCGGCAACTGGAACACATCGAACCAGTCACCCCCGACCGCGCCCGACAGACCGGGGAGGTAGCGCGCCGCGAGCTGCAGACCGGGGATCTTGGGAAGGCTGTGCGGAGCGAGGCTGCGCTGCAGGGTCGCAGCTGCTATGCGCTCCTGGTTGGAGATCCCGGCGCTGACGGCAAGTGCCGCCCTGTCGGCGGCGAGCTGGAGGAGCTCGGCGTCCTGCTCGTCGAAGGACCGACGTCCCAGGGTCCCCACATGGAGGACTCCGATCGTGGCGCCGTTCGCGATCAAAGGCACGCCGACCAGAGATCGGATCCCACAGGCCATGAGGATCGGGTTGACCACCTTGGTGTGATCCACCGGGTCGAGGATCACCGGCCGACCCTCGGCGGCAATACGGCCGGCGAAGCCCTGGCCCATCGGTATCCGAACGCCCTGGCGGACCTCCTCCTCGATGCCCTTCGCCGCCCGTCGCGACCAGCTCGCCGGAGGCGGCGTCGAGCAGGAGGATCGCAGCGGTGTCGCCGTCGAGAAGCTCGCACACGCGCTCCACCAACGTGTTGAGCAGCTCATCGAGCCCGAGGTGGGCAAGCCTGGCATCCGTGAGCGCCTGGAGTCGCCGAAGCTGCTCGGCATGGCGGGTCGGGTCGGCGTCTCGGGAAGACACCGAGCGCGAGAGAAGGTTCAGAAACCCTGTCTATCAGAGACAGACCGGTCTGTCTATTGCTAGTCTCGAGGTGTGCCCAAGGCCGCCGCGACCGGCGCCGCGATCGATCCCGATCCCCGCGAGCGGGTGCTCGCGACCGCGTACGAGCTGTTCTCACGCCGGGGGGTCCGCGGTGTCGGGGTCGACGAGGTGATCGCAGGCGCCGGTGTCGCCAAGGCGACGCTCTACCGGCATTTCCCGTCGAAGGACGATCTGGTGCTCGCGTTCCTCGATCGGCGTGAGGAGCGGTGGACCCGGGAATGGGTGGAAGCCGAGGCCCGGCGGCGCGGCTCGTCCGCCGAGGAGCAACTGCTTGCGATCTTCGACCTCTTCGACGAGTGGTTCCGCCGCGACGACTTCGAGGCCTGCTCGTTCATCAACGTGCTCCTCGAGATGGGTACACGGCATCCGGCGGGCGATGCGTGCGTCCGCCATCTCGCGAACGTCCGTACGATCGTGCGTCGCTTGGCGGAAGAGGCCGAGCTCCGCGATCCGGAGGCGTTCGCGCACTCGTGGCACATCCTGATGAAGGGATCGATCGTCTCCGCCGCCGAAGGCGACGCCGATGCCGCCCGTCGGGCCCGGGCGATGGCATCGCTGCTCATCGAGCAGCATCGAGCTCCGGCACCGCAGCCGCGCGGGTAGGGCGCCGCCCGTTACCGCTGCGGCCCGTGCGCGGCTTCGAGGCGGAGCAGCTCGCGCTTGCGCTCGGGTCCACCGCGGTAGCCGCCCACGGTGCCGTCGGAGCGGAGCACGCGGTGGCAGGGGACGACGATCGGGACCGGGTTCGTGGCGAGCGCAGTGCCGGCGGCGCGCACGGCGCGTGGGTTGCCCGCGGTCGTCGCCACCGATCGATAGGTCGCCGTCTGGCCGTAGGGGACACCGGCGGTGGCGGCGAGGACCTCGCGACGGAACCCCGTGGTGAGCGCCCAGTCGACGGCCAGGTCGAAGCGGGTGCGGTTCCCGTTGAAGTACTCGTCGAGCTCGCGACGAGCGGTATCGAGCCGGGCGGGAGCCTCGAGGAGACGGGGTGACAGGCGGCGGGCCAGCTCTGCCAGCACCATGTCACGAGCCTCGTTGGGGAACGCGAGGCGGACGATCCCAGCCGGAGTGGCGGCGACGATGAGGGCGCCGAGCGGGCTGTCGACGAGCGAGTAGGCGACGTCGAGGAGATCTTCGGCGGCCGCTCGTTCGGCGAGTCGCGCTCGCAGATCCGTCCGGGTCTCCGGCGAAGGCGCGGCGATGGCGCTCAAGGTGCGCTCGAGGTGGTTGTCGGTCGGCGTCGTCATCTTCTGCTCCTGTCGGTCGAGGCTGCATACGACCAGACGACCGGGAGATCGGGGACGTGAGACCCGCGTCCGCGACTACCGGGCGTCATGGAAGATGATCCCGAGGGTCGTGCGCGTCCCGGATGTCAGCGTGCTCACACCGTGGCGCATCGGCGCCCGGTAGAAGCCACGGGTACCGCGTGCGGGCCGCTGGCGCGTCGTGAAGATGAGGAACGCGCCCTGCCGGAGCTGCTGGACGTGGGCACGGCTCTGCGCCCGGGGTCGCTGCTCGACCAGGACGACCTCGCCGCCCTCGAAGTCGTCACCCGGGCGATTGAGCACGGTGACGATCTGGAAGGGGAACGCGATCTCGCCGTAGAGGTCCTGGTGGAGCGCGTTCCAGTCGCCCGGTCCGTAGCGGAAGATCAGTGGCGTGGGGCGCGTCTGACCCGCGCGGTGACACTGCTCGAGGAACCGTCCGAGCTCGTCCGGGTACCGCGCGTCATCGCCGAGGAGCTCGGCCCACTTGTTGGCCACCTCGGCGAGGGGCGGATAGAAGGCCGCGCGCAACCGCAGGATGGTGTCCGGCAACGGATGGTCGAAGTACTTGTACTCGCCGGCACCGAAACGGTGACGTGCCATCGCGATCGTGCTCCGGAAGCGGCCGGTCTCGTACAGGTCGGCGAGCTCGACGCACTCCCCGGGGAGCAGCACGTTCGGGGTCTGGGCGAAGCCCTGCGCGTCGAGCGTGACCTGGAGATCCGGCCACGGCAGGGCGGCGACGCGTTCCTCGAGGGCGGCGGCATCAGGGGGCACGGTTGCCACCTTTCATGAGCCGACGCAGCGCCCGCAGACCCTCGAAGACGTTGCGTCGGGCCGCTTCCGTGCTGGTCTCCATGGTGGCCCCGATCTCCGCGTACTTCAGGTCGAGGGTGAAACGCAGCGCCACCGCCTGGCGCTGCTTGGAGGGGAGCGCCCGCACCAGAGCCCAGAGCTCGTCGTCGGGCAACGGCGGATCGGGGTGTACTCCGGGATCGGGTTCCCCCACGGGAACGGGCGCCCGAGCGCCCGCGCGGAACAGGTCGATCGCCTTGCGGGCCGCGATCCGGAGCAGCCACGGGCGGACCGCGCTCGGGTCGCGCAGCGCCGGGAACGCGGCGAGCGCGGCGAGCATCGTCTCCTGGAACACATCGTCGGCGCGGTCACGACCCACCTGGGAGACGCTGAAGCGCCATACGTCGTCGCCGTACTCCTCGACGACGCGCTCGAAGGGAGGCAAGCCGCGG
>JBOGFJ010000028.1:0-39895 GCA_050743385.1 Acidimicrobiia bacterium
GTTTGCCCGTGTCGGTCTCGATGTCGTCGGCGTGGATCCGAGCGCCGTGATGCTGGAGGCGGCCAGAGCGCGCACGGCCGGGGTCGGCGCTGTGGTTCTGCGCGCGACCGGTGAGGCGCTGCCGTTCCATGATGAAGTGTTCTCGGGGTGTCGGATCGAGCGGGTGCTCATTCACGTCGGCGATCCTGCTGTCGTGCTCGCGGAAGCGCTTCGCTGCATCGAACCCGGTGGGCTCATCACCGTCTTCGAGCCCGACTGGAGCGCCTTCACGGTCAGGAGCGAGATCGTTCCCGGGCGAACGACCTGGCTCACCTCGCTGAAGCACCCCGGTATCGGCGCCCGCCTGTGGGACCTCCTCGAGAGTCTCGGCTGCGACGTTCTCGATCGGGTCGAGGAGCTGTCGGTCTGGCGGTCGCTCCAGAGGCTGGAGCGGGTGACGGGCGTCCCGGCAGCGGTTGACGGTGCCGTGGCCGCAGGTCGAATCGACCGGAGCGATGCTGAGCGTTGGATTGACGAGCAACGACAGCGAGACGCGGAAGGGCAGTTCTACGCGCTCATGCCGAAGATTCAGGTGATCGCCACGAAGCGATAGCGCTGGATGCCTGATCGAGCTAGGGCTTCCCACCGCCGACTGTGAGCGGCGGCGTGCTGCGGGGATCAGCTCGCGCGCGTCTCAGACTCCATCCGCGCTGAGCGACGGCCTTCGTAGAGCACGTCGGGGGCAAGGTCAGCGCCGTTCGGCCAGATGATCGTTCCGGCATGTGGATCAACCCGGACTGAACGAAAGGCGGCTGCATCACTCCGAATCTCTGCGAAGACCGGCCCGTAGAGGTAAGGGTCGAGGTCGACCGTCTTTTCCGTGCCGTCCGCAAAGCGCAAACGGACTATCTGCTCGTGCAGCACCTCGACGTCAACGATGTCCATTGGCCTTGCTCCTACTTCAGTGGCTCGATCGTACCGGGTTGTTCACCCCGCATCGCCTTTCCCCAGCATGCTGCGAGTTCGTCGGTGTGCTCGCCAACCCACTCTGCGACCAGACGTGCCGCTCGTCGAGGAAGCGAACCCTCGATGAGGTCGCCCGTCACGATCGAGACCTTGGCCTGGTAGTCGCCGTAGCGGGCATGGACGTGAGGCGGGGGATGGTCCTCGTAGTACACGTAGATGGCGATGCCGTAGAAGTAGCTCAGTCGGGGCATTCCGAGGACGCCGCTAGACATCCTCGCCCGGTGCGAGACGTGCGTGTGCCTCGCGGGCGCGTTCATCGGCAGCGGATGCTCCGTAGCGACCGAGCATGTCCCGTGACCGCCAGCCGGCGAGGCGCATGAGCTCGCCTTCATTGCCGCCTTTGGCGAGCCACTGGTGCGCGTAGGTGTGCCGGAACCGGTGCGGGTACACACGCTCCACACCTGCCTCCCGACCCAGCCGGCGTAGCGTCTGCTGGATTCCGGTCGTCGCGAAGCGGCCTCGTTTGCCGAGCCAGAGCCACGGCTCCTCGGCCTGCGCGTGCGTCGCGCGCAGGCGTAGGTAGCGGTCGAGATCCCGGATCGTCTTCGGCAGGAGCGGTAGCACGCGAGCACGGTTGCCCTTGCCCGTGGCGTATGCGACGCGTCCGTCGAGATCTAGATCCTCGACGCGGAGTCCAGCGAGCTCGCCGACACGCGCACCCGTCGAAATGAGAAGGCGAACGATCGCGGTATCCCGCCGCGCCTCGAAGTCACGCCCCTTGCAAGCCTCGAAGATCCGCCGGAGCTCCTCGTCGCTGAACACGTCGACCGGCTGTTCCTCCACCCTGGGCGGGCGCATCTTCGCCATCGGGGAGTGCTCGATCTCGCCCTCGTCCTCGAGCCAGCGAAACAGTTGTTGGAGCGAGCGGTACCGGTTTGCACACGTCGACGGCGATCTACCGGCCTCTCGCAGCGCCACGATGAACGACTCGACGTGTTCGCGGCTGATCGACGCCACCGCGGTCGGCATCCCCGCCGCTGCCAGGAACGCCAGGAGCTGGCGGGCCGCCTCCTCGTAGGACTGGATTGTGCGAGCCGACTTGTGCTCGGCATCGAGGCTGCGCCGCCAAGATGGAAGGAGCGACGCCAGATCCCCCACGCCTACACTCGCCGTGGTCACCCGTCCCCGAGGCACCACCGAATCATACGCTGAAACACCGATATGCTGGACGGGCGATCGGCTGGCGGAGCGCATTTCCGCTGGTAAGAGCACCAAATCAAGCGCTCGTAGCTCAATGGATAGAGCATCTGACTACGGATCAGAAGGTTGGGGGTTCGAGTCCCTCCGAGCGCGCTAAGCAGATTGCCTGGTTCGTGCCCGTGCGTTGTCCCTACGGCCATCCCGCGCCGGGGGTCTCGACGTCGGCGACGTAGATCCGCCCGGTGCGGCGGGCGAGCTGCTCTTCGACGTCCTCGGGGCCGGCCCACTCGGTCGCGAGCATGAACAGCGTGCGACGGTCGGGACCGCCGAGCATGCAGGCGAAGCACCCGCGGTCGAGCTCGACGGTCTCGAGCACCTCGCCGCCTTCGCGCACGCGGACGCAGCGCTGGTTGGGCACGTCGGCGAACCAGACGGCGCCGTCGGCGTCGAGGCAGATCCCGTCGGGCGCGCCTTCGCCGAGGTCGGCCCACACCCGCCGGTTCGAGAGGCTGCCGTCGACGTCGACGCCGAACGCGGTGAGCCGTCGGCCGTACGACTCGGCCACGATCAGCGTCGAGTTGTCGGGCGTCACCGCCATGCCGTTGGGGAAGGCGAGGTCGCCCGCGACCCGGCGGACGGACTCGTCCGGCGTGATGAGGGCGATGATGCCGCCGGTCGGCTCGCCGCCGCCCACGAAGTCGAACTCGATGCTGTTGACGTAGATGTCGCCGCGACCATCGACGACGATCTCGTCGCAGCCCCCGGTGAAGACGCCGCTCAGGTCGGCATGCACCACGAACGAACCGTCCGGCTCGCGCCGCAGGAGCGTCTCGCCCGTGACGAGTAGGCGCCCGTCGGGCAGCCATTCGGTCGCCCACCCCATGCCCGGTCGGCCCGGCGAAGCGACCTCACAGTTCCCCTCGATGTCGACGGCGAGGACCTCTTCGCAACCCCAATGGGAGAACCACAGCCGACCGTCGTGCCAGCGGGGCGACTCGACGTAGGCCAAGCCTTCGACCAGGACACGCGGCTCGTAGAGCTCAGCCATCGCGCTCCACCTCCGCCTTCAGCGTCGCCAGCGCGTCGCGCCAGTAGACCTTGCGGGCCTCGCGCTCGTCGGCATCGGCCAGCCTCGAGTGCTCCACGACCACCGTCGACTTCGCCGGCCCCTTGGCCTCGACTGTGACGAGGAGCCGAGACGTACCGTCGCCCACGTCGAACCGGGCGGTCTTCTTCGGCTTCGACACCGTGCGCTCCGACAGCACCGCGTCGGGTAGCCACCCGACTCGCCGCGACGGGTCGATGAACGCGCCGAACACCTGGTCTGCGCCGGCGGCCATCGTCTTCGACGCGCTGGCGACGAACCCGTCGCCACCGATCCGCTCACCGACGGCCCGCTTGCCGCGGGCGCGCTCGAAGCTCGTCGCGATGGCTTGGGCGTCCCACCCCAGCGCGTGGATCCCGAGCTGCTCGGCGACCCGTCTGGCGAGCTCGGTGTGCCCCATCGACTCGGCGGCCCACGAGTCGAGCAGGTCGAACCACTCCTCCCAGCCCCGGCCGGTGCGCTCGCGGATCCGCTCGTCCGAGCAGGCGAGCTGCGGAAGCTCCTCGTCGGTGGAAGCCTCGTCGACGCCAGCGAGCAGCTGGGCCCGCGCCGCGGTGTAGCTCTCGCCGGTCTTGGCCATGCGGAAACGGACGAGTCGCTTGAACGATTTCTGGGCGGTCATCGTGTTCCTCTCGACGGTCGGGGACCTCGCCACTCACGCTCGCGACGGCCCCCGCCGGAAAGGGACACATGATCGAACCGGCGTCCCGAGAGCTGGGCTCCCTTTGCCCTCACGGGCCGGCGGCGTGAGCACCGGATCGAGGGTTCGGCGATGGGACGTCGCCGTACCGAGAATCATACCGTCGGTGCGGACTCTCAATATGGAGCGCGAGCACATCGAAGCGCTCTGGGGAGCCGTCGGACGACGGCGGTGTCAGCCCGGTGGTGTGCCGGCACCAAGACAGAACTCGTTGCCCTCCGGGTCACGCAGGACCAGGTTCCGGAACCGGGCGGCGATCTCGGACGGGAACTCCTCCTCCCATGCGAGCGTCGCTCCGAGCGCCCGCAGGCGCTCGAGCTCCGCGTCGAGCTCGTCGAGTGACCCGACGGCGCAGCCGAGGTGCACCCTGTTCTTGACCACCTTCGACTCGGGAACGCGTTCTTGACCACCTTCGACTCGGGAACGCGCACGAACTCGAGGTACAAGCCGCCGTCGGTGGGCCCACAGATGGCGCCATTGCCGTCGGGTGCCACCGCGACGCCGCCCCATCGGAGAGCGTCGTTCCAGAACGTCGCGATGGTCGCAGGAGCCGCGCAGTCGACGGTGACGCAGGTGATGTCCACCGTTCGAGTCTCGCGCCCACCCGTGACCGCGCCCAGCGTTACTCTGCCGCTCGCGCGTCTCTCCGGGCGCGCTGAGTCGAGATCGCGGAGGACAAGCCCGCCCCTGAACCTCGCCGGCATCGGCTGCGAGTGACGCGCATGCCCTAAGTGCTGGTCGTCGGGGCAGGCCCGACCGGGCTCCTTCTGACCGCCGAGCTGGAGCGTCGGGGTATCTCCACCCTCCTCGTCGACGCGCACGACGCTCCCCTGGGGTGGGACCGCCGGGATTCGTTGCCGCGCCATCTCGCTCGTCTCCGAGCCTGACCTCTCACCGACGGGAACGCGGCGCACCGCCCCCGTCTGCTCCAGAATGAAGCAGCCAGCTTGCATACAAGGAGGAGCTCGCATGTGTGACGACCACGGACACGTGCACGTGCCGGCGGTGGAGGCGGTTCCCGCGGACGTCGATTGGACGGGTGAGGTCTTGGCGCTCGAACCGGTCGACTCGGTGTCGGTGCTGACGGTGTGCGACAACAACGTCGACATGCTGCTCCTCGACCAAGGCCCGGCGAAGCGCCTGTCGATCGCCGGCTCGCTGACGGGGCGCGTGGCGCCACTCGTCGACGCGCCGGTTCTCGAGGAGGGGAAGTCGCCGGACGCACCGCAGGCCGAGCACGGGTTCTCGGCGCTCGTCGAGGTGCGCAAGGGCGACGCTGTCCACCGGCTGCTCTTCGACACGGGCCTCACGCCGACCGGCTGTGTCGAGAACCTCCGACGGCTCGGTCGCGACCCCGGTGACGTGGAGGTGATCGTGTGCAGCCATGGCCACTTCGACCACACCACGGGTCTGTCCGGGCTCGTCGACCGGCTCGGGCGCACGAACCTGCCGATCGTCATCCACCCCGAGTTCTGGACCCATCGCCGGCTTGCGATCCCGGGAGTCGAGCCGATCGAGCTCCCCACCACGAGCCGGCAGGCGCTCGAAGGAGGCGGCTTCGACATCGTCGAGAACCGGCAGCCCTCGTTCCTCTTCGAGCGCTCCGTTCTCATCACCGGCGAGGTCGACCGCACGACCCGGTTCGAGCAGGGCTTCGCGATCCACCAGGCACGGCGAAACGGAAACTGGGAACCTGATCCGCTCATCCTCGACGACCAGGCCCTGATCGCAAACGTCGCCGGCAAGGGCCTGCTCGTGCTCACTGGCTGCGGCCACGCGGGAGTCATCAACATCTGCCATTACGCCCGGCGCCTCACCGGCGTCGACCGGTTGCACGCGGTGATCGGCGGCTTCCATCTCAACGGGCCACTGTTCGAGCCGATCATCGGCGACACCGTCGACGCGTTCGCGCGCCTTGCACCCGACGTGGTCGTCCCGGCGCACTGCACCGGCTGGAAGGCGACCCACGCGATCGCGCGGCGGCTTCCCGACGCTTTCATCCAGAACAGCGTGGGAACGACCTTCGAGCTCACCGGAGCAGCCTGAGCCACTGACACTCACCGGAGGAGGGGTCGTACGCGCTCGCAGAACAGCTCGAGCTGGCGTGACTCGTCGGCGACCGGCCAAACGTAGACGCGCTGCACGCCGGCGGTGTCGAATGCAGCCAGCTTCTCGGCGAACGCCTCTGCCGACCCGATCGGGAGGCGCGCCCGGAGCGTCTCCTCAGGTCGATGGATCGTCGGCACGATCCGGTCGCGGAAGACACGCTCTGCGTCCCCTTGATCCTCGGTGAGGTAGAACCACATGGTTGCGAGCGCGTTCGGGAACCCGTCGGGTTCCCTGCCGTTCCTCACCAGCTCTGTGCGCAGGCAGCCGACCGCCTCGGCGAACTGCTCCGGGGTCGTGTTGTACGCGGACGCGAGCCAGCCGTCCCCGATGCGTGCCACTCGGCGCAAGCCGGCCGCGGAACCCCAGCTCCCGATCCAGATGGGTGGGCCCTCGGGCCTCGCCGGCTTGGGCGCGAGGTCGATTCCGGCCGTCGAATAGAAGTCGCCGACGAAGGGTTCGCCGTCGGCGCGCCACAGCGCGCGCAAGGCCTGGACGGCCTCGTCGAGACGCCCCCAGCGCTCGTCGAAGTCGACTCCGACCGTCTCGTAGTCGTGGCGCGACGAGCCGGGGCCGACCGCGACGACGAGTCGTCCCCCGCTCAGACGGTCGATCGCACCCAGCGCCTTCGCCACCGGCACCGGGCCCCGCACGGCGGCGAGGGTGACGGTCGTGGCCAGCGTCATCTCGCCCGACTCGCCGAGAACCGCCGCGAGTGCCGTCGGACCATCGAGCCACGGCACGGAGAAGACCATGTGGTCGTTGGCGGCGAGCCCGGCGAACCCGAGTCGGGCCGCCGTCCTCGTATAGGCGACGAGATGCGGCAACGAATAGGGATGGCGGCCGAAATCCATGAGCGGCAGGTGCGCGCCGACGTCCATCACTCGCTCCTCTGGGCCGAGCCCGGTTCAGGATGCGCGTGATCGTGCGCGCGATGCTCGACCTCTTCGAGGAGGTCTTCTGCCCCGCCTCAGACGACGATCTCGCTCTTGGTGCGTCCCTTGCTCGACCAGTAGCTGTCGGTGCGGCCGAGCCGGAAGCGCTCGGGCTTCTCGTCGTCCGTGAGCACGTCGGTCTCCAACCAGAGTCGCTTGAGGTGACGGACCCTGCCGCGGGCGCGGTCGTCCTCGTAGGCCTTGCGGCCGTGGAGCACGTGGTAGTTGTTGACGAACTGCATGTCGCCCGGTTCCAGGTCCATCGAGACGTGGAACCGCGGGTCGGCGCACATGACGTCGACTCGGTCCATCGCCGCGCGTGCCGCCTCCGACACGCGCGGCGCGTCGTCGTGCCGGCGGCTCGCCTCGATGTACGGACGGATGTAGCGCGCGAACAACCGATCCTCCCGACGGGTGAAGATCGCCATGAGGTACCACTGCTTCGCCCCGGGCGGTTGCTCACCGCGCAGGTCGTACGGGAACGGCTCGTAGAGCTCGGCCGCGAGCTCCGGCTCCGTACGAACGAGCTCGTTGTGGATTCGCACGATGTTGGCGACGAGGCTCGCTCCTCCACGTGCGCCCGCGTTCAGGCAGAACAGGCCGACGAGGTCGGAGCCGTCGGAGTGGAACGGGAAGGGCACGCCGCCGATCTCGTTGCCGCGTGACGTCGGATCGTCGACGGCCTTGCCCTGGTCGGTGACGTCGCCGAGGAGATGGCCCTTGGCGTTCTGGGGCCACGGTGAGCCGAGGTGCGTGCCGACGCCCCAGTAGATCGCCGACGCCCGATCCTTCGTGTAACGGTCGACGGGAACGCCGCGGATGAGCACCACGCCCCGCCCGTTGATGAGCTCGTCGGTGATGCGGGTGAGCTCCGGGCCGAGCGTCGGGAGCGGGAACGTCTCGCGCGTGATGTCGAGCACGTCGTCGGTCGCGGCTTCGGCGGCGACGAGGGCGGCATCGAGCTCGGCGACGTGGTCGTCGCGCAGCTGGAAGACGTAGCGATCGCCGATCTCATCGCTCGTCCATTCGCAGTTCGTCTCCAGCGGCGTGAGCGTTTCGATGGTGCTCATCGGGATCCTCCGGTGGTGGTGGGCGCGGGCTGGGGGCCACGGACGAGTCGGCCCGGGAGCGGACCGCACTCCTCGCCGTCCGCGTACGTGACCTGGCCGGCGACGAGCGTGGCGACGTAGCCGTCGGCGGCTTGGACGAGACGCTTACCGCCGGCCGGAAGGTCGAAGCGCATCTCCGGCCGGCGGGCGGCGAGGGCCTCGAAGTCGATCACGTTCACGTCGGCGCGGTATCCGGGCGCAATCACTCCCCGGTCGAGGAGGCCGACGGCGCGGGCGGTGTCACGGGTCTGGCGCCGCACGAGGAAGGGAACGTCGAGCCGGCCGCGCGCGCGGTCGCGACCCCAATACGCGAGCAGCGTGGTGGGGAAGCTCGCGTCGCAGATCGTTCCCACGTGCGCGCCGCCGTCGGCCAGGCCGACCACGGTGTGGGGATGGGCGAGCATCTCTCCGGCTGCGTCGAGATTGCCGTCGATGTAGTTGAGGAAGGGGAGATAGAGGAACGCGCGGCCCTCGTCGGTGAGCAGGAGGTCGTAGGCGAGGTCGAGCGGATCGCGATCTTCCCGCTCCGCCCAGCGGGTCACGCTCGACTCGGGATCGGGCTCGTAGTCGGGCGGGTCGCCCAGCTCGTACATGCGGTGCAGCGACTGGAGCAGGCGACCCTCGCCCGGCCGTGACCGGGCGGCCGCGAGCACGCGTTCCTTGAAGCCGCGCCCCCGCATCGCCGCGACCCGTTCGGCCAGGGGTAGTGCCGCGATCTCGCGGTAGACGGGATTGGTGAGGAACGGGTGCAGCGTGCACTGGAGGCCGAGCAGCAGTCCCACGGCCCGGGGCGCGACCTGCGCCGTCATCGACACGCCGTCGGCGTTGGCGCTACTGAGGCGCGCGAGCAGACGCCGCCAGCCCGCACCCGGCGTCTGCACCAGGGAGAACGACAACGGCCGGCCCGACTCCTCCGCCATGCGCCGGCAGAGGGCGAACTCGGCGTCGACGTCGGCGAAGTCGGACACGACCTGCAGCACGCCCCGTCCGCCGGCGCCGATCTCGCAGGCGATCCCGATCAGCTCACCGGCCTCGGCGGTGAGCGTGGGCGTGGGTTCGCCCCTGCTCGTGCGGTGATTGAGCGTGCGCGAGGTCGAGAACCCGAGCGCGCCCGCCTCGACTGCCTCGCGCGCCTGCTTCGCCATGAGCTCGATGTCACCCTCGGTCGCCGGCTCGCGTGCCGCGCCCCGCTCGCCCATCACGTTGAGGCGGAGGGCACCGTGAGGAACCTGCACGGCGACGTCGACGTCGAAGGGGCGGTCGTCGAGCGCGTCCATGAACTCGGGGAAGGACTGCCAGTTCCACGCCAGGCCCTCGTGGAGAACCGCGCCGGGGATGTCCTCGACGCCCTCCATGAGCTCGATGAGCCGCTCGTGGTCGGCCGGGCGAACGGGCGCGAATCCGACCCCGCAGTTCCCGGCGACCACGGTCGTGACCCCGTGCCACGACGAAGGCGCCATGCGCTCCCCCCACGAGGCCTGGCCGTCGTAGTGGGCGTGGATGTCGACGAACCCCGGTGTGACCAGCAGGCAGTCGGCGACGATGGTGCGGTGCGCGGTCCCCTCGACGCGACCGACCTCCGTGATGATCCCGTCGCTGATGGCGACGTCGGCCGGGCGGGCGGGTGCACCCGTGCCGTCGAGCACGGTGCCGCCGCGGATGACCACGTCGTGATCGGTCACGGGCTCACCGCCGCCCGCAACGAGGGCAGGACCTCGGAGGTGACCAGGCGCGCAGAAGTGCGGGCGTCGTCGCGGTCGGCACCCAGCGTCGCGCCGGTCACGACGAAGCGCTCGATCCCGAGGCCGGCCAGGCCGGTGAGGCGTTCCACGCAGCGCTCCGGCGGGCCCACGACCGCGAAGCGGTCGACGAAGTCCGGGGCGAGCACCCGGGTGTGGTCGGCCGCGTTGCTCAGGTGCACGTTGCTGTCGTAGCGCCGCCCAACCTCGGCCACGAGGGCGCGGTCGTCGTCGCGCAGGCCCGCGCCCGTCGATCCGGGCATGGCGGAGAAGTGCGCGAACGCCGCCACGCCGCCGCCGATCAGCGCACGGGCGGCGTCGAGATCGGGGTGGCAGCCGACGTTGACGAACGAGCCGAACGAGATTTCCGCCGGGTCGCGGCCGGCGTCGGCGGCTGCCTTGCGCGCCGTCTCGAGCGCCCACGAGACGCGCTCGGGATCGGCGCCGACCGCCAGGGTCACGCGCTGGGCGATGCGGGCGCCGAAGTCGATCACCCGCGGCCCCGAGGACGCGATGTCGAGCGGCACCTTGGCTTGGCGGGCCCGGTCGAGCCACCGGAGCCGGCTGGGATGCCCGTTGCAGTCGACGGTGCCGCCGGCAAGGTAGGTCTGGAGGTCGGTGACGAGCTCGCGGAAGGTGTCGACGGGCATCGGCTTGCGCCCGAGGTGGAACAGCGCGGTGTCACCCCGGCCGATGCCGAGCACGAACCGCCCGCCCGACTCCTCCTGCACGGTGACGGCCACGTTGGCGAGCGCGGCGGGGTGGCGGGTGAATGCGTTGGTCACGGCGGTGGCGAACCGCAGGCGCTGCGTCGCCCGCGATGCGAGGGCCACCGCCACGAACGGATCGCCGACCAGGTTCTGGGAGTCGGTGAAGGTGATGCCGTTCCAGCCCGCCTGCTCGGCCCGCTCGGCCTGTCGCTCGACGGTGCCCACCTCCGGGATGCGCGTCGCCCAGAGCTCCATCTCGACGGCATCCCCCTCGCATGGCCGTGACGCCACGAGGCTACCGGGAGGAAGCAGCGCATGCCCCGATCGATTCACGGCGCCAAGTACGTTGTCAGCCGATGATCCGTCGCACTCGGCT
Source organism: Acidimicrobiia bacterium (assembly GCA_050743385.1). GTDB lineage: Bacteria > Actinomycetota > Acidimicrobiia > IMCC26256 > JACDBD01 > JACDBD01. The sequence goes on from JBOGFJ010000028.1 coordinate 10,926, forward strand.
CGGGGTTGCGCTGTTGCTCGCGGTCGCCGTCCTCGGCGCGGCATCGACGAGTGGCGGTTCCGCCGAGTCTTCGTCGGACCTCCCGGAGAAGGTTCGCGAGATCATGGGCAAGAAGCGGTACGCGCACGCTCGGTGGGCGATGCTCGTCGCCGACTCCGAAAGCGGCGATGTCGAGTTCTCGCTCGAGCCAGACACGTTCATGATCCCGGGCTCGAACGCCAAGCTCTATTCGATGTCGACTGCGCTCGATGCGCTCGGGCCCGACTACCGCTTCGAGACGCCCGTGTACGCGACCGGCCCTGTCGACGCCGCGACGATCGCGGGCGACCTCGTGCTCGTCGCGTCAGGTGACCTCGTGCTCGGCGGCCGCGGTGCAACCGAGGGCGTGATCAGCTACGAGAACTTCGACCACAACGACGCCAACGCGATCCCCGGCGCGACCCTGACACCCGAGGACCCGCTCGCCGGCCTCGACGACCTGGCGGCGCAGGTCGCCGCCTCCGGCGTGACCGCGGTCGCGGGCGACGTGGTGATCGACGATCGGCTCTTCGAGACCGACATGGAGATGAACCCCGAGACACCGACCACGCCGATCATGGTGAACGAGAACGTGATCGACCTCCTCACCACCCCGACCGCGGCCGGCGAGCCGGCCGAGTTCACATGGCGGCCGCAGACCGCCACCTACCAGGTGCAGTCGACCGTGACGACCGTCGAGGCGGGTGGAACGACCGACATCGAGGTGGACGCGACCGACGGCGCGATCACCGTCACCGGCACGATCGCGGCCGATTCCGACCCGTTGCTCATGGTCCAGCAGGTCGACGACCCGGCTGCGTTCGCGCGGACAGCCTTCATCGAGGCGTTGGCGCGTGCGGGAGTCACCGTCGGCGCGCCGGCGACGGGACCCAACCCCGAGGCGCTGCTGCCGGACGCAAGCTCGTATGCCGACGACGCGCGGCTCGCCGTCCTCGAGTCGCCCCCGTTCGAGGACTACCTCACGCTCGTCATGAAGGTCAGCCTGAACCTTGGCGCCAACCTCGCCATCTGTCTGATGGCGGTCCAGAGCGGAAGCACTGATTGCGACGACGGTTTCGCGGTCATGAACGACTTCCTGAAGAAGGCGGGCGTCGATCCGAAGCACGTCGCCTTCACCACCGGACAGGGTGGCAAGCGCAGCGACCTCGTGACCCCGCAGGCGACGGTCGACCTGGTCCGGTACTGGGAGGGCACCGACGTCTTCGACGTGTTCAAGGATTCCCTCCCGGTGCTCGGCGTCGACGGCTCGTTGACGGGCGTCGCCGCCGATACCCCCGCGAAGGGCAAGGTGTTCGCGAAGACGGGAACGCTCGTCGACGCCGATCTCGTCAACCAGCGCCTCCTGCTCGGGGCCAAGGCCCTGGGCGGCTACATGCGGGCGAACGGCCGGTGGTACGTGTTCGGTCTCTACGTCAACAACGGCACCGCCAACGGGATCTCCGACATCCTCGAGATCAACGAGGACCTGGGCCAGATCACCGCCGCCCTGCGCGCCGACCTCTGAGTCACCCGCGGGCGCGCTCGGGATGCATGATCAGCTCGGCCGCGGCCCACGTGCCGGCCGAGAAGGGGTAGAACGCGATCGGCGCACCGATCGCGAGCACCAGTCCCACCGCCAGCACCGGGACGATCGGCACCGTGCCGTCCGTCGCGCCCATGGCCACGATGTAGGCCATGAGTGTCACGAACAGCAGTCCCTCGCTCACGGCGAAGTTCAGCACCCACACCCCCAGGAAGAAGCCCTCGTCGGCGGCGGGACGGTAATCGCACGTCGGACAGCGCTCGCGCAGCCGGAAGTAGCTCTCGAAAGCGCCGCGGTGTCCGCAGCGGACGCACCGGCGCGTCAGACCTCGCGCGATACGGCGCGCCGGGGAGGCCTGGTTACGCGTCGGACTGGAACCGCGCCGCCGGCGTACCGGGCGGGTTCAGGACGCCCGGGCGCGCGTCGGGGTTCACGACGCACACCTCACACTCGAGGCCGTCCGGGTCGCGGAAGAACAGGCTCAGGATCGGTCCGAAGTCGGTGACGAAGCCGTCACTGGCGCCGCGCTCGATCAGCCGGTCGCGGATGGTCTCGAACGCGTCGAGCGATTCGGCGTGGAGCGCGAGGTGGTCGATGCGCCCTCGACCGAACATCGGCGTCTGGCGGTCGGCCTCGGTGTTGCCCGCGACCTGGAACACGTTCAGCTCGGAGAAGGGGCCGACTTTGATGAACGACAGCCGCACGTCGGGCCCCTCGGGCGTGTCCGGGAGCCGCGTCACCGTGGCGTCGAACACGTCTTCGTAGAACGCGTGCAGCCGGTCGGTGTCGTTGGTGAGGATGGCCACGTGGTTGATGCCGTCGAGCACGGCTGAGCCTCCTGCGGTTTCGTGGCTCACGTTAGGTGAGCGTGAGGCCGGCCGCGAGCGCCGCACCGAGCTCCCAGCACGCGTCGAGGTCGGACTTCGTCGGCTCGCCCATGACGCAGACAGGCTCGGCGACACGCCGCCAGCCGAGGCCGGTCGTGATCTTCTCGATCGCCCGGAGCGCGCCGGTCGTGTCGTCGTTCCCGTGCACGTAGACGCCGTAGGGGCGGCGTGCCGTTGCCTCGAGGGAGGGGTAGTAGACGAGGTCGAAGAAGTGCTTGAGTGCGCCCGACATGTAGCCGAGGTTGGCGGGCGTCCCCAGGACGTAACCGTCGGCCTCGAGCACGTCGACCGCGGTCGCCGTGAGCGCGGGCCGGGCGACGACGTCCACGCCCTCGATACTCGGAGCGGTCGCGCCCGACATCACCGCCTCGAACATGCTGTGCACGGCCGGCGAAGGCTGGTGATGGACGACGAGGAGGCGGGGCACTGCGCCGCAGTGTCGCAGACTGCTACTACTGCACAACCAGTCAGAGGGGGTCGGGCATGAAGGTCGGGGTCTTCCTGCCACTCGGAGCGGCCAATGCCGATCCGGAGCTGGTGCGAACCGCGGGAGAGGCGGTCGAGGAGCGCGGGTTCGAGTCGATCTGGGTCGCCGAGCACGTGGTGCTGTTCGACGACTACGACTCGAGCTACCCGTACGCTCCGGACGGGCGGTTCCCCGCCGGGGGCGACGCCGGGTTGCTCGAGCCGTTCACGGCGCTCACCTACCTGGCGGCGGTCACCGAACGCGTGCGTCTCGGCACCGGCATCTGCCTCGTTCCGCAGCGCAACCCGGTGTACACCGCGAAGCAGGTCGTCGACCTCGATGCGCTCTCGGGTGGGCGGGTCGACTTCGGGATCGGCGTCGGCTGGCTGCGGGAGGAGTTCGAGGCCCTGCAGGTGCCGTTCGAACGGCGCGGGGACCGCGCCCGTGAGCACCTCGAGGTCATGAAGACCCTGTGGTGTGACGAGGTCTCCGAGTACCACGGCGACCTGTACGACCTGCGTCCGTGCCGGTTGTACCCGAAGCCGGCGCAGCAGCCGCATCCACCCATCCACGTGGGCGGCGAGAGCGACGCTGCCCTGCGACGCGTCGCCCAATTGGGCCAGGGGTGGTACACGTTCAACCGCACGCCCGAAGATCTCGGAGCGCCGCTCCGTCGCCTCGAGCAACTCTTGGAGGAGCACGGGCGCGACCGCTCTGACCTGATGCTGTCGGTGTGCACCTATCTGCAGCCGCTCGTCCCGGGGATGGTCGACGGGTACCGGGAGCGCGGCGTCGACCGCGTGATCGGGCTCTGCCTCGCGTTCGACCGCGACATGTTGTTGGCATCACTCGACCAGCTCGTCACCGATCTCCTGGAGCCGGCAACGATCTGAGTAGTGTGCCGGTCGGTTCGGCGGGGGCATGACACCCGGCAAGCGGCAGGGGGCTGAGGTGGGTTTCCTCGAACGGCTCGGGCGCTTCTCCGCCCGCCACCACTGGATCGTCATCGCGGTCTGGATCGTCGTCGTCGCCGGCACGGTCGCTGCGAACGCGGTGGCCGGCGGGGAGACGTCGAACTCGTTCTCGCTCCCGGGGACGGAGTCGCAGGAGGCGACCGACCTCCTCGAGAAGGAGTTCCCCGACGCCGCCGGGAGCCAGGCCACGATCGTGTTCAAGGCGACTGAGGGAGCGAGCGTCACCGCACAGCAGTCGCAGGTCGAGGCGGCGCTGGCGGAGGCGGCGAAGCTGCCCGACGTCGCCTCCGACGGGGTGAGCAACCCGTTCCTCCCCGCCCCCTACAGCACGGTGAGCACGAAAGACGACTCGATCGCGTACGCGAGCGTGTCGTACACGAAGTCGACCTCCGAGCTCGGGCTCGACGCCGCCAAGGAGCTCGAGAAGAAGGTCGGGAAGTTCCGGACCGACGCGCTCGAGATCCAGTTCGGTGGCGACCTGATCGTGAATACCGAGCCCATCGACACGGGCGTCTCCGAAGAGGTCGGGCTGCTCGCCGCGATCGTCGTCTTGCTCATCGCGCTGGGCGCGGTGGCCGCCATGGGCCTCCCGATCATCGCCGCCATCGTCGGCGTCGGCTCCGGTCTCGCCGCCATCGGTCTGCTCAGCAACGTCCTCACCGTGCCCTCGGTCGCTCCCGCGGGGGCGATCATGATCGGCCTCGGCGTCGGGATCGACTACTCGCTGTTCATCGTCGCCCGGTACCGCGGTGCCCTGTCCGACGGGCTGCCGCCGGTCGAGGCGGCCGGGAAGACCACCGCCACGTCGGGTCGCGCGGTCGTCACCGCGGGCTCGACGGTCATCGTGGCGCTGCTCGGCCTGCTCGTCTTCGAGGTGCCGGCGGTCTCGACGATCGCGTACTCGATCGCGATCGTCGTCGTGATCTCGATCGTCGCGGCGGTGACCCTGCTCCCCGCGGTCCTCGGGCTGGTCGGGCGCCACGTCGACTGGGGCCGTATCCCGTTCCTCGATCGCGCCGGCCGGGAGCCCGGAGGCCGCCGCTGGGCGACGCTGGTGACCCGGGTTCCGCTTGCATCGCTCGCCGCCGGCCTCGCGGTGCTCGTGGTCATCGCGATCCCGATGTTCGGGCTCGAGCTCGGCCCGAGCGACGCCACCGACGCGCCGAACGACTCGACCGAGCACGAGGCGTACGACCTCGTGAGCGAGGGGTTCGGCCCCGGGTACAGCAACCCGTTCCTCATGGTCGCGGAGCTCACGGGCGACCAGTCGGCCGACGAGACGACGCTCGGCAACCTCCTCACCACGCTCCAGGGCGTCGACGGCGTCGCCGCCGTCAATCCGCCGTCCGTCGTGCCCCAGATGTTCAACAGCAGCATGAACACCGCCGTCTTCCAGCTCATCGCCACGACCGACGTCAAGAACGAGAAGACCCCGGAGCTCATCGACCACCTTCGCGACGACGTCATTCCGAAGGCCACCGACGGGACCGGGCTCAGCGTGCTCGTGGGCGGTACGAGCGCGGCCTACGTCGACCTCGACACCCGGATCACCGATCGCTTGATCGTCTTCATCGGGCTGGTGATCCTCATCTCGTTCGTGATTCTGGGCACGGTGTTCCGCTCGGTGGCAATCCCGATCAAGGCCGGTCTGTTCAACCTGCTCGTGATCGGCGCCGCGTACGGCGTGCTGGTGATGGTCTTCCAGTGGGGCTGGGGGCTCTCGGCGCTCGGCATCGACCGGGAGACGCCGATCATCTCCTACCTCGCGCCGATCATCTTCGCCGTGCTCTTCGGGTTGTCGATGGACTACGAGGTGTACTCGGTCAGCCGGATCGAGGAGGAGTACTCCGGTGGCGACGACCCGCACGTCGCGGTCGTCGACGGACTCGGAGCCGCGGCCCGGATGGTCGTGGCGGCGGCGTCGATCATGTTCTTCGTGTTCGCGGCCTTCGTGATCAACGACAACGTCATCCTCAAGATGTTCGGCCTCGGCCTCGCGGTGGCGATCCTCCTCGACGCCTTCGTCGCCCGGATGGTGTTGCTCCCGGCGGTCCTCCGCCTCCTCGGCCGGGCCGCGTGGTGGCCCGGGAAGCGGCGCGCGAGCTAGCTGGACTCCAGCGCGGCGCAGGCGTCGACCGCGGCCGCGGCAGCCCGGTCGGCGGCGACACCGGCGTCACGCCCGAGCTTGGCCAGGCGGAAGATCCGCCACGGTCGCCGCGAGAGATACCGCAGCACCGCGGGACCGTTCGGCGAACCGTCCTGGTGGGCGAGGCCGAGCACTGCGGGATCGACGGTGTGGTCGTCGCCGCGGTCGCTGATCGCCCGGAACGTCGACCAGGGGACGCCGTGACGCTCGCATACGGCGGCCACGGCGCCGGTCTCCATGTCGAGTGCCACGACCTCTTCGTCGATGAAGCGCTCGATGACGTCGGGTTCGTACCCGAACTGGTCGGAGCTCACGATCCTGCCGCGCGCGGTGCCCGCACCGAGGGGTGCGGGACGGTACTCGCGTCCGGTGCGCCCGTCGACGACTACCTCGGGCACCACCAGGTCGCCGATCTCGACCGTCGGGCCGACCCCTCCCGCGACGCCGACGACGACGAGGTGGTCGACGGGCGTCGAGGCGAGAAGGCGCTCGGTCGCAACGGTGGCGGCGTCCATGCCCATCCCGGTCGTCGTCGCCACGACCTCGACGCTGCCGGCGACGCCGGAGTGCAGGTCGGCATCACCGGGACGGGTGCGCCGGAGCGAGAGCTTGCGCACGAGCGGGCGCAGCTCCGAGACCATCGGTGCGAGCAGGGCGACGCGGGGAGCCTGCACCGACGTGGCCACCGGCTCAGCCTGCCAGGTCGCGGCGAGCCTCGCCTCGTGCTTTGGCGTCGCCTTCCCGGGCTATTTCCGGGAAACTGACGCCAAATGGAGGAGGGGTGCCCGATGGAGCCGACCCAGGTCTTCCCGATCGTCTCGCTGTTGTCGCTCGCCGGCGTCGAGTACGGGGGTTGGGCCCTACTCAGCTTCCTCACTGTGCGCGAGGGCCTCAGCGACTTCCAGAAGCAGTTCTTTCGCGCCGGGCACGCCCACGCGGGCGTGCTGCTCGTGCTCTCGCTCGTCTACTTCGTGTACCTCGACCGCACCGAGTTCACCGAGGCCACGCAATGGATCGCGGGTGCCGTCCTCCTCACCGGGATCCTCGCCCAATCCGGCGGCTTCTTCCTGCACATGGCTGCGGGTGAAGCCGGTCAGGCGTCGGTCGGCACCCGGGTCACGCGCGCCGGCGGTCTCACGATCGGGGTCGCGCTGGTGATACTGGCGATCGGGATCGCCCAGACGTAGCTCGTCTCACGCGGGTCGTAGCCGGCGTGCCCGCAGCTCCTCGTAGATCGGCGCGCAGCGACGGTACGCGCGCGCCAGGTGCGGATCGTCCTCCACGGATGGTGGGGGCGCGTACGAGGGCGGGTGGAAACCGGTGCTGGCGGCGGTGGCCTCGTACCAGTCGGGCCAGAGCTCCCACTCCGGGCGCATGCCCGCTTCCCAATGCAGCGCGTCGGGTCGGAACGGGATGCCGACGCGTTCGCAGTACGCACGGATCGTTCCGGCCGGGTCGGAGCACAGGTCGTCGCTGTCGATGACGGGCGGATCCTGGCCCAAGGTGTCGGCCAGCGCGACCAGGCGCGCCAGCGCGGCGTAGCCGCTCTCCTCGTCAGTGAAGTCGGGCCAGTACGCAGCCAGCGACGGTAACGCGTGCGCGGGGTTGCGAATCAGGAACGTGTTCACGAACCGGCCCAGCAGATCGGGTGACGCGATCGCGTCGACGTGGTACGCCATGTCCTTCACGAACACGGGCGTCGACGCCGCGGCCGTTTCGAGCTCGGCGAGGATCTCGTGCGGTCGGCTGTCTGCCAGTACGTCCGCGAATCGCGGCGACCGCTTCTCGGGCCCGAAGTAATAGTGGCGCGAGAAGGGCTCGTCGAACACCACGTGGTCACCACGCTCGATCATCATGCGCTCGAACGCGGTCGAGACCGTCCGCGGGACGGCCCACAGCACGAGGATCGGAGGCACGGCCGCGCATCATCGCAGGCCTGAGCCAGACTGGCTCCCATGCGTCGTCGACCTCTCGTGATGTTCGCCGCCTTGGTTGCCGTTCTCGTCAGCGCCTGTGCGAGCAGCAGCGGCACCAGCAGCGACACCCGGGGCGGCGCGCGCACGACGAGCTCGGTACCGACCGCCACCGACGGAGAGGTCGTCACCCGCACCGAGACCTTCGTCGACACCGAGCGCACGACCGAAGCACCGAACCCCGCGCCCGAGCGCACCCTCGTCACGACGATCCGCCTTCCCGAGGACGGGGGTCCCTACCCGCTCGTCGTGCTCGCCCACGGCGCCAACGGTCATCCGCGCAAATTCGTGAAGCTGACGACTGCGTGGGCGGAGGCCGGCTACGTAGTGGCCGCGCCCGCGTTCCCGAACTCGAACGACGAGGCGCCGGGTGGGATCGCGGTCGGGGCCTATACCCACCAACCGGAGGACGTGAGCTTCGTGATCGATGAGGTGCTCGCGCTCGCCGAAGCGTCCGAGGGCCCGCTCGCGGGTCGCGTCGACGCCCGCCGGGTCGGCGTCGCCGGCCTCTCGTTTGGTGCCGCCACGATCTATGGGGTCACCTTCCACTCGTGCTGTCGCGATCCCCGGATCGATGCCGCGATCGCCATGGCCGGCGTCCTGCTCCCGTACGCGCCGGGTGAGTTCGACCTGGTGGGCGTCCCGCTGCTCATCCTCCACGGCGACGCCGACCCGGTGCTCGGCATCGAGCTCGACACCGACGCCTACGCCCGGGCCGCGCCGCCCAAGATCTTCGTGACGATCCACGGCGGCGGGCATGCCGAACCGTTCGAGGACAGCCTCGACCCCGCGGACGAGATGGTCGAGGCCGTCACGACTGACTTCTGGGACGTCTATCTCGGCGGGCAGCCGGACGCACTCGACCGGCTCCTGACAGACGCCACGATCCCCGGCCTCACGACCGTGCAGTACGACGCAGGCTGAGAGGCCTTGGTCGGCGCCGGCAGGCACTGGGACGTGGTCGTCGTCGGCGGCGGGCACAACGGCCTGACCGCCGCCGCTTACCTCGCCCGTGCCGGGCAATCGGTGCTCGTGCTGGAGCGGCGGGATCGGCTGGGCGGGGCGTGCACGCTCGAACAGCCCTTCACCGACCCTCGCTTCGTGGTGAGCCCGTGCGCGTACCTCGTTGGGCTCCTGCACCCGCTCGTGATCGAGGAGCTCGGCCTGGCTCGCTTCGGCTACCGCACCTTCGTCGCCGACCCGACGCAGTGGACGCCGTTCGAGGACGGCACCGCGCTCACGCAGTGGCGTGACCCCGCTCGTACCCGGGCAGAGGTCGACACTCTCTCGCCGCGCGACGCCGACGGGTTTCGTGCCTACGAAACCTTGTTCGAGCGCATCCGGGCCGCGCTCCGGCTCGGTGCGCGCGACACCTGGGTGGGGGACGCGCCGACTCGCGCCGAGCTCGAGCGGCTCCTCGGCGACGACGCCCACGCGCGCGACGTCGTACTCGGGGGCGCGTCGATTGCCGAAGTGATCGAGCGCCATGTCGGCGACGAGCGCCTGCGCACGGCACTTCATGGGCAGGGCATCATCGGCACCGCCGCCGGTCCGCGCGACCCCGGTACCGCCTGGATCCACGCCTTTCACTCGATGGGCCTCATCGGTGGATGGAGCTACGTGGAGGGCGGCATGGGCCGGATCTCGTTCTGCATCGCGGACGCGGCCCGCGACGTGGGGGCCGTCATCGAGCCGAACGCGTCGGTCGCGGCCATCCTCCCGGGTGAGGGCGTCGAGCTCGAGAGTGGTGAGCGCGTCACCGCCCGCAGCGTCGTCTCGAACGCCGACCCCAAGCGCACCCTCGCCCTGTGTCGCGATGATGTGCCGGCCGAGTTCCGCGCCCGCGTCGAGACGTGGCGCTGCGAGAGCCCGGTGGTGAAGGTCAACTGCGCGCTCGGGCGCCTACCGACCTTCACCGCCGCACGCAACCGTTCCGACTACGTCCACCGGGCGCAGGTCGAGATCGCCCGCGGCATCGATGAGACCCAAGGTGCGTTCCACGCCTACCAGCGTGGTGAGTCGGCGGTCGAGTGGTGCGAGGTCTACTTCCACACTCCCTATGACCCGTCGGTAGCGCCTCCCGGCAAGCACACGATGAGCGTGTTCGCCCAGTACGCGCCGTACACCCTCGCTCATGGGGACTGGGAGACGAACCGGGACGAGGTCGCCGACCTCGCGCTCGCCGCCATCGCGCGCTTCGCGCCCGATGTCATCGACTGCGTGGAGGAACGCCAGGTCCTCGGCCCGCCCGACGTCGAGGCCCGCATCGGTCTCACCGGTGGCCACATCTTCCAGGGCGAGTGCCTACCCGACCAGATGTGGGAGCACCGCTTCGCTCCGCGCACGCCCGTACCCGGTCTCTACCTCTGCGGCGCCGCGACGCACCCGGGCGGCTCGGTGATCGGCGTCAACGGTCGAAATGCCGCCATGGCCGTGCTCGAGGATCTCGCCGCCCGCACCTGACCGTGGGAGTGCCATCATGGGGCGTGGTCTCGACCCGTGATCTGCGTCCCCTCGAGCGGCGGGTCCTTGCGCTGCGCGCGGCCGGACTCGACGATCCCGAGATCGCCCGGCGGTTCCGTCGCAGCCCCGGCTACGTGAAGCGGGTCGCGCTGCTTGCCCGTGTCGATCGCCGCCCCGACGGTCGTCGCGCTCGGCTCACACCGCTGGAGCGGCGGGTCCTGAAGTGGCGTGACCAGGGCGCCCGGCCGCAGGACGTCGCCTGGCGCTTCCGTCGTTCGCCCGAGCACATCGCCAGGGTGGAGCGCCTCGCTCGCTACAAGCTCGAACAGCCCGCGAGCTGACCCCGCCGGTCAGGCGGCGGTGTCGCCCGGCAGCGGGACGTCGCCGGGGATCGCGTCGCCGTTGCGGTCGACGCCGCACAGCCTGCGCCACCCACGGGGTACCCGGCCCGGCTGGAGCACCTCGGCGTCGAGCAGGGCCTGCAGGATGTTGCGGGTGGCGCGGTGGCGGACGGCGACCCGCTCGGGTGAGCGGTTGACGGCGCGCCAGGTCGCCCAGCCCGGCAGTCCGACCGCGGTGTACACGCCCGGATGGACGAAGGTGGCGAACAGCCCGCCGATCACGACCGGGGCGACATGGCGGATGCGAGCACGCTCGGCCCAGCCGGCCTCGGCGTGCAGCTCGGGGAGCGTGGTGCGGGCGAACGACAGGTGTCGCGCCTCTTCCTGGCGGTGGTAGCGGTTCACCGCCGCCAACAGCGGGTCGGTGTCGGGGTGCTCCGACGCCAGCTTCTGGAGCAGGTCGGGGATCTCCTCGCCCGCGAGCACGAGCACCATGAGCAGTGCCGGCATGCGCAGGAAACGCCGGATGGTGAAGTTGACGATCGGCTCGACGGGCCACCGTGCGAACGGGTTCTCGGCCTGGGGCTCGAGCGCCTCGACGAGGCGGATGAAGGCACGCTGGTGGCGGGTCTCCTCTGCGATCTCGTGGAGCATGTAGGTGATGCGCGGATCGGCGACGTCACGCCGCTCCGCGATCTGGAGTGCGAAGCCCGAGTTGAGGATCGCCTCGAAACGGATCCCCATCTCGAGCATGGCGGCCACCTCTTCGCGTGAGAGGCGGGCCCGCGTGCCGGCGTCGAGGTCGAGGTCGAGCCCCGCCGTCGTCAGCAGCTCGTCGGCGATCACCTGCCCGGATCCGAGCGAGCTCCAGTCGAAGAGCTCCTCGGGCTCGAGCACGCGGCGGACCGACACGGTCGAGAGGCGGTTGACACGATCTTCGGGGAGGGCGGTGGTCGTGGTCATACGTATAGCCTCGCGCGCTGGAATCTATAAAGCAATAAAAAGCATTGATTCGTAGGCAAAGACCCCCTGACCTGGTACGATGCGACCGTGATCGACACGGTTCTTGTCCCGCTGGTCCCCGGCAAGGGCGAACGGACCCGGAGCCGACTCCTCGAGATCGCCATCCGGCGCTTCGCCGCCGAGGGTTACCGGCGCACATCGGTGTCCGACGTCGCCCGCGAAGCCGGGCTCACACCTGCAGCGGTATACGCCTACTTCGCGGGGAAGGAGGCGCTGTTCAAGGCGGCCGTCGACGCCGACGCCGGCGCCCTCATCGACGATGCCGGTCCCGACCTCGGTCGCGGGACGGCGCGGGAGCTCTTCGCAGCGCGGGTTGCCGAGCTGGTCGCCCGTGTCGACGACCATCCGCTGGCCCGGCGGGTGTTGGCGGGCCAGGAGCCCGAGGTGATCGGACGGCTGCTCGATCTGCCGTCACTCAACGCGCTGACCGCGGCGTTCGCGGAGCAGCTGGCAGAGGGACAGGAAGGCGGCGACGTCCGTCGCGACATCGATCCCGCCGCGATCGCCACCGGGATGGAGGCGATCGTGCTCTGCCTCCTCATGGGAGTCGTGCAGGCCGGTGTCGACCCCGCCTCGGAGATGGGCGCCGGCGTCGCCGAGGTCCTCGACGCCGCCCTCCGCCCCAGCTGACCCGAACGGAGATCAGGCGTCGGTGACGAGCTCGCGGGCGCGGGCGAGGTGCTCGTACGACCGGAGCACGTCGTCCTGGTCGTCGGCGAGGTGGCGCACGATCACGTCGGTGTAGCCCATGGCCGCGTACCCGCGGAACTGGTCGGCGACCCGCTGCGGACCGCCGAAGACGCAGGCCGACGGGTCGAAGCCGCGATAGCCCGCCTCGACCACCGGACGGGCGACGCGCTCGGCGTCGCCGTCGTCGGCGCCGACGTGGATGTCTCGGCGGATCGCGATCGCGGTCGGCGTGCGGCCGTGTTCGGTGCAGCGCTGCCGATAGTGGTCGATGGCGGATTGCGCCTGCTCGGGCGTGAGGTCGGCGTTGGCGAGGAACCCGTCGCCGAGCCGTGCCGCCCGATCGACCGCGCGCGGGGCCGTCCCCCCGACCCAGATCTCCACCGGCTCGGGCGGTACCGGCGACACGCGGGCGTCGCGCACGGTGTAAGGCCCTTCGGTGGTGACGGTCTCGCCGAGAAGCAGCCGGCGGAGGATGTCGAGACCGGCCTCGAAGTGCACCGGCCGCCGGCTGTGGGGGGCGCCCATGCCGGCGAACTGCTGCTCGCCGCCGCCGATTGCGCACGGGAGGATGACGCGGCCCTGCGCCAGCGCGGCGAGCGTGCCCACCTGTTCGGCGACCAGCACCGGGTTCCACAGCGGCAGCAGGTAGAGCGCTCCGCACGGCCGGTCACCCCACTCCGCCAGCAACCGGCCCAGCAGCGGTGAGTTCTGGTAGTAGGGCACCGGCGTGACGTGGTGGTCGCCCACGAACAGCGAGTCGAGGCCCGCATCCCATGCCGCCCGCGCCCGCTCGACCACCCAGCGCGCACCCATCCGGACGTCGGCGGTGACGAAGCTGGTGCGGAGCGAGACCCCGACGCGCACGGGCTCACGCTAACTCCCTGGTCGTGCTCGCCTCGCTCGCCGCTCCTCACGAGGGGGCGGGCAAAGCCCGCCCCCTCGTGAGGAGGATGGCAGTCTCCTTCGCTCCGTCTACCGTGGCCGCGTGCCTCCGGAACCGGCCGAGTCGTCGCCCGACCTCGCCCTCGGGGCGTTCAGCGAGCACGGCCCCTGGGTGGTCGAGCCCGACCGCCTCACGTGGCGCCACGACCTCGACGCCGAGCGGGCGCGCACGCGCGCGGAGGTGCCCAGACTGCTGCGCCCGGCCCGGGTCCCGCCGCTCGGTCGCCTGACGCGAGTGCTGCGGGCGCTCGGGCCGGCGGTGGGTCTCTGGTACGTGCGCGAGCGCGGCCGGCCCGACTCCCGGGCGCGCATCTCCCACCGCCTGCGGCGGGCGTTCGAGCGGCTGGGCTCGACCTACGTCAAGCTCGGACAGATCATCTCCGGCGGCGAGGGCCTGTTCCCTCCCGAGCTCGTCTCCGAATTCCGCCTCCTGCGCGACCAGGTGCCGCCCGAGTCGTTCGCCGACGTCCGGGCGGTGGTCGAGCGCGACCTGGGTCGGCCGTTGCACGCGCTGTTCGCGTCGTTCGACGAGGAGCCGCTGGCGGCGGCATCCGTCGCGCAGGTGCACGCCGCGTGCCTCACCACCGGTGAGGAGGTCGTCGTCAAGGTGCAGCGACCGCGGGTCGCGGCGCTCGTACGCACCGACATCGCGGCGATGGCCTGGCTCGCGCCCAAGCTCGTCGGGAGGATCCCGGTCGCGGCCCTGGCCAACCCGCCTGCGCTCGTCGAGCTGTTCGCGGAGACGATCGTCGAGGAGCTCGACTTCCGCCTCGAGGCCGAGAGCATGCTGGACATCGCCCGGGTGCTCGCCGAGACCGAGCAGCGCACGATGGTCGTCCCGCGTCCCCACCCCACGCTCGTGACACGCCGTGTGCTCGTCATGGAGCGCCTTCGCGGCTTCGCCTTCGACGACGTCGAGTCGATGCAGGCGGCCGGCATCGACACCAGCGCGTTGCTTCGCGCCGGCCTGATCGCGAGCCTCGAGGGCGCGATGCTCTACGGCGTGTTCCACGGAGACCTGCACGGCGGCAACCTCTTCGTGCAGCCGGACGGTCGTACGGTACTGCTCGACTTCGGGATCACCGGCCGCCTCAGCGAACCCCACCGCATCGCGTTCCTCCGGCTCCTCGTCACCGGAACCGGCGGCGACGTGCCCGGGCAGCTGGCCGCGCTGCGCGACCTGGGCGCGTTCCCGCCCGACACCGATCTCGATGCCGTCATCGTCGATCTCGGCCTCGACAAGCCGGTGAAGGACCCGACGACGATGTCGGCCGACGAGCTCGTCGCCGAGCTCAGCGACCTGACCAAGAAGCTCCTCGGCTACGGCGCCCGCGCGCCGAAGGAGCTGATGCTCTTCGTGAAGAACCTCATGTTCCTGAACGCGGCGACGGCGACGCTTGCACCCGACGTCGACATCCTCGGCGAGATCGCCAACATCTACGTGTACTTCACCGAGCACCACGGCGATCGCATCGTGCGCGACATCGGGGTCGATGCAACGCCGTCCGAGCTCGACATCGACGCGGTGAAGGCGGGGTTCGGCCTACCAGCCGATATCGAGAGCCTCACCTTCCGCGACCTTCAGGAGCGTCGCCAGACGATCCTTCGCCGTATGCAGGAACGACCCCGGGGGCGCCGCCGCCCCCACAAGTCCTAGCTCGCTGGTCGCGCTCGCTGCGCTCGCCGCTCCGGTGCAATCCCGGCGGACCGGGGGCCGGGAACCCGGCCCCTCGTCGTGGGATGGCAGCTCCTAGGCTCCCCGACCATGACCCGATACGACCTCGATGAAGTGGAGCGGGCGTTTCGCGCCTACTGGGAGGCAGGCGCCGTCGGCGAAGACTGGGACCGCTGGTGCGAGCTCTTCACCGACGACGTGATCTACGTCGAGCACATCCTCGGCGACAAGCACGGCCGGGAGGAGGTGCGCGCCTGGATCAAGCCGATCATGGCCGAGTTCGGCGAGCTGTACACGGTGTACGAGTGGCACGTCTGCGACCCGACCGGCCGCGTCGTCGTGTACATGCAGAACCGCCGCGACCACCCCGACCCGACGCAACCGCCGATCGACTTCCCCGGGATCACCGTGCTCCAGTACGCGGGGGACGGGCGGTTCTCGCTCGAGGAGGACTTCTGGTCGCTGCCCGAGGGGCAGCGCACCATGAAGCTCTACACCGAGGCCTGTGCCCGCCACGATCCCGACCATCCGCAAAAGCGCACCCGGCGCGACTGGGGGAGCGGGCCCGACTGGGCCCGCGGCGCCGCCACCTACGCCGGGAGCCCGGGAGCGACCGCATCCCCTTAACGGCTCGCCGCCTGCTGGCCCTGGCGTTGGTGTGCGCGGTGCTCGTGGTCGCGCTCTACATCGTGTTCGTCCAAACGCGGGTCGGACAACGGATCGACGACGCCGCGCTCGACGGCCGAGCGCGCCTCGCGGCCCAGGACGTGCAGGATGCTGACGACCTCCTCCAGACGATCAGCCTCTCGTCGGTCGCCCTCCTCGGCGGTGCGGTCGTTCTGGTGGGGCTGGTGCGCGGCGGGCTCCCGCTCGCTGGTGTCGCGGCCCTCGTGGTCGCGGGCGCCAACGTGGCCACACAGGCGATGAAGGAGGTGCTGCCGCGCCCCGACCTGATCACGGGTGAGAACCATCTCGGGATCGGGAACAGTCTGCCCAGCGGCCACACGACGGTGGCCATGTCGATTGCGATCGCGGCCCTGCTCGTCGCGCCGCGCCGCTACCGCGGGCCGGTCGCGCTCGTCGGCATCGCCTACGCGGGCGGGGTCGGCGTCGCGGTGCTGACCGCGGGCTGGCACCGGCCGAGTGATGCCGTCGCCGCGTTCGCGATGGTGATCGCCTGGGGCGCGGCCGCGGCGGCATTGCTCGTAGCCGCGGAGCGGCCGGCGCTCCAACCCGCGCGGTCGTCGTCGCGCTACGCCACGCCGCTGCTCGTGCTCGTGGGCGTCGCCCTGAGCGCCGCCGCGTTCATCGGGCTGGTGGTGGTGCTCGCCGCCCGCCGGCTGGGCCGCCTCGATGCGATCGACCTCGGGCAGGCGTACGCAGGCGCGACCGTCGCCATCGTCGGCTCCGCGCTCCTGGTCACCGGGATCTTCCTGGCCGCGCTGCGCCCAGTGTCACTCGACGGTGCGAGGCGCGCCGGCGCCGCGCACTCCGGCGTACCCTGACCCCCGTGCCCGAGCTTCCGCAGATGCAGGCGCTGGCCGAGCGCCTCGAGGCCGCCGTCGGCGGCGCCGCGCTCGCGGCCGTCGAGCCGATCGGTTTCTCGGGCCTGAAGACCTTCGCGCCCCCGCCCGAGTCGCTCGTCGGGTGCACCGTCGAGCGCACCGGCCGGCGAGGGAAGTACCTCGTTCTCGACTTCGGCGGCCCCCGGATCCTCGTCCACCTCTCGCAGGCCGGCCGGCTCGACGTCGAGGAGCCCCCGAAGAAGACGCGCGGCAAGGGCGGCGTCGTGCGGCTGCGCTTCGACAACGGTGTTGCGCTTCTCGTGCGCGAGCACGGTACCGAGCGGAAGGCGGGTTGGTGGGTGCTCGATCCGGGCGACGACGGCCCGCTCGCCAAGCTCGGTCCCGAGCCGGCGACCGACGAGTTCGCCGAGCTGGTCCTCCACGGCGACGACCGCCGCCGCGTGCACACCCTGTTGCGCGATCAGCGCACGGTTGCCGGCGTCGGACGCGGGCATACCGACGATGCGCTGTGGCGGGCGCAGCTGTCGCCGTACGCGACGCTGGCGTCGCTCGGCGCCGACGACCGTCGCCGGCTGCTCGACTCCGTACGGGCCGAGCTCGACGAGGCGGTCGAGCGCGAACGTGCCCGAACGGGCGGCCTCTCGCAAGCCAAGCTCGGTGACAAGTTCGTCGTGCACGGTCGCTACGGCACGCCCTGCCCGCGGTGCGGCGACACGCTGCGGCGGGTGTCGTACGAGTCGTACGAGGTGACCTACTGCCCCCGATGCCAGACCGGTGGCAAGCCGCTCGCGGACCGGCGGATGTCGCGCCTGGTCAAGTAGACCGCGCGAACCGGCTGCCGGCTCTGATTCGCTCGACGAGCTCCGGCGGTGCCTTCGCCGTCGATCCCGTGTCGTGGGGTGGCTGCGGGTCGTACTCGAGGTCGAGCTGGATCGCCTGGGCGACGTCGGGGCCCGCGATCTCGGTGGCGAGCGTGAGCGCCATGTCGATCCCGGCCGACACGCCGGCCGCGGTCACGATCTTGCCGTCGAACACGACCCGCTCGTCGGCCACGGGCTCGGCGCCGAACTCGTGCAGCGCTTCGACAGCGGTCCAGTGGCTGGTGGCGCGCTTGCCCCGGAGCAGGCCGGCCGCACCGAGCAGGAGTGATCCCGTGCACACGGATGTCGTCCACTGCGACGCCTCGTGCGCACCGCGCAGCCAGTCGATCACGCGCTCGTCGGCGCGGGCGTCGAGCTCACCGATCCCGCCCGGTACGACGACGAGGTCGGGCCGCGGCACCGCGTGGAGCGCGTGATCGGCGACGAGCGCGAGCGCGCCGCTCTCGGTGGGCTTGGGGCCGGGGTCGGCGGCGACGAAGGTCACACCCGCACCCGGCAACTCGCGCAAGACCTCGTAGGGCCCGACCGCGTCGAGGGCGTACACCTTGTCGAAGAGCAGGATCGCGATCTGCATGGCGACGAAGCTACCGCCGAGACTCGAGGCCCCCGGGTCCGGATTCCGGACCCCACGGCCTCGAGTCTGGAGCTACCAGCTGCGGCTGCCGGGGCCGCCCTTGAACGGGCCCACGACGGCCGAGGTGATCCACCCGCCGTAGAAGCCGCCGGGTTGTGGGGTGACGAGCTCGCCGTCGACGGAGCACGCGTCCATGCGTCCCGCGTAGAAGGCGACGTGCCCCGCGAGCTCCGCGAAGGCCGGGCTCGGCCGCTCGTAACCCCAGGCGGCGTCGACTTCGACGCGGCCGCCGGCCCGCACCGTGAAGTAGTGCGCCCGCCCCTTGAACTCGCAGAACGACCGCCCGGGGGACGGGTCGAGCACGTCGCGGGCCACGTCGTCGGGCGGGAAGTAGTAGTTGGGCGGGTGGCTGGTCTCGAGCACCCGGATGCCGCGCGTCGTCTCGGCGACGGTCTCGCCGCCGAGCACGACGGCCAGGGTCGCGTCGACGTGCTCGAGCCGGGGAGGGCGGGGATAATCCCAGGCCGACTCCTGACCCGGTCCGGGTGTGATCGGCTCGGGCCGGGTCGAGAAGCTGCTCACCGCCTGCGGTTGCCGACCCGGTGCCGCAGTCGCTCCAGACGCCGGTCCCACTGCGCGCCGACGTCGGCCATCCACCCGACCGCGTCGTCGAGGGGCTCCGGCGTCAGCGAGTACCTGACCTCCCGGCCCTCGCGTGTGGGCGCGACGAGCCCGGCGTGACCCAGGAGCTGGAGATGCTTGACCACCGCCTGCCGGCTCACCGGCAGACCGGCGGCGAGCTCGGTGGCCGATGCCGACTCGCGATCGGCGAGGTGCCCCAGCACGGAGCGGCGAGTCGGGTCGGACAACGCCGCGAACACCGCGTCGACGCGGGCGTCGCGTCGGGTCATGCCGCCGCGCGGGCCCGCGCCGAAGGGGCTTCGCGCACCCGCAGGCGCGAGCCGGCACCGGCGGGCTCGACTGTGATCGTGACCTGCGTCGGTGGCCCGACCGCGGGCGCTACCGGCCACCAGGTGAACGAGACCCTCCGCCCTTCCTCCACGTCGATCACTCGAGCGCGACGCGTCTCGCCCCCGGGGAACGAGAACGTGCCCGTGCCACCGGGCGCCACCTCGAGGTCGACACCCGCGCCCAGCCAGGCACCGAGACGCTCGGGATCCGCCAGCTCCTCCCACACGTCCTCAGCGGGGGCGTCGAGCTCGACCTCGCGCTCCACGGGCTCGTCCATGCCGCCTGTCATGCAACCTCAGGGTTGCACATTCTGGCCCGCTGGTCTAGACATACGTGCAACCGTGCGGTTGCACTATCCGCCACGGCGAAGGTCTTCGTAGCGGGAGGTTCCCATGAGCCAGCTCCTCGTGCCCACGGTGATCGAGCAGACCAACCGGGGGGAGCGGGCGTTCGACCTGTACTCCCGCATGCTGCAGGAGCGGGTGATCTTCCTCACGGGTGCGATCGACGACACCGTCGCGAACCTGATCGTCGCCCAGCTCGTCCACCTCGAATCGGCCGACCCCGACCGTGACATCCAGCTCTACATCAACAGCCCCGGCGGTGAGATGACGGCGCTGTTCGCGATCTACGACACGATGCAGTACGTGAAGGCCGACGTCGCGACGACGTGCGTCGGTCAGGCGGCTTCTTCGGCGGCGGTGCTGCTGGCGGCGGGCACATCGGGGAAGCGCTTCACCCTGCCGCACGCGCGCGTGCTCATCCACCAGCCCCACGGGGGGGTGCAGGGCCAGTCGGTCGACATCGAGATCGCGGCACGCGAGGTGATCGCCCAGCGCGACCAGATGGTGCGGGCGCTCGCCAGGCACACGGGTCAGCCGGTCGAGCGGATCGAGCGCGACATCGACCGCGACTACATCTTGCGCGGCGACGACGCGATCGCGTACGGCCTCGTCGACGAGGTCATCGAGCATCGGGCACTCGCTCCCGGTGTGGTCTCGCCGAACGGACACGGGCCGCCGAGGTAGCCCGCGCGCACCGGCCGCAGACCGCCGAACTCGCCTGCTCGCGGTGTCGAGCGCGGCCAGGCCCCCTCTAGCATGACCGTGACATGCTGGCTTCGATCCCGAGCCCGTCGAACGGAACGATCGATCTCGGGCCGCTCCCGATCCACGCCTATGGGCTCCTGCTCGCCATCGGCGTGCTCGTCGCGGCCAAGATCGCCCAGGTCCGGTGGGTGCGCCGCGGGTACGACCAGAAGGCGTTCGACGACCTGGTGATCTGGGTGGTGATCGGCGGTGTCGTCGGTGCCCGCGTCTACCACCTCTTCACCGGGTACGACTGGGACGCCGGCGGGCTCACCGGCACCGTGAAGATCTGGGAAGGCGGCCTCTCGATCTGGGGAGTCCTCGCCGGTGGCGCGATCGCAGTCTTGGCGGTGTCGTGGGTGAAGCACCTCGACACGCTCGTGCTGCTCGACTGCATGGCTCCCGCCCTGCTCGCGGCGCAGGGGATCGGGCGCTGGGGCAACTGGTTCAACCAGGAGCTCTTCGGCCGACCGACCGATCTCCCGTGGGGACTCGAGATCGACCCCGCCAACCGACCGGCGGAGTACATCACCGACCCCACCTTCCACCCGACGTTCCTGTACGAGTCGCTCTACTGCCTGGTGGCCCTCGGCATCCTGCTGTGGGCGGAGCGCCGGTTCCGGTTCCGGAAGGGCCAGGCGGTCGCGCTCTACTTCTCTCTGTACACGTTTGGGCGCTTCTTCTTCGAGAACCTCCGTGTCGACCCGTCGGAGAAGCTCTTCGGTCTGCGCTTCAACGCCTGGGTGAGCGCGCTCGTGTGCATCGTCTCGACGATCTGGCTGATCTGGCTCAGACGCCACGGCAAGCCCTACCCACCCGTCGCCACCGAGCGCGCGTCGTCGCAGTCGTCCGCCGAACGTCCGGTCTGACGCACCCCGCCTCGGTAGGGTGGCGTGCCCCCTAACCGCCGGCCACGCCAGGAGGATCCCTGTGTCGGTGCTCGCGCAACCTCAGCCCGCGGCCCAGACCGGTGTCGCTGCCCGCGCCATCGCGGCGTCGAAGATCTACGGAAGCGGTGAGACGGCCGTCCGAGCACTCGATGACATCGACGTCGAGTTCGAGACCAGCCGGTTCACCGCGATCATGGGGCCGTCAGGCTCGGGAAAGTCGACCTTGTTGCACTGCCTCGCCGGCCTCGACCGGGTGACGAGTGGGCGAGTCTTCCTCGGTGACGTCGAGATCAGCGCCGCATCCGAGAAGGAGCTGACGATCGTGCGGCGCGACAAGGTCGGCTTCGTCTTCCAGGCCTACAACCTGATCCCGACGCTGAACGCGATCGAGAACATCGTGCTCCCGATGGCCCTGGCTGGTCGCAAGCCCGACCAGACCTGGCTCGACACCGTGATCGACACGGTGAGCCTGCGCGATCGGCTCCAACACCGGCCGAGCGAGCTCTCGGGTGGGCAGCAGCAGCGCGTCGCCGTTGCCCGCGCGCTCGCCAGCCGGCCCGAGGTCATCTTCGCCGACGAGCCCACCGGCAACCTCGACTCGAAGGCAGGCACCGAGATCCTCGAGTTCATGTGCCACGCGGTACGCGACCTGCGCCAGACGATCGTGATGGTGACGCACGACCCGTTGGCCGCCGGCTACGCCGACCGGGTGGTGTTCCTCGCCGACGGGCACATCGACGGCGAGATGGCCGAACCCAGCGCCGAGAAGGTCATCGACCGGATGAAAGAGCTCGGCGGCTGAGCACGGGCCATGTGGAAGGTCACCAGAAAGGGTCTGCTCGCGCACAAGCTTCGCTTCGCGCTCACCGCGCTGGCGGTGCTGCTCGGGGTGGCGTTCATGTCGGGGACGATGGTGCTCACCGACACGATCCGGAAGACGTTCGACGACCTCTTCACCGACGTCTACGCGGGCACCGACGCCTGGGTGCGCAGCCACGACGTGCTCGAGGGCGAGTTCGGCATGCCCGACCAACGCGGCCGGATCTCCGCCGATCTTCTCCCCGAGGTCGAGGCCGTCGACGGCGTGGAGACGGCCGAGGGCTCGCTCCAGTTCTACGCCCAGCTCGTCGGCAAGGACGGCGACACCATCGGCAACCCCGCGCAGGGCCCGCCCACGTTCGGAACCAACTGGCGCGAGGTCGACGCCCTGAATCCCTTCACCCTCGAGTCGGGCGGCAGTCCCCCCGAGGCCGCCGACGAGATCGTGATCGACAAGGGCTCCGCCGAGGAGGGTGACCTCGGGGTCGGTGACCGGGTGGGCGTGCTCACCCAGAGCCCGACGCAGGAGTACGAGATCACGGGCATCGTGACCTTCGGCGGCGCCGACAGCCCCGGGGGCGCGTCGGTGTCGCTGTTCACGACGGAGCAGTCACAGGCGATCACGGGTGCCGAGAACGAGTTCGGCGCCATCGCGGTGGTCGGTGACGAGGGGGTGTCGCAGGGCGAGTTGCGCGATCGGATCCGCGATGCGCTCGACGATCCCGAGATCGACGTGCTCACCGGGCAGGAGATCACCGAGGAGAACCAGGACGATCTCCAGGAGGCTCTCTCGTTCATCACGATTCCCCTGTTCGTGTTCGCGGGCATCGCCCTGCTGGTCGGCTCGTTCATCATCTTCAACACGTTCTCGATCGTGGTGGCGCAGCGCACACGGGAGATGGCGCTCCTTCGTGCCATCGGCGCCAGCCAACGGCAGGTCATCGCGTCGGTGGTAGTGGAGGCGCTCGTCGTCGGCTTGCTCGCGTCGCTCGTCGGTCTCCTGGCAGGCATCGGCCTCTCCACCCTCCTGAAGGCCGCGCTCAACGGCTTCGGTTTCGACATCCCGAGCACCGGCGTGGTGATCAGTCCGGCGGCGATCGTGATCTCGTTCGTCGTCGGAACGGTCATCACCGTGTTCTCCGCGGTCGTTCCCGCGGTCAAGGCGGCGCGGGTGCCCCCGATCGCCGCTATCCGCGACGTCGCGCTCGACAAGGCGACGAGCGTCGTGCGGCGCGGCGTGATCGGCGGTGTGATCCTGCTGCTCGGCGCCGCCGGCATTCTGTTCGGGCTGTTCGCCGACGTCAGCAACAACATCTACTACGTCGCGCTGGGCGCTCTCCTGGTGTTCGTCGGCGCGACGGCGCTCGGACCCGTGTTCGCGGGCCGGAGCGTGCAGATCATCGGCTGGCCCTTGCCGCGTCTGCGCGGCATGACCGGCACGCTGGCGCGCGAGAACGCCCGGCGCAACCCCCGCCGGACCTCCGCGACCGCCGCCGCGCTCATGATCGGCGTCGCGATCGTCGGCTTCTTCACCGTGTTCGCGGCGTCCACCAAGGCAACGGTCGACAAGCAGGTCGACCGCGCGTTCACGGCCGATTTCGTCATCGGGACCAGCGGAGGGTTCGGGAGCTTCACCGGGTTCAGCCCCGACCTGGCCCGACGCGTCGCCGAGCTCCGGGAGGTTGAGGCTTCGAGCCCGCTGCGGTTCGGACCCTTCGAGGTCGACGGCGACAACGAGTTCCTCGCCGCCTTCGACCCCGCCACGGTCGACGTGCTCTTCGATCTCGAGCCGGAGGCGGGCCGCTTCACCGACCTCGGCGACGGTGGGATCGCGGTCTCCGAGGATGTCGCCGACAAGAATCACTGGCGACTCGGCTCCGAGGTGGCGGTGCGGTTCCCGTCCGGCCCCCGGACGCTCACGGTGGAGACCATCTACGGGATCGGTCTCGAGCAGGGCCTGACCGACTATGGGATCTCGATCGCGACGGCACGGACCGCGTTCGTCGAGGACATCGACAACCAGATCTACGTGCGGTTGGCGCCCGGTGTGAGCACCGCCGAGGGCCGCAGGGCGCTGGACCGGGTGGCCGAGCCCTATCCCCAGGCCGAGGTGCTCGACCGCACGGAGTTCAAGGAGCAGTTCAACGAGATGGTGAACCAGATCCTCGGTCTCGTGTACGTGCTCCTGTTCCTCGCGATCTTCATCGCCCTCATCGGCATCGCAAACACGCTGGCGCTGTCGGTGCACGAGCGCACCCGCGAGCTCGGGCTGTTGCGGGCGGTCGGGATGACCCGGCGACAACTCCGGTCGAGCGTGCGGTGGGAGGCGGTGCTCATCGCCGTGCTCGGCACCCTCATCGGGCTGGCCATCGGCCTCTTCTTCGGTTGGACGATCATCCAGGCACTGAAGGACGAGGGGTTCGAGGTGTTCGAAGCACCGGTCGGGCAGCTGATCGTGATCGTGATCGCGGCCGGTCTCGCCGGGGTCGTCGCGGCGCTGTTCCCCGCACGACGCGCGGCCAAGCTCGACGTGTTGCGCGCGATCTCGACCGAGTAGCGCGAGGCTCCGCTACTCGAACTGCTTGCGAACGGTCGCGTCCTTCTCACGCACCGCGTCGGCGAGACTCGTCTGGAACCGCTCCATCCGCTCGCGGAGCGCGTCGTCGGACGCGGCAAGGACGCGCACGGCGAGCAAGCCGGCGTTGCGGGCGTTGCCGACCGCGACCGCCGCGACCGGAACGCCCGCGGGCATCTGCACGATCGAGAGCATCGAGTCGAGTCCGTCGAGATGGGCGAGCGGCACCGGCACGCCGATCACCGGCAGTGGCGTCATCGCGGCCACCATGCCGGGAAGGTGGGCGGCACCGCCCGCACCGGCGATGATCACGCGCAGGCCCCGCGCCCCCGCCGTGCGGGCATACTCGGACATCACGTCGGGCGTGCGGTGGGCCGAGACCACCCGCACCTCGCGGGGCACGCCGAACTCGTCGAGGGCGTCGACGGCCGCCTGCATGACCTTCAGGTCGGAATCGCTGCCCATGATCACGCCAACCAGGGCCTTCGGCACGAACCGAGGGTACCGCCCGGGGCTAGCTTCTCTCTGTGACCTTGCGAACCCGACTCACCGACGTCCTCCAGATCGAGCACCCCGTGATGTTGGCCGGCATGGGCGGTGTCTCCTACCACCGGCTGGTCGCGGCCGTCAGCGAGGCCGGCGGCTTCGGTTGCCTGGGTGCCTCGGCGATGACCCAGGACGAGATGGTCGAGGAGATACGGGCCGTCCGGCAGCTGACCGACAAGCCGTTCGGCGTCGACCTCCTGACCGCGCTGCCCGAGCAGATGATGGCCAACATCGACCACGTCATCCGCGAGGGTGCCCAGGTGTTCGTGGCCGGCCTCGGCGTTCCCCGCGACGCGGTGAAGCTCTGCCACGACAACAACGTGCTCGTGGTCAACATGTGCGGCAAGGTGCGGCACGGGATCGCCGCGGTCGAGGCGGGCTGCGATCTCGTGGTCGCCCAGGGCACCGAGGCCGGCGGGCACACCGGCACGGTCGCGACCATGCCGCTCGTGCCCCAGATCGTCGACGCGGTCGGTGACCGCGTACCCGTGGTCGCGGCCGGCGGGATCTACGACGGGCGTGGGCTGGCGGCGTCGCTCGCGCTCGGTGCCGACGGCGTGTGGATCGGGACGCGCTTCATCGCCACGCCCGAAGCCCGCGCGACGCCCGGCTACAAGGAGGCGCTCGTCGACACGGCCGAAGACGGCACCGTCGTGAGCCGCGCCTTCACCGGCAAGACCCTGCGGGCGGTGCGCAACAAGACGACCCAGTACTACGAGGAGCACCCCGAGCAGCTCAGGCCGTTCCCCGACCAGATGTTCCAGGCACTCGAGGAGGGGACACTCCACCTCAGCGGTGGCGACGAGGCCGCCGGAGTCGATCCCGAGCGCGAGTGCTATCCCGCCGGCCAGGGCACAGGCGCCATCCACCGCCTCGTGCCCGCGGGCGAGCTCGTCCGCAGGTTCGTCGCCGAGGCCGAGGCGGCACTCGAGGGCATCTCCGGTCTGCGGGCCACGACCACCGCGTGACCGAGCGCCTCGTCGTCGTCGGCGGCGACGCCGGCGGGATGAGTGCCGCCGCCCAGGCGCGGCGGCGGGTACCAGACCCGGCGGACCTCGAGATCGTCGCGTTCGAGCGGGGCTCGTTCACGTCGTACTCGGCGTGCGGCATCCCGTACTTCGTGGGCGACATGGTGCACGAGGTCGGCGATCTGATCGCGCGTTCACCGGAGGAGCACCGTCGGCAGGGCATCGACGTACGCATCCTCCACGAGGTTGCCGGTCTCGATCTCGACCGCCGGACGGTGCGCGTGCGCGACCTCGACGGCGGTGGCGAGACGGAGCACGGCTTCGACCAGCTCGTGATCGCGACCGGCGCGACGCCGCTGCGTCCGTCGATCGACGGTATCGACGCGGCCGGCGTGTTCGGTGTCCAGACACTTGCCGACGGCATCGCCGTGCGGCGCGCCGTCGACGACGAGCGGCCGGAGCGGGCCGTGGTGGTCGGCGGCGGCTACATCGGCCTCGAGCTGGCGGAGGCGCTGGTGATGCGCGGCATCGACGTCTCTCTGGTCGAGCGGCTCCCGCAGCCCATGCCCACGCTCGATCCCGACGTGGGCCGGCTCGTCGGCGACGCGCTGCGCGGGGCGGGTGTGCACGTGTACACCGGCGAGTCGGTCATCGGCTTCGACGTCACCGGTGACGGAAGGGTCGCAGGTGTCGTCACCGACGCCCGCCCCCTGCCGTGCGACCTGGTGCTGCTCGGTCTCGGCGTCCGGCCGAACAGCACGCTCGCGGCGGCCGCCGGAATCGCAGTGGGCGAGACCGGTGGAGTGACCACAGATACCGCCATGGAGACCACGGCGGACGGCGTGTGGGCGGCGGGCGACTGCGTCGAGACCTGGCATCGGATCTCGCAGCGGGCGGTGGCCGTCGCGTTGGGGACGCACGCCAACAAGCAGGGCCGGGTCGCGGGCATCAACGTCACCGGCGGTGAGGCGGCGTTCCCCGGCGTGATCGGCACCGCGGTGTCGAAGATCTGCGCCTACGAGGTTGCCCGCACCGGCCTCACCGAGGTCGAGGCGGCCGCGGCCGGCTTCGATGCTGTCGCCGCCACCATCAAGGCGACCACACGGGCCGGCTACTACCCGGGCGCCGAGGAGATCACCGTGAAGTTGGTCGTCGAGCGGCGATCGCGGCGCGTGCTCGGCGGCCAGATCGTCGGCCGGGAGGGCGCGGCCAAGCGCATCGACGTGCTGGCCGCCGCGGTGTGGCACGAGATGACGGCCGAGGAACTCGTCGGCCTCGACGTCGGCTACGCGCCGCCGTTCTCCCCGCTGTGGGACCCGGTGCTGGTGGCGGCACGCCGGCTGGCGGACGCGGGGTCGAGCTAGCGGCCGGTGCTGTCGGCTTTCGTCTGTTCCTCTTTGAGGTCGTGCTCGAACATGATCCGTGCGAGCTCCTCGAAACCGACTCGGGGCCGCCAGCCGAGCTGGCTGCGCGCCCTACCGGCGTCGCCGGTGAGCACGTCGACCTCGGCGGGGCGCATGAACCGCTCGTCCTGCTGCACGAGGGGCTGCCAGTCGTCGTAGCCGGCGATGCGGGCGGCAGTCTCCAGGAACTCGCGCAACGTGTGCGTCTCCCCCGTGGCCACGACGTAGTCGCCGGGCGCGTCCTGCTGGAGCATGAGCCACATCGCTTCGACATAGTCGCCGGCGTAGCCCCAGTCTCGTGCGGTGTCGAGGTTGCCGAGCGTGATCTTCTGCTGGAGGCCGAGCTTGATTCGCGCCAGCGAGTTGGTGACCTTCCGGGGAAAGAACTCGAGCCCACGGCGGGGACTCTCATGGTTGAACAGGATCCCGGAGCTCGCGTGCAGGCCGTACGACTCGCGGTAGTTCATCGTCGTGTAGTGGCCGAACACTTTCGCGACGCCGTAGGGCGAGCGCGGGTGGAACGGGGTGTTCTCGGTCTGGGGCGTCTCGCGGACCTTGCCGAACATCTCCGACGACGACGCCTGGTAGAACCGGATGGGGTTGTTCTGGGAGCCGCCGACGAGGCGGATGGCGTCGAGCATGCGGAGCACGCCGAGGCCGGTGATGTCGGCGGTGAGCTCGGGCTGGCTGAACGACAGCTGCACGAAGCTGATCGCGCCGAGGTTGTAGACCTCGTCGGGCTGGACCTTCTCGACCACCGCGATCAGCGACGAGAGATCCTGGAGGTCGCCCTCGATGAGCTCGAGCGCGGGGTTCTCGTCCTGCACCATCTGGGTCTTGGGGTTGTTCTGTCCCCGGATGAGCCCGAACACCTGGTACCCCTTGCCCACCAGGAACTCGGCGAGGTAGCGCCCGTCCTGGCCGGTGATGCCGGTGATGAGTGCGCGCTTCATCGGGACGACGCTACCCGTCTCGTCGAGCCCAATCCGGCTCGAGCTGGTAGAGGAACTCGGCGCAGCGCTGCTCCTCGTCGGTCTCGCCGATGGCGGCGGCGGCCCCACGCAGGCCGTCGAGGGCGCGCAGGAACCCGCGGTTGGTCTCATGGCGCCAGCGCACATAGCCCGACCCCCGCCACCCCGATTGGCGGAGGCGGTCGAGCCCGCGGTGGTAGCCGACGCGGAAGCACGCGTACGCCTCGACGTCGTCGCGGCCGAGCTCACCCAGACGAGCCCACGCGTCGAGGTAGCGGGGCCAGCGAGCGACCACAGCCGCGACTGCGGCGCGCCGACGGTCGTCGGTCTCGGACCGCGCCGCCTCGAGCGCGGCGAGCGCGTCGGCGGGCTCGGGGGCGAGCACGGTTTCGGGTACGCCCTGCGGATTGAGGTTGACGGGGTGCTGTCCGGCCATGACGGCGACTGTACGCGGGGGAGCGAGTCCCTGCGGCGCCCGTCGCCCGACGACGAACGCGCCGACAGGGGCCGGTACCATCGCGGGTTCCGTGAGTGATCCCGAGGAAGGCCTCGATACCGCTGCGCCGCCCCCCGCCGCGGCCCACGCCCTCGAAGAGGAGCGTTCCGGCGCGCGCCC
>JBOGFJ010000029.1:0-24963 GCA_050743385.1 Acidimicrobiia bacterium
AGGCCCGGTACAGCTCGCGAGGTGGGTGCGGTCGAGCCCCGAGCTCGAACAGCACCGGCGTGAGCCGGAGGGTCGAGATCGCACGGGCCACCGCGGCACGCTCCTCGGAGAGCTCGGCCAGCGTGGAACTCACGAAAACGCGGAGACGCTGATCCGGGGTCCGGATCGCTGCCGGGCCCTCCTGCTGTTCGGCCATCATCCATCCCCGAGACGATCTGCCGTCGAAGTCTGGACGGTCACCCTTTGGAGTGCCAACGCTCGGGGTCAACCCCGGGCGGTGGCTTGCTCCCTTGGACCTCCGACCCGCGAGAAGCGGTCTCGGAGAGACGGGTGAGCGGCGCGGGGTCGCGCTATGCGGGCAGGATCTTCGCGAGTGACGCGTCCAAGGCTTCCTTCGACGAGAACCCGATCACCCGATCCGCGATCTGCCCGTCCGGGGCGATGAAGAACGTGAGGGGAATCGCGCGCACCCCGTAGCTCAGGGCGACAGCGCCGCCGTCGTCGACCGCCTGGGGCCAGACGGCATCCATCTCCTCGACGAACATCCGGGAGTCGGACTCGATGTCCTGGTAGGTGACGCCCACGACCGCGAGACGTTCACGCTCGTACTCGTCGAGCGCGGCGGCCAGGAGTGGGAACTCCTCGCGACACGGGTTGCACCACGACGCCCAGAAGTTCACGACGGTCGGCCGACCCCGGAACTCGGAGAGGGCGACGGTGTCGCGCCCGAGCGCGGGCAGGGTGAAGTCGGGTGCTTCATCGCCGACATCGGCGACCCCCCGCGTGGCCGCACCACCACGTCCCTGCGTTTCGGTCGCATCGTCGTCCGCGAGCACGAACGCGGTGGCGATCACGACGATGACGACGACCGCGGCTGCGGCCAGCGCGGCCAGCGACTTCCCGCGCGACCGGCGGCCTGTCCGCTCAGGCGGAACGGATGAGGGTGTCGACGGCAATGGCCGCGAAGAGCAGTGCGAGGTACGTGTTGGAGAACGAGAAGAGCTTGATCGCGCGCGTGGGCGTGACGTCGCGGTCGAGACGGGCGGCGCGGAGGATGAAGAGCGCGCCGAGGACGGCGGCCGCGACGACGTAGAGCAGACCCATGTGGTCGAACGCGAGGAGGACGAACGTCACCGCCACGACCACCACGGTGTAGGCGAGGATCTGACGGGCGGCGGCCCGGTTCCCCCGCACCACGGGCAACATCGGGATGCCGGCGGCTCGGTAGTCGTCCTCGTAGCGGAGTGCGAGGGCCCAGAAGTGCGGCGGCGTCCAGCAGAAGACGATCGCGAACAGCACCCACGCGGGGGCATCGAGGCGTCCCGTCACCGCCGCCCATCCGACGAGCACCGGGACCGCACCGGCTGCGCCCCCGATCACGATGTTCTGAGGGCTTCGGGGCTTGAGCCAGATCGTGTACACGAAGACGTAGAAGAGCATGGCGCTGACTGCGAGCGCCGCGGACAACAGGTTGACCGCGGCCCACAGCCAGGCGAACGCGGCTGCCTCGAGCACGAGCCCGAACACCAACGCGTCCCGTGGTGCGATCGCGCCGGCCGGCAGGGGCCGGCTGTGCGTGCGCCGCATCATCTGGTCGCGGTCGCGCTCGATCCAGCAGTTGATGGTGTTCGCGCCACCGGCGGCCAGGGCGCCGCCCAGCAGCACCGCCAACATGAGCGTGATCGACGGGAGCTCTCCCGCTGCGAGCACCATCGCCGGGACCGTCGTGACGAGGAGGAGCTCGATGACGCGGGGCTTCGTCAGCAGGAAGTACGAGCGGACGAGGCGCGCGCCGCGCTGCCAGGACGAGAGCGTCGCTGAGACGGGAGCCGGGCGCGGTGGCGCGCTCGCGCCGGCGACGGGCTCGTCGGGGACGACGTCGGGGGAATGCGACACGGTATGTCGGAATGTAGCCGAGGGCCTCGGGCGCCTACGAAGCGCAACTCTTCTGGTCGCGCTCGTTCGCTCGCCGCTCCCGCACGCTCCCGGCGGTCCCGGGGCGGGCCGAGCCCGCCCGTGGTCGGAGGATGGCAGCCGCTCGGTTGTCGCTAGCCTCGTAGGCGTGCCCGACGGCGACGACGACCAGAAGCACGGCATTCGCATGACCGCCGATCGCCTGCTCGTGCAGCCATCGACGGAGGTGGGTGAGCGCAAGTCGCGCAGCGGCATCGTGATCCCGGCGACCGCGAACGTCGATCGCCGTCTCGGCTGGGCCGAGGTGATCGCGGTGGGTCCCACCGTCCGCAACGTCGAGGAGGGGGATCTCGTGCTGTTCCTGCCCGACGCCGGTTACGAGGTCGAGATCCGCGGCGACGAGTACCTGCTGTTGCGCGAGCGCGACGTGCACGCAGTGGCGTCGAGCCGCACCGAGGGCCAGACCGGGTTGTACCTGTGAGCCTCGATCCGGTGAAGACGTTCCGGCTCGACGGCAAGGTCGCGCTCGTCACCGGCGGCACCCGAGGCATCGGGCGGGCGATCGCCGAGGCGTACGTGGCGGCAGGAGCGGCGGTGTGCGTGCTCGCCCGCAAGCCCGACGAGCTCACCGAGACACTCGACGCGCTCACGGCTCAGGGCGGGACGGCAACCACCTTCGCGGGCTCAGCCGGCGACCCGACCGCGATCGCGGCCTGCGTCGAGCACTGCATGACGGAGCTGGGCAGCATCGACATCCTGGTCAACAACGCCGGCACCAACCCGACGTTCGGCCCGCTCATCGACATCGAACCGGGCGCGATGCGCAAGATCCTCGAGGTCAACCTCGAAGGCCCGCTCCTGCTCTCCCAGGCGGCGTGGCGGGCGTGGATGCAGGAGCACGGTGGTGCGATCATCAACGTGTCGTCGACGGGCGGTATCCGTCCATCAGTCGGGATCGGCATGTACAACACGTCGAAGGCGGCGTTGATCCATCTGACGCGCCAACTCGCGGGCGAGCTCGGACCCGCGGTGCGCGTGAACGCCCTCGCCCCCGGCCTCGTGAAGACGTTCTTCGCCCGCGCGCTCTACGAGCACGACGAGGAGGGTCTGGCGCAGCGCTTCCCGATGAAGCGGCTCGGCATCCCCGACGACATCGCGGGGGCGGCACTGTTCCTCGCGTCGGAGGCGTCGTCGTGGCTCACGGGCGACGTGCTCGTCGTCGACGGCGGGATGACGGTCTCGGGCATCTAGCGGGTTACAAGAAGGCTCGGGCCACGTCCAGGGCCGCAACGGCACCCTTGCCGTCGGCGCGCAGGTCGCGCGTGTCGTCGAGCGCGATGCGCTGGACGAAGAGCCGGCAGTACTCACCTGCAGGCCCGGTGACCCGGTTCGGGGCATCGGGGGGACCGAAGTCCCAGTGGGCGCCCGAGGGCAAGATGAGCTCGACGCGCAGCTCGCCTTCCGGTCGTTCGCGACCGGCGACCGAGAACGCGTACGGCAGGGCACGCGTCCCGAGCCAGGCCACGTGACGGATCCGATCGGTGTCCACGGCGCGGACTCCGAGCGCCGCACGAACATCGAGGCCGTGCGCCCACGTCTCCATGAGCCGGGCGGTGACAAACGACGGCGGGCGCATCCCGAGTCCCCAGGGAACGCGCGTGCCCGGGTCGAGATGCGCGAGCACGTCGCGCTCCCGGGCGGCGGCCTCCTCCCACCACGTCAGCACCTCGGCGCCGGTGAGACGTCTCCCTCGGAGGACGCCCCACAACGTCGCGTCCTCGGCCGAAGCCATCTGGGCGGCGAAGTCGTTGAGCGGGCGCGTCCCCCCGGTACAGGTATCGACGGCGATCTCGTCGGTGTCGGCGAGATGCGCGATGGTGTCGCGCACATCCCACGCCTTCGCCGGGGTGACACGAAACCAGCGGTCGTCGGGTATCCCGACCAGAATGGTCTGCGTGTCGAGCTGCTCGGCCTCGAGATCGGCGAGCAGCGCGGCGTAGTCGTCTTGCACTAACGCCGAGGGCCGCGACTGCCCGTGAACCGCACCGGGACCTCGGCAGGATGGCGCACGGGCGGAGGCTGCGACCGCCCGCGCCCGTCGAGGTAGCGCGCGACCTGCTCGTAGAGCTCCGCGCCCATCATCTTGCGCAGCTCCTCGGCGAGGGTGCGGTACACGGGCTCGGGGTCGACGAACGCCTCGGGTGCTTCCGTGCACCACCAGGCAAAGTCTTCGCCGCCCTCACCCCAACCGTCGCGACCGAACTCCGACAGCGTCGACACGACGGTGCCGTCCTCCTGTTCCTCGTCGACGCACCGCAACGGGAGCTGCCAGCACACGTCGGGCTTGAGATCGCTGTGATGGGCATCGGTGCGCATCGACTGGAGGTGCAACGCGCAGCCGGCACCGGCGGGGAAGCCGGGGCGGTTGAGGAAGATGCAGGCGTCGTCGACGAGGCGGGTGCGCCACTCCTGCTTGCCCTCCTCGTCCTTGCCGGACTTGGCGTAGATGCCGTGCTTGCGGCCGGCCTTCGCGAACTGCCACACGTCGTCCGGGAGCTGTTTGGCCGCGCGCACGACCCGGTCGCGGTCCTTGCGATTGGAGAAGTGGGCGCCGTACGAGCAACACCCCTGCGCCATCTCGGGCGCCGGCTCGGTGAGCACTCCCTGGCAGCCCTCGCCGAAGATGCAGCGCCACGACGACGTGAGGAAGGTCACGTCGACCTGCCAGCGCCGTCCGTCTTCATTCGGGTCGTCGAAGCTGACCCACTCGCGGGTGGGGCCCATACGGGCCTGGTGCCCGTTCCCGCGCTCCTTGTCGGTCCGCCTCTTTCCCATGGGCGCGACCTTAGCGATGCCCCGCGTAGGCTTTGGACATCGACGCCGCGACCACGACGCTGGTGGATGACCTCCGGAGCGTGCTCGGCGCCGACCGGGCCCGCGCCGAGCCGCTCGAGCTCGCGCTCTATCAGCGCGACGCCGGGGTCGACCGCGGCCAGGCCGCGGCTGTCTGCTTCCCGTCCACCGGCGCCGACCTCGCCGCCGCCGTGAGCGTCGCCGCTCGCCACGACCGGCCCTTCGTCGCCCGTGGGAGTGGCACCGGGCTCGCCGGCGGCGCCACCCCGGTCGGCGACCCGCTCGTCATCGTGACGACCCAGCTCAATCGGATCCTCGAGGTCGACGCCGAGGAGCGGTTCGCGTGGGTCGAGCCCGGCGTCCTGAACCTCGACCTCAGCCGAGAGGTCCACCACCTGGGCCTGCACTACGCGCCCGACCCGTCGTCGCAGCAGGCGTGCACCATCGGCGGCAACGTGGCCACGAACGCGGGTGGCCCCCACTGCCTGGCGGCGGGCGTGACCGCCACGCACGTCCTCGCGGTCGAGGTCGTGCTGGCGGACGGCTCGGTGGCGCTCCTCGGTGGCCTCGCGCCCGACCAACCCGGTTACGACCTCCGGGGTTGCTTCGTCGGCAGCGAGGGGACCATGGGGGTGGCGAGCCGCATCGCGGTTCGGCTCACCGCGAATCCTCCGGCGGTTCGAACCCTGCTGCTCGACTTCTCGAGCATCGACGATGCCGCCGCCACCGTCAGTGGGATCATCGCCGCCGGGATCGTGCCGGCGGCGCTGGAGATGATGGACGCCGAGATCACCCGCGCCGTCGAGGACTACGTCGGGGCCGGCTACCCGCGTGACGCCGCGGCCGTGCTCCTGGTCGAGCTCGACGGCCTCCCGGCCGGAGTCGAGGCGCAGGTGGAGTCGGTGAGCGCCGTCGGTCGCACGCACGGTGCCCGCAACGTGCGCGTCGCCGCCGACGAGGCCGAGCGCGCCCTGTTGTGGAAGGGCCGCAAGTCGGCGTTCGGTGCCATCGCCCGCATCGCGCCCGACTACTACCTCCACGACGCGGTCGTGCCGCGCACGAAGCTCGTCGACGTGCTCCGCCAGGTCTACGAGATCGGCGCGGAGTACGACCTGACGATGATGAACGTCTTCCACGCCGGCGACGGCAATCTGCATCCGTTGATCGTGTTCGACCAGCGCGTCCCCGGCACATGGGAGCGGGTGCATGCTGCCGGCGACGCCATTCTCCGGGCATGCGTGGCCGCGGGCGGAGTCCTCTCGGGTGAGCACGGCATCGGGCTGGAGAAGCGCGAGGCGATGCCGTTGATCTTCGGCGTCGACGATCTCGACGCCCAGGCACGCCTCCGCGACGCGTTCGATCCGTCGGGACGGGCGAACCCGCAGAAGATCCTGCCCCGGGGCAGCCGGTGCGGCGAGGTCCAGCGGGTTCCCGAGGGGGCGTGGATCTGACGGTGACGGCCCTGGCACTCGACGAGATCGATGCGCTTCGCGACGCCGTCGCCACCGCGGATGCGGTCGCACCGGTCGGCGGCCGTACGCACTGGGAGGTTGGCGGCGCGCCGCCGACGGGCTGCTCCGAGGTGCGCGCGCCCGCTGGTGTCCTCGCATACGACCCCGCGGAACTCACGGTGACCGTCGGCGCGGGCATCGGGGTTGGTGAGCTCGACACGATGCTCGCCGCGTCCGGCCAGGAGTGCGTGCTCGATCCGCGCGACCCGGTACGCGCCACGGTGGGCGGAACGATCGCAGCGGGTCTGTCGGGCCCGCGGCGACTGCGCTACGGGCCGATCCGCGACCGGGTAC
Source organism: Acidimicrobiia bacterium (assembly GCA_050743385.1). Lineage (GTDB taxonomy): Bacteria > Actinomycetota > Acidimicrobiia > IMCC26256 > JACDBD01 > JACDBD01. The sequence goes on from JBOGFJ010000029.1 coordinate 6,573, forward strand.
TGGAGGTACGGTTCGTGACCGCCGACGGGCGGCTCGTGAAGGGAGGCGGACCGACCGTCAAGAACGTGAGCGGCTTCGACGTGCCCCGGCTCCTCGTCGGTTCGCTCGGCACCATCGGCGTCATCACCCAGGTGACGCTGCGCTGCCAGCCTCGACCCCTTCGGGCCGTGTGGGCGGTGGTCGATACGCACGACCCGACCGAGATCCGGCGCCGGTGCTTCCGGCCGTCCTGCATCGCGTGGGACGGCGACGATGCCCTCGTGTTGCTCGAGGGTCATCCCGACGACGTCGACGCCGAGCTGAGGATGGGCGGGCTCACGCCCGCCGCGGGCCCGCCGGCCTGGCCCGACGGGCCCCACCGCGGCCGGATCTCGGTGCGACCCCGACGTGTCGCCGCACTGGCCCGCGATCTCGACGCCATCGACGGCCTCGGCTGGGTCGCCGAAGTCGGGGTCGGCACCGTGCACGTCGCGTCGGCCGACGCCGATGCCCTGGTGACGGCGCGGCAAGCGGCGCACACCGCCGACGGATGGATGCTGCGCGAGGCGGGATGCGACGGGCTCGACGGCTTCGGGCGCGACCTGCCGAGCGAGCCGATCATGGCGCGCGTCAAGACCGCGTTCGACCCCACCGGGAAGCTCTCGCCGGGGCGGCTCGGCCTGTGACCCTGCTCGATCTCGACGAGAACGAGCTGGTCTCGTGCGTCGCGTGCGGGCTGTGCCTGCCGCACTGCCCGACCTACCGGGTGACCGGGCTCGAGACCGCGTCACCCCGCGGCCGGATCGCGGCGATGCAGGCCGTCGAGCTCGGGGAAGCGCCCCTCGATGCCACGTTCGAGCGGTACATGGAGGAGTGCGTGCAGTGCCGAGGCTGCGAAGCCGCGTGCCCGTCGTCGGTGCCCTTCGGCCATCTCATGGAGGGTGCCCGTGCTGCACTCGACCAGCACCGGCGCACCGACCGGCCGTGGCACCGCCGCGTCGCGGAGTGGGTCGGCTACCGCATCGTCCTCCCGCGCCACTGGCTGCTCCTGGCGTTGTCGTGGGTGCTGCTCGTCGCGCAACGCCTCCGTCTGGTCCCCCGAAGGTTCGGGCTCCCCCGACTGACGGCCCGATCCCTTGTCCACCCGCTGCGCCCGTCGGCCCGCAGAGCCGATGCGTACCTGTTCCCCGGATGCGTGATGGACGCGTGGCAGCGCGACGTGCACCGGGCGGCGTTGCGCGTGATGGCGGCCATCGGGGCGGGCGTGGGGCTGCCAGACCGGGGCGGCGACTGCTGCGGCGCGCTGCACGTACATGCCGGCCGTACCGACGAGGCGCGCCGCCTGGCCCGCCGGGTGGTGGCGTCGATGCCCGGTACCGCGCCGGTGGTGGTCGACAGCGCCGGCTGCGGGGCGGCGATGAAGGACTACGGACGTCTCCTGGGCACCAGCGAGGCGGAGGTGTTCTCCGCCCGGGTTCGTGACTTCTCCGAGTGGGTCGCCGAGCGCGGGGTCCCCCCGGCCCGAACGACGGGCGAGCGCGTGGTCGTGCAAGACCCGTGCCATCTCCGCCACGTGCAGCGCGCCGCCGACGCCGTACGCACCGTGCTCGGCGGTGCCTACGACCTCGCCGACACCGACGACGACGGCCTCTGCTGCGGCGCGGGCGGCGCGTACGCCGCACTCCAGCCCGAGCTCGCGGGTGAGATCCGCGCTCGCAAGGTTGCTGCGATCCACCGGGCCGGCGGGCCGGGAGCGGAGCCGCGCGTCGCGTCGGCGAACCCGGGCTGCGCCATGCATCTCGCCGCCGCCGGCCTCGATGTGCGCCATCCCGCCGAGCTGCTGGCGGCCGCGCTCGATGACTGACCGGACCGACGAGCTCGTGACGCAGTTGCGCACCATCGAAGAGACGCTGCGCGACCTCGCCTTTGACCGACTGCGAGACGCGGCCGAGGGCGATGCCGACGCCGTCGCCGACGAGAAGAAGCTCCAGCAGGCACGGCGCGCGGTCGAGCGCGCGCTGCGAGCCCTCGGCGGCGCCCCCGACGACTGGTAACACAGGGCATCAGGGCCGCCGGCTGCGTGCGGAGCGGCGAGCGCAGCGAGCGCGACCAGAAGCTAGCGGCCGTTGAGGCGGTCGATGAGGGCGCGCAACCGGGCGTGGCTGCGGCGGTCGAAGCGAAAGCCGATGCGATCGAGATCGACGAAGTCGTCGTCGGCGAGCTCGGGCGCGGTCGTGTCGATTCGGTCGAGTCCCTCACCCCGCACGATGATGTCGGCGAAATCGTCACTGAGGCTCGCCAGCTCGGCGGCACCGGGCGCGTGCTGGAGCCGGATGACGAGCTTCCCCTCGACGTAGCGGAGGGAGTGGTAGTTCGCGTAGAACCCCGTCACCTCGTCGACGGCCGCGTCGACGTCGTCGGTGACGAGCACCATATCGAGGTCGTCCTTGCCGACGTACCCGCGCCCGACCAGCTCCGTGGCGATGAATGCCCGCCAGCTCGCCCAATAGGTGCCGTCGGGGACGTCGAGCAGGACGATCGGCGCGACCTGCGACTTGCCGGTCTGCACCAACGTCAGCAGCTCGAACGCCTCGTCGAGCGTCCCGAAGCCTCCCGGGAGGAGGACGAACCCGTGCGCCTCTTTCACGAACTCGACCTTGCGGGTGAAGAAGTAGCGGAAGTTGATGAGCTTCGGGTCGCCGGCGATGAACTGGCTCGTCGTCGCCTCGAACGGGAGCCGGATGCTCACACCGAACGACCGCTCGGGCCCTGCCCCCTCGAGGCCGGCTTCCATGATCCCGGGGCCCGCCCCCGTGATGACCATCCAGTCGCGCTCCGCCATGGCGGTCGCGACCCGGCGTGCTTGGTCGTAGAGCGGGTCGTCGGGCTCGGTGCGCGCCGATCCGAAGATCGCCACCTTGCGGGAGTCGCGGTAGGGGGCGAAGACCGAGAAGGCGTAGCGCAGCTCCTTGAGAGCGCCGCTCGCGACCTTGAGATCGCCGCGGTCGGCGGCGTCGCGGGCCATCCGCAACGCGGTGGCGATCATCTCGAAGACGAGATCGGCGTTCGCCCCGCCACCCGCCCGGGCGACGAGCTCGGTGATGGTCGCATCGAGCTCGGGATCACCCGTGCGGTAGCGCGGGCGCCGCTGACTCACGCCTGTTGGGACGCCTCGCCGAGCTCTGATCGGGCGAGGTCGGCCAGTGAGGTCTCGGGCCGGGCGCCGAGGTGCGAGATGACCTCGGCGGCGGCGACCGCACCGAGACGGCCACAGGTGGGGAGGTCGTGGCCATGGGTGAGGCCGTAGAGGAAGCCGGCGGCGTACTGGTCACCGGCGCCGGTGGTGTCGACCAGGTGGTCGACGGGCGCCGCGGCGACGATGTGGGCGTCGTCGGCGGTGACGAGGACCGAACCGAGCTCGCTGCGGGTGAGGGCGGCGATCTCGCAGTGGCCCCGCACGTCCTCGGCCGCGTCATCGAAGTCGTCGGCCTCGTACAGCGAACAGATCTCGTGCTCGTTGGCGAAGAGCACGTCGATCTCGTGCTCGACGAGGTTGCGGAAGTCGGCGCGGTGCCGCTCCACGCAGAACGGATCGGACAGCGTCAGCGCGACGCGGTTGCCGGCGTCGTGCGCAAGCCGGGCCGCGTGACGAAAGGCCTGCTTGGCTTCATCCTGGTCGAACAGGTACCCCTCGAGGAACGTCACCGCGCTCTCGCCGACGACCGCCGGATCGATGTCTTCGGGGCCGAGCTGGGAGGCGGCGCCCAGAAACGTGTTGAGGGTCCGTTGGGCGTCGGGCGTCACCACGATCAGGCAGCGGCCGGTGGGTGCGCCGTCGGATGCCGGTGGGGTGGCGAACTCCACTCCGATAGCGCGGATGTCGTGAGCGAACACCGCGCCGAGCTGGTCGTCACACACCCGGCCGACGAACCCGACCGTGGCGCCGAACGACGCAAGTCCCGCGGCGGTGTTCGCCGCCGAGCCTCCGGAGGCCTCGGTGCCCGGGCCCATCGCCGCGTACAGGGCCTCGGCTCGGTCGGCGTCGATGAGGGTCATCGCGCCCCGTTCGAGGTCGTGCGTGGCGACGAACTCGTCGTCCTCGAGGCTGAGCACGTCGACGAGTGCGTTGCCGACGGTGAGGACATCGAGGCGCGTCGTGCTCACGAGCCCGGCGCGTGCGTGAGGAGCGTGACGGGCTCGGCCGGGGGTGCGTCGTGCTCCTGGGGTGGGCGAAGACGCCGACCGACGGTCTGCACCCGGCCGTAGAGGGTGGTGCGCTGCTCGAGCGTGCGCCCGATCGGCTCGACGATCTGACGGAACTCGGTGTCATCGAGCTCCTGTCCGTGGGCCGCGCCGGCGGCGCGAGAGATGTTCTCGTCCATGAGCGTCCCGCCGAGATCGTTGGCGCCGGCGCGGAGCACCTGCTGCGCACCGGTCACGCCCGTCTTCACCCACGACACCTGCACGTTGTCGATCCACCCGCGGTAGGCGATGCGGCCGACCGCGTGGATGAGAAGGGCCTCTCGGAAGGTCGGTCCGGGGCGGGCGCGTCGTTGGAGGAAGATCGGGCTGGCCATGTGCACGAACGGCAGGGGCACGAACTCGGTGAAGCCACCGGTCTCCTTCTGGAGGGAACGCGTCCGCACGAGGTGCCGGGCGACGTGCACCGGCCGCTCGACGTGGCCGAACATGATCGTGATGTTCGAGCGCAGCCCTATCCCGTGTGCGGTGCGATGGGCGTCGAGCCACTCCTCGGTGTCGACCTTGTCGGGGCAGATGACCGCCCGCACCTCGTCGTCGAGGACCTCCGCCGCCGTCCCGGGCAGGGTCGACAGACCGGCCTCGCGCGCCGCGAGCAGGTAGTCGCGCAGCGGGATCCCGAGGCGCCGGGCCCCCTCGGTGACCTCCAGCGCGGTGAATCCGTGGATGTGGATCTCGGGCGCGACGTCCTTCACGGCCCGGGCAACCGCGAGGTAGTAGTCGCCGTCGAAGTCGGGGTGGATGCCGCCCTGGAGGCAGACCTCGGTCGCACCGCAGTCGACGGCTTCCACAACCCGCCGCTGGATCTCGTCGAGCCCGAGCAGATACGGCGTGCCCCGCAGGTTGAGCGACAACGGGCCCTTGGAGAAGGCGCAGAACCGGCACTTGAACGTGCAGATGTTCGTGTAGTTGATGTTGCGGTTGCGGACGAACGTGACGACGTCGCCGACGGCCTCGCGGCGCAGCTCGTCAGCGACCTCGGCGACCCGTCCCAGCTCGGAGCCACGGGCTGAGAGCAGTGTGACGAGCTCGTCGACGCCCGGCTCGGTGCCGGCGAGTACGCCCGCGAGCACCTCGTCGACGGCCCCGCCCGCCCGCGCCGGAGCGGGGAGGACGGCGGGCGGTGGATCGTCGCCGCCCGCGGCCCAGCGGTCGTCGCGCGCGAGCCCCTCGCTGTCAGAGCGGAGGAGCACCGGGAAGCGGATCGCCTCGTCGAGCCAATGATCGGCGTCGCGTACGTACTCGGGGTACACGGTGAGCCGGGGTGCGAGGACCTTTCCCGCGGCCTCGGTCGCGGCCTGGAGTCGCTCGATCGACGGCCACGGTCGCTCGGGGTTCACGTGGTCGGGGGTGATGGGAGACACCCCGCCCCAGTCGTCGATCCCGGCCGACAGCAGCGCACCGAGCTCGGCCTCGTCGCTGAGATTCGGGGGAGCCTGGATGTGCATGTGCGGTCCGAGCACGATGCGGGCGGCCGCCACGGTCCACAGGAGCTCGTCGCGGTCGCACGCCGCCGCCCGGTGCATCGCGGTGCCGGGCTTCGGCAGGAAGTTCTGGACGATGACCTCCTGCACGTGGCCGTGGCGCTCGTGGGAGCGGCGGATGGCAGCCAACGCGTCGAGGCGTTCGCGGCGGGTCTCGCCGATACCGACGAGCACGCCGGTGGTGAAGGGCACCCGGGCGCGCCCGGCGGCGTCGATCATCGCGAGGCGACGCGCCGGAGTCTTGGTCTCACAGCCGTGGTGCGGGCCTCCGGGGTCGCCGAGCCGGGCCGCGAGCGTTTCGACCATCGCGCCCTGCGAGGGGCTCACGGGCCGGAGGCGCTCGAACTGTTCTCGGGTGAGCGCACCGGCGTTGGCGTGGGGGAGGAGTCCTGTCTCGCGCAACACGGCGCCCGCTGCCGCGACCAGGTACTCGAGGGTCGACGCGTAGCCGTGGTCGCGCAGCCACCGGGCGGCCGCGGGATACCGCGCCTCGGGTTCCTCGCCCAGGGTGAAGAGGGCTTCGTGGCAGCCGAGGGCAGCGCCGCGCCGGGCGATCTCGAGCACCTCGTCGATCGACAGGAACGGAGACTCCAAGCGCGCGGGCGCCTTGGCGAAGGTGCAGTACCCGCAGCGGTCGCGGCACAGCATCGTGAGCGGGATGAAGACCTTGGGCGAGAACGTGACGCGGTCACGGTGACCGGCGTCACGAATGCGAGCTGCCTCGGCCACCAGCTCGGCGAGGGGGACGTCGACGAGCTCGGCCGCCGCAGGGCTGGTCAGCACGATCCCGACACTAGTGGCGATGCGCCGGTCGCTAGGCGTTGGCCGCCTCGTCGACGAGCCAGACGATGCGCTCGGCGCGGACACGGCCGGCAGGCAGGTCGTCGCCCGCCTTGATGCGGGAGAGCGCCTCGCGCTTCCCCGCGCCGGCAACCGTGAACACGACGAGCTTCGCGCTGGCAAGGGCCGGGTACGTGAACGTGAGGCGCGGGTGAGGGTGGAGGTCGTCACCGGCAGTGGTGACGAGACGTTCCTGCTCGTCGAGGGTGGGAGAGCCGGGAAACAGGGACGCGGTGTGGCCATCGGGGCCGAGCCCGAGGTGCACGAGGTCGATCGGCCCGAGCTCGCGAAGCAACCGATCGTAGGCCTGGGCAGCCTCTTCGGGGGTATCTCCCGCGTGACGGAGCGAGTACACCTCGCGTGGCAGCACCTGGTCGATGAATCCGAACCGCGCCATACCCTCGTTCGAGTCGGGATCCCCGACCGGCACCCATCGCTCGTCGCCGAACAGCACCACGACCTCGGGCCAGTCGACGTCGGCGACCGCGAGGAGCTCGTAGCACTGACGGGCGGTGTCGCCACCGGAGAGCGCGATCGAGCGGGGGTCGGTCGCGCTCACGAGCTCGGAGAAAGCCTGCGGGACGTGATCCACGACGCGCAGCTCGCCCGGGAGGCTCACGTGTCCTCCTCCCACCACCGGCCGGCGAGGAGCGCCTCGGCCTCGCGCGGGCCCCAGGAGCCGGCTTCGTAGGCCGCGAGCGGCAACGCTTCGCCCTCGAACGCATCGATCAGGGGTTGGACGAGGCGCCACGCCGTATCCACCTCGTCGCCTCTGAGGAAGAGGGTGGCGTCACCGAGGAACGCGTCGAGCAACACCCGCTCGTACGCCTCCGGCGCCTGCTCCTCGAACGTCGCGCCGTAACTGAAGTCGAGCGGGACGGTGCGGACGCGCAACGTCGGGCCCGGCACCTTGGCCGCGAACGAGAGCGAGATGCCCTCGTCGGGCTGGATGTGCAGACACATGGTGTTGGGCTCGATCGAGTCGACGGCGCTGGCCGGCAGCGGGAGGAACGGGACCTGCTTGTAGCGCAACGCGACGCGAGTCGTGCGCTGCCGGAGCCGTTTTCCCGCCCGCACGTAGAACGGCACGCCGGCCCACCGCCAGTTGTCGACGTCGAATCGCAGCGCGAGATAGGTCTCGACGGTGCTCTGCGGCGAAACGTCGGGTTCGTCGCGATACGCGCGGACCTCGACGCCGTTCATGGTGCCGGAACCGTACTGACCGCGCACGACGCGTGTCGGGATCTCGGGCGGCTCGAGCGGCCTGACCGACCGGAGCAGCTTCACCTTCTCGTCGCGGATGGCATCGGCGGCAAACGATGCGGGCGGCTCCATCGCGGTGAGGGCGAACACCTGGAGCACGTGGTTCTGCACGATGTCGCGCAGCACGCCCGCCTGCTCGTAGAACGCGCCGCGATGCTCCACGCCGAGCTCCTCCGCAACCGTGATCTCGACCCGATCGACGTAACGGCGGTTCCACAGGGGCTCGAAGATCGTGTTGGTGAAGCGCAACGCGAGGATGTTCTGCACCGTCTCCTTCGCGAGGTAGTGGTCGATGCGGAAGATCTGGTGCTCACTGAAGTGCCGATGGAGGTGCTCGTCGAGCTCCTGCGCACTCGTGAGGTCGCGCCCGAAGGGTTTCTCGACGATGCAGCGCCGGAACGTCCCCGGCGGCTCCTCCGCGAGCCCAACCTCCCCGAGGCCGTCGGCGATGGTTCCGAAGACCCTCGGTACCGTCGCGAGGTAGTAGAGCGCGTTGCCGACGCGGCCGTGGTCGGCATCGGATTCGGCCAGGACGTCGCGCAGGCGCGCGAACGTGCCGGGATCGTCGACGGAGCCGGTGACGAACCGGAAGCGCACCCCCCGTTGCTCGAGGGCGTCGCCGTGGTCGGGTCGGCCGCCGCCGGACTTCTCGATCGCCGCGCGAACGTCTTCGGCGAACTCCCCATCGCTCAGCTGAGCCCGGGCGGTGCCGACGATGGTCAGTCGCGCGGGCAGCTGCCCTCGGCTCGCGAGCGATGCCAGCGCCGGGTAGAGCTTCCGGTGCGCGAGGTCTCCCGTCGCGCCGAAGACGACCAGCGAGGCCGCCAGCGCCACATGCTCGCCGGGGGTCGTCTCGGAAGGCATCGAGGAATCGTCTCCCGGTCGGGTGCTGATCAAGCGCTCTGGACGATCATATGGGCGTGGAAGCCAAGACAGTCGCGGTGTACGAGCAGCGGGCACGCGAATGGAAGGCACGTCGGTCCGCAGCGCGCATCGAGGACGCGTCGCGCCTGGCGGCCGTGATCCCGCCGGACTCGGTACGCGTCGACCTGGGCTGCGGCCCCGGTTTCTACCTGCGGCACCTCGGCGACCCCGTGATCGCGCTCGACGCCGCCGCCGCCATGCTGCGGCTCGCGCGCGAAGAGCACCCATCGGCTTTGCTCGTACGGGCCGACCTCGAAGCACTCCCGTTCCGCGACCGCAGCATCGGGGGCGCGTGGGCACGGGCGAGCTACCTCCACGTCGCCCGCACCGCCCTGCCGCTCGCGCTGGCGCGCCTCCATTGGGCGATGGAGCCGGGGGCGCCCCTCCACCTCGCGGTGCGCCTCGGCGACGACGAGGGCGCGCTCGGCGAGGACGGCGACTTCCCCGGGCGGTTCTTCGCCGAATGGCGCACCGAGCCCCTGGCCGATGTCCTCGTCGGTGCCGGGTTCGACGTCGACGAGGCGACGGAAGATCGGGGTGCGACCGCGAGCTTCGTCGTGGCCCGCGCGCGCCGGCTGCGGACCTTGCCCGACACGGTGGGCCCCGACATGCGGCTCCTGGTGTGCGGCCTCAATCCGAGCCTCTACGCGGCCGATCGCGGCGTTGGCTTCGCCCGGCCCGGGAACCGGTTCTGGCCCGCCGCCCGCGCCGCGGGTCTGGTGGCCGCCGATCGTGACGCGCTCGACGCCCTCGTCCACCACGGCGTCGGCATGACCGATCTGGTGAAACGGGCCACGCGCGGCGCCGCCGAGCTCGGCTCGGGCGAGTACCGCGCCGGTGCGGCCCGGCTGGAGCGGCTCGTGCAGTGGCTCCGCCCGGCGGCGGTGTGCTTCGTCGGCCTCGCCGGGTGGCGAGCGGCCGTCGACGCCAAGGCCGTAGCGGGGGAGCAGCCCGACGGCTTCGGCGGCGTGCCCGCATACCTCATGCCGTCGACGAGCGGGGCCAACGCCCACGCCCGCCTCGGTGATCTCGTGGAGCACCTCCAGGCGGCCGCCGCGCTCGCCGCCTGAGGGCTGTTTCGGCGTCGCTCACCCACAACTGTTGTGGGTACGCGACGCCAGAACGGCCCCTACGCCGCGAGCTCGGCCGCGCGCTGCTCGAGTGAGCGGAGGCAGTCGACGTACGACTTCTCGAAGGAGTCGACGCCCTCCTTCTCGATGGTCGCGGTGAGGTCGTCGTAATCGACCCCCGCGGCGCCCAGCTCGGCCATCACCTCGTCGGCGGCGTCGACGTCCTTCGTGACGGTGTCGGGCTGAGGGTCACCGTGGTCACGAAGGGCGTCCATCGACGGTTGCGCGAGCGTGTTGACGGTGTCGCGCCCCACGAGCTCGTCCACGTAAAGGGTGTCGGAGTAGTCGGGGTTCTTGGTCGACGTCGAGGCCCACAACGGTCGCTGCAACCGCGCACCGGCCCGGGCGAGCGGCTCCCAACGCGAGCCGGCGAACCGGTCGCGGAACAGGCGGTAAGCGAGCTTGGCGTTGGCGACCGCGACGCGGCCACGCAGCGGGCTGTCCTCGGGCAGCCGCTTGTCGGCTTCGGTGTCGACGCGGCTCACGAAGAACGACGCGACCGAGGCGACCCTGCCCGGGTCGCCGCCGTCGGCGATGTGACGCTCGAGGCCGCGCAGGTACGCCTCGATCACTTCGGCGTAGCGGTCGAGCGAGAAGATCAGCGTGATGTTCACCGAGATGCCATCGGCGATGCAGGCTTCGATCGCGGGGATGCCCTCTGCGGTGGCCGGGATCTTCACGAACACGTTGGGGCGGTCGGCCTGCCCGCGCAGCCAGTGGACCTGCTTGACGGTGGTGTCGGTGTCGTAAGCCCGGTCGGGCGCGACCTCGACGGACACGAACCCGTCGGCGCCGTCGAGGCGATCGTACGTGGGCCGGAGCACGTCGGCGGCGGCACGGATGTCGGCGAGCACCAGCTCCCAGTAGGTGGCGTCGATGGCGAGCCCGCGTCCGCGCAGGTCGGCGAGCTGGTCGTCGTAGCCCTCGCCGCCCGCCATGGCCTTCTCGAAGATCGTCGGGTTCGAGGTGACGCCCCGGATGCCGTCGTGCTCGATCATGTGCGCGAGCGCGCCACCGTGGACGAGGGTGCGGGTCAGGTTGTCGCACCAGGGGCTCTGGCCATAGTCGTTCAGGCGGGCGATGGGGCTCGTGGTCGTCATGCTTCACCTTCCGGCGGACCGGGCGCCGGTGCGAGACCGAGGAGCGCCCGCGCCCGCGCCGTGACGTAGTCGGGGTTGTACCCGAAACGCTCGAGGACGACGCCCCCCGGCGCCGACGCGCCGAAGTGATCGATCGACACCGAGTCGTCGGCGTAACGCTCCCACCCGAGGCTCACGCCCGCCTCGACCGCGAGGGTCGGGACGTCGGGCGGGAGCACCGCGTCGCGGTACTCGGGCGGCCGGGCGGCGAACAGCTCCCACGACGGCATCGAGACGACCCGCACCGCGAACCCGTCGGCCGCGAGCCGCTGCTGCACCTCCACGCACAGCGACACCTCGGAGCCGGTGCCGATCAGCACGAGGTCGAGTTTGGCGGGGCCTCCGTCGACGAGCGGGTAGGCGCCGGCGGCGACGCCGTCACGCGCCCGCTCGGCGGTACCGGCGAGCACGGGGAGCTTCTGGCGGGTGAGGATGATCGCGGTGGGCCCGTCGCCGTGGAGGTGCACAGGCCAGGTCGCCGCGACCTCGTTGGCGTCGGCAGGCCGGATTACGGTGAGCTCGGGGATGGCGCGCAGCGCCATCAGGTGCTCGATCGGCTGGTGGGTCGGGCCGTCCTCGCCCAGGCCGACGGAGTCGTGTGACCAGACGAACGCGACCTTCGCCCGCGACAGCGCCGCCAGGCGAGCCGCGGGCCGGGCGTAGTCGCTGAACACGAGGAACGTTCCGCCGAACGGCAACGCGCCGCCGGTGAGGGCCATGCCGTTCATGATCGAGCTCATCCCGTGCTCGCGGACGCCGAAGTGCAGCTGGCGTCCGGTGAAGTCGTCGCGCGCGAGCGGGGCGGTGCCGGCGAGCTCGGTGCCCGTGTTCCCGGTGAGGTCGGCGCCGCCACCGAGCAGCCCGGGCACGTCGTCGCGGATGGCGTCGAGCGCCTGCGCGCACGCGGCCCGGGTCGCGATCGGGTCGCTGCCCGCGTCCCACGACGGCAGCTTCGTCTCCCATCCGTCGCGGCCGCGCCCGCTCATGCAGAGGGCGTAGTCGGCGGCTGCGGCCGGGTCGCGCTCGCGGGAGGTGGCGACGCGCTGCTCCCACGCCTCCCGGTCGGCACGGCCGCGGGCCCCGACCTCGCGGTAGTACGCGAGCACGTCGTCGGGCACCCAGAAATGCTCTTCGGGGGGCATGCCGAGGATCTTCTTGACCACCCGCACCTCGTCCTCGCCGAGGGCGTTGCCGTGGGCGTGGGCGGTGTCCTGGTACTTCGGCGACGGGTAGCCGATGTGGCTGCGGAGGATCAGGAGGGTGGGCCGGTCCTGCTCGGCGATGCCCTGGCGCAGGCCGTCCTCGAGCACGTCGAGCTCCTCGGCGACCTCTCCGAGTCGCACGACATGCCAGTGGTAGCCCTCGAAGCGGCTGGCGACGTCGTCGGAGTAGGAGAGCTCGGTCGGCCCGTCGATCGAGATGTGGTTGTCGTCGTAGATGTACACCAGGTGCCCGAGACCGAGGTGGCCGGCCAATGACGCCGCCTCGTGGCTCACGCCCTCCTGGAGGTCGCCGTCGGAGCAGATCGCGAAGATGTGGTGGTCGGTGACGTCGGACCCGAACCGCTCGCGCAGATGGCGTTCCACGATCGCCATGCCGACGCCGTTGCCGAAGCCCTGGCCGAGGGGCCCGGTCGTGACCTCGATGCCCGGGGTGTGGCGGTGCTCCGGGTGCCCCGGTGTGCGCGAGCCCCACTGCCGGAACTGCTCGAGGTCGCCGAGCTCGAGCCCGTACCCGGTGAGGTAGAGCATCGCGTACTGGAGCATCGACGCGTGCCCGGCCGAGAGCACGAAGCGATCGCGGTTGGGCCAGTCGGGCGCGGCGGCGTCGTAGTGCATGACCCGCGTCCACAGCACGTGGGCGAGCGGCGCCAGCGCCATCGGCGTGCCCGGGTGACCCGAGTTCGCCTTCTGGACCGCGTCCATCGCCAAGCCGCGGATGACGTCGATCGAGCGCCGTTCCAGGTCCTCGGAAACCGGGATCCGGCCCGGCGCCGCCTGGGTTGCGGTTGCGTCCGCCGTCACGACTGCCCCTCTCCGCTCCGCCGATGCGAGCCTATAAGTGCGCCACGCGGGCGCGATGGATATACCCGAGCGTCATCACCGCTTGAACAGCGCCAGGCTGGCGGTGAAGCCGTGGAGGAAGTTGCGTCCTCCGACCGGGCCGATCTCGCCCGCGCAGAAGCAGCCGGCCAGCGGGATCGGACCCAGCAGCTGCTCGACCAGGCCGGCGTCGTGGTCGGGCGCACCGAACAGGTGGCTGCCCCTCCCGTTGCAGGTGAACAGCAGCGCGGCGTCGGCGTCGACACCCGAGAGCAGCTCGCGGAGGTCTTCGTCGGCGGCACCGGCGTCGCGCACGTGGAACTGCACCGTCTGACCGACCGTCACGGTGTCGCCGACCGCGAGTGCCCCCGACTCCTGATCGGCGCCGAGCAGGTTGCGCACCAGGAAGTCGCCCCGTTCGAAATCCGCCTTGTGCTCGTCGACGACGAGCCCCATATGCAACCCGTTGCGCAGGAGCTGGCGCTCGTCCTCGCTGGCCGCGCCGGCCAACTCCTGGAGTCGTTCGAGCGCGGGCTGGCCTGCAAGCTCCTCGACGAAGTTCCGCTGGGCGCGCGTGACGACGTAGGGTCGCCCGATCGGGCGGCAGCCCTGGGAGACGAGCGTGCGGACCTCGATCCCGTCGACAAGCACGCCGACGGCTCCCTCGGCGACGACGCGGTCGTCGAGCACGAGCCGGTTGCCACCGGGACGGGTGGCGGCCGACGCGAGCCCACCGATGACGCGCAGGTTCGGGACGTCGGCGTTGCAGCGGGCGAGGAACGCGTCGACCGGGAACGTGAACGGATCGGCGAACAGGAGGAGCGTGTCGGGAAGCGAGTCGAGCTGCTCGGGCCAGCCGACGAGCGTGCCGCCGTCGGGCGTGTTCTCGACGCGCAACTCCATCGGGTGCAGCGTGCTCCCGGGCAGTCGGGCCGCGAACACGGCGAGCGCAGGCGACTCCTCCACCTCCCGGGGCCCGCCGATGATCGAGACCGCCGTGCCACCGATGAGCAGGCGCGGCTCGAGGAGCGACCGGAGCGCCCCGGCGACGTCTTCGAGCACACCCACGTGGTGGGGTGAGACGAAGCACACCACCAGGTCGGCGTCCTCGCCCTGGAGCCGCTCCAGCACCTCACCGGCGGCCTCGCCGACGGCTTGCGTCGCGATCGGATGCTGGGAGAGGGCGGAGGCGAACGTCGTGGGTGTGGTGGCCGTCGTCACGGCGCGGGCATCACGGTGAGCGGGACGGTGACCGATGAACCCGATTCCAGCAACGTGCAGCGGGCCTCGATCGTGCCGGGCTCGTCGAAGGGCAGCTCGGGCCGGACGAGGCGGTAGCCGAACTTCCCCGCTTCGACCGGGCACGGCTGGACGTTCCGGGCGACCTGCTCGCCGTCGCGGCTGAACAGGGCTTCGAACGTCGCCGTGCCGGGGTCGTCGGCCGGGGCCCGTACGAGCACGATCAGGTGGGGAGTGAGCGTCACGGGGAACTCGGCGACCGGAAGCGAGAAGAAGATGCCGGTCAGGTCGATGCGGGTCGACGGGCCCGGGACCTGCCGGAAGTCGAGGTTCTCCACGAACAGCGCCGCCACGATGTCCATCACATGGCTCCGGCGCTCGGCGGCAGGGTACCTGCCACCGCCCTCCGGGACGGGCCTCCGCACGGCCACATGGCTCCGGCGCTCGGCGGCAGGGTACCTGCCACCGCCCTCCGGGACGCGCCTCCGCACGGCCACACGGCTCCGGCGCTCGGCGTTCGGATCGCTCCTCCACACATCACACGCGACCTTACGCGTCGTCGCCGAGCACGCCACATAGGCTCACGCCCGTGAGCGACGCGGTCACCGAGCTGGCGCGGGCGGTCGAGGCCGTGCTCGACACCGCCGACGACCCCGCGGCGGTCGACGAGGGCGCCGCCATCGCGGCCATCTGGCCGGCGATGGAGCGGTTCCTCACCCGTGTCGAGGAGCTCCCCGACGAGGCTCGCAATCCCGACGTCGACGGCGGCGCGATCGGCCACCTCCTCCACGCCGACCCGCAGGCGCGGTTCCACATCCTCTCGGTTGTATTCCCGCCGGGCACGAGCAGCGGCATCCACGAGCACGGGTGCTGGGGTGTCATCGGCTACATCGCCGGGCTCGACGAGGAAACGCGCTTCCGGCGCGTCGACGGCGGTGCGGGCGACGACGGCTGCGTCCTGGAGGAGGTGGCGCGCACGGTGCACGAGCCAGGCACCATCTCCCGCTTGCTGCCACCGGAGGAGATGCACCATCGGGTCCGCAACCCGGGCGACGTCGACGGCGTGTCGGTGCACGTGCTCTGCAAGCTCCCGGAGTCGCACCCCCACAAGTTCTGGGACCGTGCGCACAATCGGCTGTTGCCGTTCCCGTTCCACGTGCTGCCCGGAAACCGGGTACGGGCCGACGTGGAGCTCCCGTAGCAGCTGGGAGCACGCCGCGGCGGCTCCGGGGAGGCTAGACGCGCTCGCCGGCAAACCAGACAGCCCGGGGCGCCAACGACACCGGGTCGAGGGCAACGAGGTCGGCGCGCGTTCCGGGCGCCAACCGGCCTCGGTCGCGGACACCGAGCACCTCGGCCGGGATCGCCGTCGCCATCTCGATCGCCCGTTCGACCGGCACGCCGAGCGCGGCAACGTTCGCGACCGCCCGGTCGAGCGTGAGCGTGGAGCCGGCGAGCGTTCCGTCGGGCAGACGCGCCGCGCCGTCGCGTTCGACGAACCCCCGATCGCCGATCGCGACGGCATCGGTCACGAGGGCCACCGATCGTTTCGCCGCGATCGCGAGCTGCAGCACGGCCGGATGCACGTGGACGAGGTCGGCGATGAGCGTAGGGGTGAGTCGATCGTCGAGAAGCGCCGCACCGGCGAGCCCGGGCTCGCGGTGGTGGAACGCGCCCATTCCGTTGAACAGGTGGGTGACGACGGTCGCACCGGCGTCGGCGGCGGCACGAGCGTCGTCGTACGACGCAGTGGAGTGCCCTAGCGCAACCACGACACCGCGGTCGACGAGCAGACGGGTCGCGGCGCCGTCCCGATCGGCCTCGGGCGCCAGCGTCACGAGCACGATGAGCCCGGCGTGCGCCAGGAGCACCTGCTCGAGCCATCCGAGGTCCACCGATGCGAGGAGGTCGCGGGGGTGCGCCCCGGGTGCGTTCCCGAGGAAGGGACCCTCGAGATGCACACCGAGGATGGCCTCGCTGCGCTCGCTCGCCGCTCGCGCCCGGGCGAGCGCGGGCTCGTACGCATCCCGCGGCGCGCTGACGAGCGTGGGGCAGTAGCCGGTCGTACCCGTTCGGAGCAGGGCGTGATCGGCGCGGGCCCAGTCGTCCGCGCCGGCCGTCGCGAGGTCGACACCTCCGATCCCGTTGACCTGGAGGTCGAGAAAGCCGGGCGCGAGCAGCGCATGACCGAGGTCGACGACGCCGGGCCCGGGGCGCGGCGCCCCCCTCCCGACCTCGATCACGCAGCTGTCTTCGATCGCGAGCCAGCCCGGCGCGGGACGGCCCGGACGACAGACGGCGCTCGCCGCCAGTACCGTCGTCACGCGCGCGCCTCGCGCCACAGCGCAAGTCGCAGGCGGGTGAGCCCCACGAGCGTCCGGGGAACCCGTCGCCAGATCGGCGTGCGCGACGGGCGCCGTTCCTCCACCCTGACGGGAAGCTCGACAATGACGAGGCCGGCGCGTTCGGCCCGCAGCACCAGCTCGGTGTCGAAGAGGTCGGTGCCGAACCGGCAGCGCCGGGCGAGCGGCTCCACCGCGGCGCGTCGCAGCGCCTTCATGCCGTGCGTGTCGCTCACGCGCAGGCCGAACCCGACGCGAAGAAGGACCGCGAATGCCGCGGTGACGAACCTCCGTAGGAGCGGGCGGGCGTCATGCGCGCCTGCGGCCCTCTTCGACGCGATGACGACGTCGGCGGCGTGGTCGGTGCGAGTCATGAGCGCCAGGGCCCGGTCGAGGAACGCGAGGTCGTAATAGTCGACGTCGAAGGTGACGACGACGTCACCCGTCGCGGCCACGAGACCGGTCCGCAAGGCCTTGCCGTAGTCGGGCTGCGTCAGCGTGTGCACGTGCACCTCGGGGACCGTCGCCGCCAGCCTCTGTGCGAGCGCAAGGGTGCTGTCACCCGAGCCGTTCTCCACCACCAGGAGCTCGAACGCGCGACCAGCGGCGCGCAGTCCGTCGCTCACTTCACGTACCGATTCCTCCAAGAGCGCGCGCTCGTTGTGCGCGGGCATCACGATCGACAGCACGAGTGCTACCCGAGTGTGCCGGTCCACTCGCGATACGCGGTCAGCGCATGACGGCAGAGCCGGTCGACAGCGTTGGCGTCTTCGGTGACGGCGAGATCGACATCCAGGCCGGCACGGCCGTCGGCCAGCTGCACGATCGCGGGATAGATCGCGAAGCGGGGACCGAACACGTTCCGGTCTCCGGCGCGCGCGGCGTCCCACGCGAAGATCGCGCCCAACGCGTGGAGGAGCGCCTGATCGCCGTCGACGTCCTCCCCGCCGCCGAGCTGGTCGAGAAGATCGAGCGCGGAAGACGCGGCCGCGGCCTCGCGCCGGGCTTGTACGAGCCACGGCTCCAGCTCCGCGCCGAGCGGGTCTCCGGGCGTATCCGACCACGCTCGAGACGCCGCCTTCATCGCGCGGAAGAGCTCACGCGCGGCCGCGATCGCCGGTCCCGCCGGGTCGCCGGCGTCGATTACGCCCGCGACGAGACGGTGTGCCTCGAGTTTCGCGGGTGGTTCCAGCGGCCCGTCAGCGCACGCGGTTGCCAACACGCCGAGGGCCGTGGCGCGTGGACCGCCGACGTCGGCGACGGCGCGTCCCCAAGAGGCGGCGGGGTCGTAGCTCGCGGGATCGCCGAGGTAGTCAGCCGCGGTCGCGAGCGCGATGCCTGACGCCCAGGGCTGGACCATCGGGTTGCAGAGCACGCCGGCGAGCTCGTCGGAGAGGGCGGCCGATCGTCCGCGATAGGGGCCCAGGTGCAGCGACCGCTCCATGGGGCCGTCGTTGACCGGATAGTTGTCCCACAGCAACGGGCGGCGCCCACCCAGTGCCGCTGCCCACGACCGGGCCTGCTCGGCGGTGATCGCCGGCGAGCACACCGTCGGCCCCGTCCACATGACGTCGTCGACCTCGGTGGGCAGTCCGGCCGCCAGATCGCGCAGATAGGCGGTCGGTCGAGTGCCGACGTACTCGGTGGGGACGAGCGAGAGCCGCACCTGCCGGTCACGGGTGCGCAGGGCATCGAGCAGCCAGGTCGTGAGGCCGGCCTGCTCGGCCGCCAGCCCGGGCCGGTTGGGGA
>JBOGFJ010000030.1:0-26653 GCA_050743385.1 Acidimicrobiia bacterium
CCGCCGGCACCCGCGCCGGCGCCGCCCGCGCCCGAGGGTGTGACCCCCGACGACCCCGGCACCGGCGGGACCGGTGGCGGCGGCGACGCCGGCGGGCCGACGTCGGGCGGGCCGGGCACGTCGGGTGCTTCCGGCGGTGCGGACGATTCGGGTGACGACTCGTTCCCTGAGCGGTTGGCCGCCGCCGCCGGTAGTCGCACCAACCTCATGCTCCTGGCTCTGGGGCTCGGCGTCGCGCTTCTCGGCGCCAGCCCGCGCGTGCACACCTATCGCCGTGCTCGGCGCGAGGTGCTCACCCGGCTTGGCGACGCGTACGAACAGCAGCGCCGGGCGGCGGCGGAGCTGGCCGAGGCCGACCGCCTCAAGGGCGAGTTCCTCAGCATGGTGTCGCACGAGCTGCGCACCCCGCTCACCGCGGTCAAGGGCTTCGTCGACACCGTGCTCCTGCACTGGGATCGCTTCCCCGAGGCGCGCCGGCGCGATCTTCTCGAGCGTGCCGCGGGCAATGCCGACGACCTCTCGCGCCTTGTCGACCAGCTCGTCGACTTCGCCCGCATCGACGCCAACCAGGTCAACATCGATCCGAGGCCACTGGTCGTGCGTTCGGCCGTCGACGAGGTCGTGCGCGACGTCGCGCCGTTGCTCTCGGATCATCGCATCGAGGTCGACGCACCGGCGACGCTCGTGATGCTCGCCGACACCGATGCGTTCGCTCACGTGCTCGTGAACCTGCTGACCAATGCGGCGAAGTTCTCGGCCTCGGGGACCCTCATTCGCGTCGCTGGCCGAGCCGAGCGCAGCTCGGTCGTGGTGTCGGTCACCGATCACGGCGTGGGTATCGCCCGCGAAGACCAGGCGCGGATCTTCGAGCGCTTCTACCAGTCGGACCGAGCGGAGACGGCGCGACTCGGCACCGGCATCGGTCTGGCGATCGCCCGCCGCTTCAGCGAGGTGCAGGGCGGGCGCATCTGGGTCGAGAGCGAGCCCGGCCGGGGATCGACCTTCTCGTTCATCCTACCGGCGGGCCCGAAGACGACACCGCGTGAGGTCGTGAGCGCCGCGTCGGTGTCGTAGCGCCTACGACTCCTTGCGCCGCACGAAGAACGTGCCGGTGCCGCGCGACACGATCTCGCCCTGAGCCGACCGCACCCACGACTCCACGTAGGCGACCTGGCGCGCCAGCCGCACCACCTCACCGCGCACGGTCAACGTGTCGCCCACCTGGGCGGCCCGCATGGTCTCGTACTTGATGTCGAGGGTCGCGGCCCGGTCGCCCGACTCCAGCGCCGAATTGGTGGCGAAGTTCATGGCGGCGTCGTGGATCACGCCGTACACCCCGCCGTGCACCGCGCCCAGCGGGTTGCTGGCGAGCTCGGTGGGCGTCCAGGTGGCGGTCGCCCAGCCTTCGCCGTAGCCGTCGAACGACACTCCGAGCTGCCCGAGCAGGGGCATACCGCCGTCGCCGAGGGCGTCGTCCATGCTGCGGGGCACGGGTGGGCAGGCTAGTCGTGGCGATACAGTTGACCGCTCGGTCAGTTTTGCGATCGGAGGCCTCACCTCATGGCAACTGCAGTCGTCGTCGACGCCGTCCGCACCCCCCTCGGACGCAGGAACGGCAAGCTCAAGGACACCCACCCCGTCGACCTGGCGGCGCACACGCTCGAGGCCCTGGTCGAGCGCAACGACCTCGATCCGGCCCTCGTCGAAGACGTGATCATGGGTTGTGTGATGCAGGTCGGCGACCAGGCGATCAATGTCGGCCGCAACGCAGCCCTTGCCGCCGGCTTCCCCGAGACGGTCGTGGGCACGAGCATCGACCGTCAGTGCGGGTCGTCGCAGCAGGCGGCGCACTTCGCCGCCCAGGGCGTGATCGCGGGCGCGTACGACGTCGTGATCGCCGCCGGCGTCGAGAACATGACGCGCGTCCCCATGGGCGCGTCGGTGATCCCCGGCAGCGTTCCGTTCGGGCCCAAGATGATGTCGCGCTACTCCGACCCCGGGCTCGTGCCCCAGGGCATCTCGGCCGAGATGATCTCCGAGCAATGGGGCATCTCTCGTGAGGACAACGACGGCTTCTCCGTCGAGTCGCATCTGCGGGCGGCGCGCGCCACCGACGAGGGTCGCTTCGAGCGCGAGATCGTGCCCATCAAGGTCACGACGGAGGAGGGCACCGACGAGTTCGCGCGCGACGAGGGGTTCCGCCCCGACTCGTCGCTGGAGAAGCTCGCCAACCTCAAGCCCGCGTTCAAGCCCGACGGCGTCATCACGGCCGGCAACTCGTCCCAGATCAGCGACGGCGCCGCCGCCGTGCTGGTCATGAGCGAGGAGAAGGCGAGCGAGCTCGGCCTCACGCCCAAAGCCCGGTTCCACGCGTTCGCGCTCGCCGGCGTCGACCCCGTCATCATGCTCACGGGCCCGATTCCGGCGACCACGAAAGTGCTCGAGCGGGCGAAGATGACGCTCGACCAGATGGACCTGGTGGAGATCAACGAGGCGTTCGCCCCGGTGGTGCTGGCGTGGGAGAAGGAGCACCACGCCGACATGAGCAGAGTCAACGTGAACGGCGGCGCCATCGCCATCGGCCACCCGCTGGGCTGCTCGGGCGCCCGGCTCATGGCCACGCTCGTCCACGAGCTCGAGCGCACCGGCGGCCGTTGGGGGCTCCAGACGATGTGCGAGGGCGGCGGGATGGCCAACGCGACCGTGCTCGAACGCCTCGGCTGACTCTCTGGGTCGCGCTCGCTCCGCTCGCCGCTCCCGCGCAATCCTGGCGGTCCGGGGGCCGGGGGACCCGGCCCCCTCGCCGGTGGACGGCTGCTCCGCTCGCCGCTGCGCTCGCCGCACCCGCGCAATCCTTCGGTCGCGGGGTCCCGCCGGAGCGGGCCACAATCGGATCGTGCTCTGGGACATCCTGCGGGTGGTGATCGCGCTCGTGGCGGCGGTGACGATCTACGTCGTGGGCGCGGCCGTGCTGCGGAAGTTCAAGATCGCTCCGCCCGACGACCCCGACCCGGCGGAGCTGCGGCCCGTCGACGTGCGCTTCCGCTGCGAGGTGTGCGGGGCGGAGGTGACGATGACGGTCTCGGCGTCCGACGAGCCCGAGGCCCCCCGGCACTGCCGGGAGGACATGACCCGAATTGTCTGATTTTCACCAGGGTTCTCCCCAGGTTGTGGAGAACGCTGTGGGGAATTACAGGTGTGGCATTCCCCCGCGGCGGGGTTGGGTCACCGCAACCGGGTGGAGAGGATGAAGCCGCCGGTGATGAGGGCGAGGCCGACGAAGAGGAAGTTGTTGCTGGCTTCGCCGAAGAGCAGCTCGAGGTAGTTGAGGATCACGACCACGACGCCGGTCAGCATCATGGTGAACATGGTGACCGGTACCCAGAGCCTGCTCGGCGGCGCCTTCTGGGGGGTCGGGGGCGTGTAACGCGAGCGCTTGGCCTTCGGGTTGGCCTTGGCCGTCTTCGCCTTCGACCGGGGCATCGGCGGGAGGATACCGGCCCGGCCGATAAGGGGCCGGCGGCCGGGGACGGGCGCGTTACCGTGCCGGCGTGCCTCCCCGCGTCGTCGTCATCGACAACTACGACTCGTTCGTCTACAACCTCGTCCAGTACCTCGGTGAGCTCGGCGCCGAGCCGATCGTGCACCGCCACGACCAGGTGAGCGTGGGCGAGCTGCGCGACCTCGCCCCCGACGCGGTGCTGGTGTCACCCGGCCCCGGTCGCCCCGAAGACGCCGGCGTGTCCAACGACGCCATCCGCGCCTTCGGTGAAGCGGGTGTCCCCGTGCTGGGGGTGTGCCTGGGCCACCAGTGTGTCGGCCAGCTCTACGGCGGCGACGTCGTCCGGGCGCCCCGGGTCATGCACGGCAAGACCTCCGAGATCCACCACGACAGTGCCGGTGTGTTCGCCGGGCTCCCCGACCCGCTCACCGCCACCCGCTACCACTCGTTGGTCGTGGCGCGCGACACCGTGCCCTCGGCGTTGGTGGTGAGCGCCGAGGCCGACGACGGCCTGGTGATGGGGCTGCGACACCGCGAGCTCCCCATCGAGGGTGTGCAATTCCATCCCGAGTCGATCCTCACCGAGTCGGGCCACACGCTCCTGAAGAACTTCCTCGGCGCTACGGCAGCGACGCGGTAGCGCCGGTGACGGCGGCGAGGCCGTCGGAGACGAGCGACGTCAGCGCGTCGGGGTCGAGCGCAGTTGCGTCGGCGGGGCCGGCTCGCAGCGCGGCGAGAACGCGGCCGCGACGCTGCCGGAACGACCCCTCGAAGCGCCCCTGCCGCGAGCGTCGTTCATCGTCGAGCGGGCCGCGCGCGACGCAGGCGGGTTGTAGCGGGCACTCGTCGCAGCGGGGGGAGCGGGGTCGGCACAGCAGAGCACCCACGTCCATCAACGCCAGCAGGCGGTCGCGTCCGGTCAGGGGCTTCCCGATCTCCCGGGCCGCGGTCGCGGCGACGCGGTCACCCAACCGCCGCCCCGCGACGCGCTCGACGACCCGGCGGACGTTCACGTCGAGTGCCACCACGTCGGCGCCGTCGGCCTGGGCCGCGACGGCGGCGGCGGTATACCGCCCGACGCCCGGCAGCTCGGTGAGCTCGTCGGGCCAGCCCCGCTCGGTGACGATCACCGCCGTCTCCCACAGCCGCCGCGCCCGGCGCGGGTAACCCAGGCGGTCCCACGCTGCGATCACCGGGCCCGGCCCGGCGGCCGCCATCGCCGCCGGGGTCGGGAACCTCGCCATGAACGCGGGCCACGCCTGGGTCACGCGTGGCACCTGCGTCTGGTGGAGCATCACCTCCGACACCAGCACCGGCCACCGCTCACGGATCGCCCGCCACGGGAGGTCGTGACGGCCGTGGCGCGCGTACCAGGTGTGGAGCGACACGCTACGGCGACTGGGGAGCCTGGCCGACGACGATCGTGACGGTGGCGCCCTGGTCGGCCTGACCACCGGGAGGGCTCTGCGAGATCACCCGACCCGCCTGGTTCGGGTTGTTCGTCGCCATGGGCTGCACGATGACGTTGAAGCCGGAGATCAAGAGCAGGTTCTGTGCCTCCTCCTGGGTCTGACCGACGGTGTTGGGGATGTTGACCGTCTGGGGCCCCGTCGAGATGAACATCGTGAGCGCGTCGCCCTTGGTGCCGACGGTGCCTGCGGGAGGGTCGGTTCGGGTGGCGCGCCCGGCTTCGATGGTGGCGCTGGGCTCGTTCGCGGTCGTGACCACGAACCCGGCCTGCTCGAGCAGTTCCTTGGCCGCCGCCGCCGGTTGGTTGGCGACGTCGGGGATCGCGACCTGGGGCTGGCGCGCCCGCACGAGGATGACCGCCCCGCCCTTCGGCACGCGCGCGCCCGCCGGGGGCTCGGTCCGCAGCACGGTGCCCGGTGGCTGGTCGCTGTCTTCGTCCTGGCACTGACCCGAGAGCCCGATCTCCTGGAGCGCCTGTACCGCGGCGAGGCACTGCTGGCCGACGAGGTTGCCGGGCACCTCGACCTCGGCCTCGCTCACGAACAGGCGGACCTCGCGACCCTCCTCGAGCCTTCGACCCGGGCCGGGCTCCTGGCGGAGGACCTCGTTGGCCGGTTCGGTGCTCGTCTCGTCGACGCGCTCCACCCGGAAGCCCTCGGCGACGAGGGCCTGCCTCGCGGTATCGAAGTCTTGGCCCACGACGTCGGGCACGTCGATCCGACGCGCCCCCCCGTTGTTGCGGTCACCCGCGCCCGCGAGCAGCCAGACGATCACACCCGCCAGCAATGCGAGGCCCACGACACCGGCGACGATCGTGCCCCACCGCCGGCGGGGCTGGTCGTAGTAGTCGTAGTCGGGCGGTTCGCTTCGGGTAGCCGGGGGCGCCGGAGCCGCCGGGGGCATCGCCTCGGTCTGGCCGGCACTGGCCCCCGTGGGGATCTCGGCGATCGCGGCAGTGACCGGAGCCGCGCTGGGCGGCTTCCCGCGCCCGAACCGCACCAGGTCGTCGCGCAGGTCGTCGGCCGACTGGTAACGGGCGTCGAGGTCTTTCGCCATCGCCGCGGCGACGATCTGGTCGAGATCGGGCGGTACGTCGAGCGCCCGGTCGCTCGGTCGCGGAGCGACCTCGCGCACGTGCTTGTAGGCGACGACAACGGGCGTATCGCCGCTGAACGGCGGCTCACCCGTGAGCATCTCGAAAAGGACGACGCCGAGCGAGTACACGTCGGAGCGGCCGTCGACCGGCAGGCCCTGGGCCTGCTCGGGAGAGAAGTAGGTGGCGGTGCCCATGACGGCGCCGGTCTGCGTGAGCGCCTCACCGACGTTGCCTTGGGTGGCACGGGCGATGCCGAAGTCGGTGACCTTCACCCGTCCGGCCGCCGTCATCAGCACGTTGCCGGGCTTGACGTCCCGGTGCACGACCCCCGCTCGGTGCGCGAACGCGAGCGCACCGGCGATCTCAGCACCGATCTCGGCCACCTGAGCCGGTGGCAGCGCGCCCTGCGCCCGGATCAGGTCGCGCAGGCTGCGCCCCTCTACGTACTCCATGACGATGAAGTAGGTCCCTCGTTCCTGCCCCCAGTCGTAGATGCCGACGATGTTGGGATGGTTGAGGTTGGCGGCTGCCTGCGCCTCACGCCGGAACCGCTCGACGAAGCTCGGGTCGCGTGCGAACTCGGGGAAGAGCGCCTTGATCGCCACGGGGCGGTCGAGCAGCTGATCGCGGGCCAGGTACACCTGCGCCATCCCGCCGCGGGCGATCCCCCGCTGGATCTCGTAGCGGTTGGAGAAGACGTCGGCGACTTGCGTCATCTAACGAAAACCCTAGCTTTCGTCGGTTGCGATTCTTCGGAACCTCGTCGCGCCCCTAGCGGCCGAGCAACAGCTCGATCATCTGCCGGGCAAGCGGCGCGGACACTTCGCCGCCGGTTGCCTCGCTCCCGAAGTCGCCGCCGTTCTCGACGATCACCGCCACCGCGACCTGAGGATCCTCGGCGGGCGCAAACGCGACGAACCACGCGTGCGGACTACCCGGCGGGGCCTGCGCGGTGCCCGTCTTCCCCGCCACTGTCACACCGGGGATCTGTGCCGCGGTGCCGGTACCGTTCTCGACGACGTTGACCATGAGCCCGGTGACGGTCTGCGCGGTCGCGGGTGACACTGCGGTCGTCCACGCCCCCGCGTCGAACTCTCGCACGGTCCCACCCTCGGCGTCCGTGATCTCCGCCATCACATGGGGCCTCATGACCACGCCGCCGTTCGCGATCGCGCCCCCGATGAGCGCGAGCTGGAGGGGCGTCGTGAACACGTCGCCCTGCCCGATGCCCGCGAACGCGAACAGGGGCTGGTTCTGCTGG
Source organism: Acidimicrobiia bacterium (assembly GCA_050743385.1). Lineage (GTDB taxonomy): Bacteria > Actinomycetota > Acidimicrobiia > IMCC26256 > JACDBD01 > JACDBD01. The sequence goes on from JBOGFJ010000030.1 coordinate 7,330, forward strand.
AACGAACCTGCGGGCGGCCCGCCGCTGGCTGCGGCGCCCGGTGACAGATCGAGTGGAGGCGCTTCGCCGATGCCGAACCGGCCCATCCCCGGGACGAAGCTCTCGCCGAGGTCGAGCCCGATCTGACCGAACGTGGTGTTGCACGACCGCCGGAAGCTCTCGGTCAGGTTCCCCCCGCAGGATTGGCCGCCGAAGTTCCGGAGCACGTCGTCGGTCTGGGGTAGGTCGAGGGAGCTGATGCTGGGGAAGACCGGCTGGTCGGGTGTCACCAGCCCCGACTCGAGCGCGACCGACGCGGTGACGACCTTGAACGTCGACCCCGGCGGGAACCGCTCGCGGTACGCACGCGCCAGCTCGGGCTTGTTGGGATCGGCCCGGAGCAGGTCGCCGTAGTCCTGCACCGCGACGGTGTCGTGGCCGGCGAACGGGTTCGGGTCGTACGAAGGGTTGGAGTACATGGCAAGGATGGCGCCGTTGCGCGGGTTGATCGCGACCACCGAACCGCGCTGGCCACCGAGCACATCGCGCGCGAGTGCCTGCGCCGGCGCGCTGAGCGTGAGTACGACATTGGCGGTGTTCTCCCTGCCCGAGAGGATGTCGGGGATGTTGCGCAGATCGAGCTCGAGGTCGCGTCCGACGAGCTCGTCGTTGTACTCGTTCTCCACGCCCGTGTTGCCGTAGACGAAGGACTGGTAGCCGACGATGTGGGAGAACAGATCGCCCTGCGGGTACTCGCGCTGGAAGTCGAAGTCGTCCCCATCCTCGTCGTCGGGCAACGACCGCGCGACCACCTGGCCGTCGGCCGTGACGATGTCGCCCCGCGGTCGGCTGAAGTCGCGAATCGCCTTGCGCACGTTGCGAGGGTCGTCGGCGAGCTTCTCCGCGTCGAACACCTGGAGGTAGGTGAGTTGACCGACGAGGGCGAGGATCAAGACCGTGCAGGCGAGTCCCACCCTCCGGATGGCGCGGTTCACCTGCGCACCGCGACCGCGCGCTGCGCCGGTGCCTCGGCGCGGGCCGCGGTCTCGTCGGAGATGCGCAGCAGGAGCGCCAGGATCACGAAGTTCGCGATCAGCGACGATCCGCCGTACGAGATGAACGGGAGGGTGATCCCGGTCAGGGGGATCAGGCGCGTCACCCCACCCAGGATGAGGAACGTCTGGATGGCGACGATGGCGGTGAGGCCGGCCGCGAACAGCTGCGGGAACGGCCGGTCGGCCTGCACCGCGATACGGAAGCCGGTGCCGACGAACAGCAGGAACGCCATCAGCACGCCGACCGTGCCGAGAAGCCCGAGCTCCTCGCCGATGGCGGCGAACACGAAGTCGGTGGGCGCGTTCGGGATCTTCTCCGGGCTCCCGAGGCCGAGGCCGGTGCCGGCGAAGCCGCCGGTTCCGAATGCGAAGAGCGACTGGGTGATCTGGAAGCCCTCGTCGTCGGCGACCGGCCACGGGTCGAGCCACGTCGACACGCGCACCTGGACGTGGTCGAACAGCTGGTAGCCGATCAGCGCTCCCGTCACGAACATGCCGATCCCGGCGAGGAGATAGGCCGCCCGCTCGGTCGCCATGTAGAGCATGGCCGAGAACACCGCGAAGAACAGGAGCGACGACCCCAGGTCCTTCTGGCGCACCATCACGATGATCGAGACACCCCACGCCAGGAGCAGCGGGCCCAGGTGCTTCGGGTCGGGAAGGCGGAGCCGGCCGAGGCGGCGCGTGCCGGCGGCGAGTAGCTCGCGCTTGTCGACCAGATAGGCGGCGAAGAAGATCACGACGAGCACCTTGGCGGCCTCGCCGGGCTGGAAGTTGAGCGGGCCGGCCCGGATCCACAACCGGGCACCGAAGCGCTCGTAGCCGACGCCCGGAACGAGCGGGAGCAGCAGTGCGAGCACGCCGAGGAAGAGACAGGTGTACCGGTAGCGCTCGAGCAGGCTCACTCGCCGGACGAACATGAGCGTGAGCACGAACGCGCCCACGCCCAGGGCGATCCACAACGACTGGATGCGCGCGAGCTCGCGGTCGAGGCGGGAGATGGTGATGAACCCGATGCCGTTCAGCAGCGCCGCGATCGGCAACAGGGTGCCGTCGGCCCGAGGAGCGAGCCGGCGCACGGCGATGTGCGCGAAGACCAGCAGGCCGAGGACGGCGGCGAGGATGACCCAGAGGTCGGGGGGCAGCTCGGGCCCGTCGGCGAGCAGCAGGAGCACGTACCCACCGGCGGTCACGATGATCGCGAGCAGGCCGAGCAGGAGCTCCGAGTTGCGCCGGCGGCGGCCGACGCCGACCGTCGCGATGCTCACGGCACCGCCGGGGGAGCGGGCGGCGGCGGGGCCGTCGTCGTGGTTGTCGTCGTCGTCGTGGTCGTGGTTGCTGCCACCTCCTCCTCCAGGTTGGCGATGAAGGCGTCGACGTCCTCGCGCGACGAGAACCGCGTGTCGCGCTCCACCCGGCGGCGCTGGGCTTCGTTGAGGTCGGCCGCGCTGATGTCGGTCCGCTCCTCGAGCGTCGGGTCCCAACCGAGGAGACCGCCGGGTACACCCTTGAACACGGTCACGCGACCGCGGTCGAACTCGACGAAGTAGGTACGGCGCGCGTACCAGCCCACGGCACCGAAGGCGAGCGTCAGCACCAGCACGACGGGGAGGACCCAGAGGAGCACCCGGGCGACGCGGCGGAGGCCGCTGTACCGGCGCCGGTCGGGCCCTGTCTCGGACGGCTCGTCGCCGTCCTCCGCCTCTGCGCTGCGGCCGTCGGTACGAACGCGCCGGACTGGGCGGGCGCCGTCGTCGGCGAGGACGTCGACGACCAGCGCGGTGATGTTGTCCTCGCCGCCGGCCTCGTTGGCGGCATCGACGAGTTGGTCGGCCGCCCGCTGGGGGTCGGGCTCGCGTTGGAGGATGGCGGCGATGTCGTCGGCGCGCACCATGCCGGTGAGCCCGTCGGAGCACAGCAGGAGCCGGTCGCCCTCGTGCAGCTCGACCGTGACGACGTCGATCTGCACGCCGGGTTCGATGCCGAGGGCGCGGGTGACGACAGAGCGTCGCGGGTGCACCTCGGCCTGCTCGGGTGTCAGCTCCCCCTCGCGCACCATCTCCTCGACGAGGCTGTGGTCGTCGGTCAGCTGCTCGAAGTCGCCGTCGCGGAGCAGATAGGCGCGCGAGTCGCCGACATGGCCGATCAGGAACGTGTTCCCCGCCGCCAGCGTCCCCGCGGTCATGGTGGTGCCCATGCCGCGCAGGCTGTCGTCGGCGGCGGCGCGTTCGAGCACAGCGTCGTTCGCCGAGTCGATCGCATCGCGGATCGGCATTCCCGACAGCACCGCCGCCCTGAGCGCCTCGAGGGCGGTGGCGCTGGCGACCTCGCCCCCCACGTGGCCGCCCATGCCGTCGGCGACGGCGAACAGCCCCATGTCGTCGCGGACGACGAAGCCGTCCTCGTTGCCGTCGCGCACCCGCCCCTGGTCCGTGTGCTTTCCCGCGACCAACTTCATCGGACGGCCTCGGCGACCGTCTGACCGAACTGCACCCGGTCACCGCGCTTGATGCGCGTGGCTGCGGTTACGGGCTGCCCGTTCACGAAGGTGCCGTTGGTCGAGCCGAGGTCTTCGACGAAGATCTCGCCGTTGGCCTGGAACAGCCGGGCGTGCAGGGTCGAGACGTAGGTGTCGTCGGCCAGGACGATCCCGCAGCCACCACCCCGCCCGACGGTGACCTCCTCCGGTATCGCCCACACCTCTCCCTTGCGACGGGCAGGCTCGAGCAATCGGAGGCGGAGCGCGCCGCCGGCGCGGCGCTCCTTGCGTCGGGGCTCGCTCGGAGCCGGTGCGCTCGCGGGCGCGGCCGCCGCGGCCGGGTTGCGCAGCTCGAGCACGACCACGCGCACGACCCGCGCGAGGAACAGGTACAGCAAGACGAGGAAGCAGAACTTGAGGACGGTGAGGACGGCTTCGGACACGGATCTGGTCCCTACGACGCCTCGAAGCGCAACGTGGTGGACCCGACGCCGATCACGTCGCCGTCGGCGAGCTCCTGCTGCCGGACTGCGACCCCGTTCAGGGTGGTGCCGTTCATCGAGCCGAGGTCGACGAGTACGAACCCGTCGCCGTACGGGCGCACCTCGGCGTGGTGGCGGGAGGTGCGGGGGTCGTTGAGGGTGACGGCGCACTCGGGGAGCCGGCCGATGACGGCGGGCTCGTCGCCCAGAGCGACCCGGCCGCCGTCGGGAAGGACGAGCGACCCGACCCGTCCCCCGGCCCCCTCGGCGATCGCGGCCACGACGTCGACGTCACCGGTGCGGAGGTCGTCGTCGGAGGCCAGCGCCACCGAGACCGGCCCGAGGAAGCGGTAGCCCTCCTCCTTGGCATGGGTGCGGGTGGCGTCGGCGAGGTCACGGCAGAGCGCGTCGGCGTACGACTGGAACGCGTCGAGATCGGTGGGGGAGAGATACACGACGATGTCGTTGGGCACGACCGGGTTGCCGGCCACGCCGAGCCGGCGCCCGGCGTCGACGGCGCGCACGATCTTGCGACCGATCTCGACGGGCTCGACGCCGCTGCGGAAAGCCTTGGAGAAGGTGCCCTCGACCAAGCGCTCGAGCCTGCGCTCGAAACCCTTGAGACCCACCTGCGGGAGTGTATCGGCGGGCGTTCTGCCCAAACCGGGCGTGACGGGCGCCCGAAGACCGGTTGGTAACCTCGACTTCCCACTCGGGCGAGTGGCGGAATTGGCAGACGCGCAGGCTTCAGGTGCCTGTGTCCGAAAGGACGTGGGGGTTCAAGTCCCCCCTCGCCCACCCACCGACCGACCCGCCGACCCACCACGTGCTCCAGATCTGCTGAGGACGCGAACCTACGCGTGGGGTCCGAGCCGAGCACGCTGACGGGAGCGGCGAGCGTCGTGGTAGCGCCTCCGAAGGCGACGCAATACCGGTAGCAGGCGGGGACCGGCCAGGCTCGCCAGCCACCATCCGTACAACCTCTTCTGGTGAGGGTCGGTTCGCAGCGCCCGAGTCGTCGCCCGCACCGACCGGCCCCAATCGCCTGCACGCAGGTAGCAGACGCCCATCGTCCCCCGAAGATGCGCGTGCTGCCGGGAATAGAGCTCGAACGTCGAGCGATGCTTTCGAAGCGTTCGGTCGATCGCGTGCGCCCGGCTCGAGTCGATATCGAACCGGGTCGCGCGTTCGGTGTGCTCGGTGAGCAAGTAGCCGCACTCGTCGGAGCCCTGGAGCGATGCCACCGCGTTGAGTCGAAGGAACATATCGTCGTTGGACCACCCGATCGGCATCCCTTCGTCCCAGCCCCCGATCGAGCGCAGAACGCTCGTGGGTGCAACGAGGCTGTTCGCGACCAGATGGCTGCGCCCGCCGAGGTCTGGGAACCTCCAGTGCCGACCTCGCGCGAGCGTCGGGGGCAGGTGGGTTTCGAGATGGCGACCCTCGGCGTCGACGACCTGCAACGCCGACAGCACCGCCACCGGCGCCGCGAGCCGAGAGGAGGCGGCCGCTCCGAGCGACGCGTCCAGCATGTCGGGGGTGAGCTGGTCGTCGTCGTCGAGGAACGTCACCCACCGACCGGACGCGGCCTCGAGTCCTCGGTTTCTCGTCGCGGCGAGGCCCAGATTCACCTCGTTTCGAATCGTGACGATCCGCTCGTCGCGGGCCTGGGGTCCGATCGACGGAGTCGATCCGTCGTCGACCACGATCACTTCGATGTCGCGCAGTGTCTGGCACAGCGCGCTCTCGACCGCCCGATCGACGAAGTGCCGACGACGGCACACGGTGATCACGACGGTTGCTTCGGCACGGTGCAAGGACGAGTCGGTCGGCGTCAGCGCAGTGCTCCGGATCGCGGGCGGGATCGCCCGTATCACTCGATCACGACGTGAGCGCCGCTAGCGAACGGCCGTCGGCCTCGATCAGCGACGTGCCCAACGCGGCGCAGATGGTGGGAGCGAGATCGACCACCCGCACCGGCCCATGTTCGGAGCCGGGATCGATGCCAGGGCCGCGGGCGAACAGCATCCCTTCCGGGCGGTGGTCGCCGGTCCGAGCGCCCTTCCATTGCCCGTCGATGCGTCCGCAGCCCGGGGCGGCGATTGATCGGATCGGGCGATCTCGGTTCCACTCGACCATGAGATCGGGCATGCCGGCGGTCCCCGAACCCTCGTACAGGTCAGCCGTCCGCAGCACGCGGCGAACGAGAGGCTCTCCGGTCTCGAGGTTGGTCCAGGTCGCCAGCGCCTCGGCAAGCAGATCGCAGGTTCGGTCGAACTCGCCCCCGGGAGCTACGCGGCCCGACGGCTCGCGCCCTACCTGGTTGATCCGGATACCGGCGTAGACGTCATTGTTCGGGATCTGGAAGAACGGCCTCGCGGCGTCGAACGGGCCACGCCTACCGGGGGAGAGCCCGAGGCGTCTTCGCCCGCTGCGCACGGCACGGCGCGCGAACCGGCGCAGCTCGGGGCGCAGCTGCCGGACGCGTCCGAACGGCTGATCCCTCGCTTCGATGCGCAGCAGCATCTCGTCGAGGAGAAAGCCGGCGTCGTAGTGCGGGCCCATGCCGTGGCTGAGCAGGACCAGTACCAGCGTCTCGTCGTCGACTCGTGCGATCAGCCGACCCAGCGCCGCATCGAGCGCCTCGTAGACGTCGACGACGGGATCGCCGAGTGCCGCCGCCAGGCCGACATCGTGGCGGGGATGCTCACGGTCGTGGAGGAACCAGCACGCGTGGCCGACGCAGTGACTTTCGCTGAACACGACGAGGAACAGCGACCAATCCTCCTGCTCGAGGAGGAAGTCGACGAGATCCGCCTTGCGGCCGATACCGGTGAGCAGATCGCGTGTCAGGTCTCCGAACGCGCCGGCGCGCGCATAGGTGTCGCAGCGCTCGACCGGGTGTGAGCCGAATCGGTCGGTGATGTGTGCTGCCAGTTCGGACGGCCACGTCTGGAATCCCACGTTCGGATCGTGTCGTCCCCAATCGACGATGTGGACGCCCTCGTGGCGCCCGGTGACATGAGTGTGGGGCACATCGACCACCGCGGTGCGGTGACCCGCTCGCGCCAGGGTCGCCCAGAAGGGTTCGCCGCGAACGTCGGCGGCTCGCACTTTCTGCGTTTCGTAGGTTCCGGGCTGGAGTTGGGTGTAGCAGTAGCGGCCGTGACTTCCCGGCCAACTGCCGGTGAAGAAGGAGGGCCAGACCGCTCCCACAAAGAGACCCGGCGGGTTCTGGACTTCGGCCCGGAGACCCTGTCGGAGTACCGAGCGCAACGCAGGGAGCCGGCCCTGGCGAGTGAGCTCGAGCATGATCTCGCCGTCCGCCGCGTCGAAGCCGACGACGAGCACCCGGGCCGACGATCCCACAGCGGGATACTACGGACCCGTCGACCAGGAGGCAGCCGCACACGGGGCGTGACGCGCGCGGCTCATGCCGCCGCCGGCGCCTCCTCTTCTTCGGCGCACTCCGGTGCGTGGCAGGGCATCCCGAGGTCGGCCTGCGTCATGGGCCGCTGCGGCACCGACTTGCGGATGGTGATCGCGGCGACAAGCCCGCCCAGCAGGGCCAGCCCCGCCGAGATCAGCGTCGCCTGCTGTACGCCGTCGGAGAAGGCGGGGCCGGTATCGGCCTGCGAGAGACCGACCGCGACGGGCAGCACCGCGACCGAGAGCAGCCCCGCCACGCGCGCCACCGCGTTGTTCACACCTGACGCGATGCCGACGTGGTTCTCGTCGACGGCGGCGAGGACGGCCGCGGTCAGCGGGGCCACCGTGATCGCCAGCCCGAGACCGAGCACGGTGATGCCCGGCAGCACCGCCATGAGGTAGGAGTCGCCGGGCGCCAGCCCGCTCAGTAGCAGGAGTGCGGCGGCGACCACCATCGGGCCGACGGTCATCGGGATGCGGGGCCCGATGCGCTGGGAGAGGCGCCCGGCGCGCGACGACAGCAGCAGCATCAGCACTGTGATCGGCAGCAGGGCCGAGCCGGCCTCGATGGCGGAGTAGCCCATCACGGTCTGGAGCTCCACGACGATCAGGAACGTGGCCGTGCCGAGGGCGCCGTAGACCACGAAGGTGGTCAGGTTCGCGCCGCTGAACTGGCGGGAGCGGAAGATCCCGAGCGGCAGGAGCGGGTGCTCCTGGCGCAGCTCGATCGGCACGAAGGCGACGAGCGCGAGCACGCCCAGCGCGCCGGCGACCATCACCGGCCCCGACCAGCCGTGCGCGGGGCCCTCGATGAGCGCGAACACGATGCCGCCCAGCCCGATCGTCGCGGTGATGGCGCCGGCGTAGTCGGGTCGCGTGCCGGCCCCGGGGTCGTGGCTCTCGGGCACGTGCCGGATCGCCACCCACACCGCGACCGCCGCCAGCGGGACGTTGATCAGGAACACGAGCCGCCACGAGACAGAGTCGACGAGCCAGCCGCCGAGGAACGGGCCGATCGCGGTCGACACGCCGGTCAGGCCCGACCACGCGCCGATCGCCGCGCCCCGGTCCTCCTCGCGGAAGCTGGCCGAGATCAGGGCGAGGCTGCCGGGCACGAGCAGGGCGCCCCCGATGCCCTGCAGCGCGCGCGCCGCAATCAACGTCCCGATGTTGGGTGCGATGCCACACAGCACCGACGCCGCTGTGAACGCAACCAAGCCGGCGACGAAGATGCGCTTGCGCCCGTACTCGTCGCCCAGCGCGCCGCCGAGGAGGAGCAGGGCGCTCAACGTGAGCAGGTAGCCGTCGACGGTCCACTGGAGACCCGACAGACCGCCGCCCAGGTCGTCTTGGATCGCCGGCAGGGCCACGTTGACGACGGTCGAGTCGAGGAACGCGATCCCGGAGCCGAGGATCGCGGCCAGGATCACCCAGCGCGCCCGCGCAGTTCCGAACGCGATCGTGCCGGCAGCGCCCGCTTCCGCGGGTGCCGCCGTGCTCATTTGGTTTCTTGGTCGAGATCGAGCGAGCAGGAGTTGATGCAGTAGCGCTGTCCGGTCGGGCCCGGCCCGTCGGGGAACACGTGGCCGAGATGACCGCCGCAGCGCCGGCACACCACCTCCGTGCGAACCATTCCGTGACCCCGGTCCTCACGAAGCTCGACCGCGTCCGCGACCGCGGGTTCGGTGAAGCTCGGCCAACCGGTGCCCGACTCGAACTTCGTGTTCGAGCTGAACAGAGGGGCGCCGCACGCCGCGCACCGGTACATGCCGTCGTCGTGGTTGTCCCAGTACTTCCCGGTGAAGGCCGGCTCGGTCCCGGCCTCGCGCAGCACCTGGTACTGCTCCGGGCTCAGCTCCTCCCGCCACTCCGCTTCGCTCTTGGTCACCCGGTCGGTCATGAGTCCTCTTCTCCGTTGACGAGCAGCACCGCTTTGCCCTTCACCTGTCGGTCCATCAGCGCCCCGGCTACGGCGCCCGCCTCGGCCCAGTTGGCCGTGACACTGATCTGCGGGTCGAGACGACCGGTGGCGGTGAGCCCGGCGAGGTACGCGAGGTCGCGCACCGCCGCGCCCGTCTTCATCAGCTCGTGTGCCAACACGAGCCCGTACAAGGTGGCGCCGCCGCTGCCCCGAAACGTGTTGACGTCGAATGTCGTCGGCTCCTGCGAGGAGTTCCCGAACGAGACCACGGTCCCGCCGGGCGCCAGCAACGTCAGTGCCGTCGCCAGCGATGCGCCGCCGACCGACTCGAGGATGAGGTCGAACACACCCTCGGCGGGCATGCCGACGACGACATCGGTGGCGCCGAGCTCGGCGAGACCTTCGCCCCGCTCGCGGCTGCCCACGATCGCGGTGACCTTGGCGCCACCGTGCGCGGCCAGCTGCACCGCGAACCTCCCGACGCCGCCGGCCGCGCCGGTGACCAGGATGCGGCTGCCGTCGATGACCTCGCCGACCCTCAGCGCGCAGTGGGCGGTCAGGCCCGCGACGGGCAACGTCGATGCGGCCGGAAGGCTGAGGGCGTCGGGGATGGGCACGAGCACACTCGTGTTGACCGCCACCCGCTCCCCCCAGCCACCTTCGGCGACAAGACCGACCACTCGCTCACCGACGCCGGGGCCGCTGTCGTCGGCTGCCCGGGCGACCACCTCACCGGCCACGTCCCACCCCGGGCGCCAACCGTCGGCGGCGGCGGCGAGGGATCGGACCTCGCCCCGGTTCAGCGAGACCGCCCGGACCTCGACGAGCGCATCGTGAGGTCCGGGCGTCGGGTCGTCGACGTCACGAAGCTCGATGTGGTCGTCACGGTCGCGCGCCGCCACCAGTGCCCGCATCACGCCTCCACCAACAGGATCGAGTGAGCGAGCATTCCGTCAGGCGGGCCGGTAGGCCCAGACCTCGATCTCCACGCGGGCACCAGCGGGGAGCGCCGCCACCTGGACGGTCGACCGGGCCGGGCGGTGGTCACCGAGCGCGCCGGCGTACGCCTCGTTGACGGCGCCGAAGTCGCCGAGATCGGTGACGAAGACCGTCGCCTTGGCGATGTCGGCGACAGACGCGCCGCAGTCGCTCAGCACCGCAGCGATGTTCGCCATCGCCTGCCTGGCCTCGGCGCCGGCACCGCCGGGCGCGAGCGCGCCACTGGAGCGGTCGAAGCCGACCTGGCCCGCGAGCACCAGCCAGTCGCCCGCCCGCACCGCGGGCGAGTAGGGCCCGGCGATGGGCGGGGCGTTGGGGGTGGTGACGGGTTCGGGTGGCACGGCCCCTGCCTAGTCGACCGCGCCGGGCTGGTTCCAGAGTCGGAGCACCCGCACCTCGCGCTCGTGGCCGAGGATGCCGAGGGTGGCGGTATCGAGACCGAAGCGGCGGCCGTCCTCGGGCGTGAGCGCGAGCCACCGCGCTGTGAGCACGCGCAAGACGTGTCCGTGCGCGAACAGCGCGACGTCGCCGCCGGCCGCCTCTGCGCTGGCGATGACCCGGTCGGCGCGTGCGCCCACTTCGGCAGCGGTCTCGCCGTTGGGCACGCCGTCGTCGAAGAGGGTCCAGCCCGGCCGCTCCTTGCGGATGTCGACGGTCTTGCGACCCTCGTAGTCGCCGTAGTCCCATTCACGGAGGTCGCCGGTCGTGTCGGCGACGTCGCCGAAACCGGCGAGCCGGCAGGTCTCGATGGCGCGTCCCATCGGGCTCGTGAGCACGCGTGCGAACGCGTGCCCGGCGAGCAGCTTGCCCAGCGTCTCGGCCTGCTTCTCCCCCTTCGCGGTGAGTGGGATGTCAGTGCTGCCGGTGTGCCGTCCCGACGCCGACCACTCCGTCTCGCCGTGGCGCACCAGCCAGAGCTCGCCCGTTGCGCCCGCGTCGGCGGTCACGGGGCGGGGTCGTGCCAGAACTCGCCCTCGGGAAGGAGCGCGTCGGCTTCCGACGGGCCCCACGTCTGCTTCACGTACGGGTGGCTCGGACCGTGGGTGGTGAGCACCGCGTCGACGACCCGCCACGCCTGCTCGACGCCGTCCTCCCGGGCGAACAGGAGCGCCTTGCCCTCCATGGCGTCGCCCAGGAGTCGCTCGTAGGGCGGTGCGTCGTCGGCGGTCGCCTCGCACAGGTACAGCTCCACCTGCGCGCCCACGAACTCCTCGCCCGGCACCTTCGAGCGGGCGCCCAACGCGATGACCACCTTGTCGGGGCCGAGCCGAAAGCGGATGTAGTTGGCGTCGTCGGGGTGGGGCTCGTCGTCGGCGAATACGTGCTGGGGCGGATGATGGAACTCCACGAGCACCTCCGTGGCGCTGATCGGGAGCTCCTTCCCCGCCCGGATGTAGAACGGCACGCCCTGCCAGCGCCACGAGTCGATGTAGACGCGCACCGCCGCGAACGTCTCGACGTCGGAGTCTGGGGCGACGCCCGGCTCGTCGCGGTAGCCGACGAACTGGCCCCGGAAGAGGTCGTCGGGCGACATTGTGCGCATCGCCCGGAAGACCTTCTCCTTCTCGTCGCGCAGTGCCTCGTCGTCCGAACCGACCGGCGGCTCCATGGCCAGCATGGCGGTCGTCTGCAGCAGGTGGTTCTGGATGACGTCGCGCAGCGCACCGACCTCCTCGTAGAAGCTGCCGCGGCCCTCCACGCCGAAGTCCTCCGCCATGGTGATCTGCACGTTCTCGACGAAGTTGCGGTTCCAGATCGGCTCGAGGAACGAGTTGGCGAACCGGAAGTAGAGGAGGTTCTGCACCGGCTCCTTCCCGAGGTAGTGGTCGATGCGGAAGATCGACTGCTCCGGGAACACGCGGTGCAGCACCTGGTTGAGCTGCCGGGCCGACGCGAGGTCGCGGCCGAAGGGCTTCTCGACGATCACGCGCGCGTCGTTGGCGCAGCCCGACTTGCCCAGCCCCTCGACCACGGTCGGGAACAGGCTGGGCGGGATGGCGAGGTAGTGCGCCGGGCGCTCGGCACCGTCGAGCGCGTCGCCCAGCGCGGCGAAGGTCTTGGGGTCGTTGTAGTCGCCGTCGATGTACTTCAGCGACGCCATGAGCTTCTTGAACGCGGCCTCGTCGTCGATGCCACCGCCGAACTTCTCGAGACTGTCGCGCGCACGCTTGTGGAGGTCGTCGAGGGTCCACTGCGAGTACGCCACGCCGATGACGGGGACCTTCAGCTCCCCGCTCTTGGTCATGTCGTAGAGGGCGGGGAAGATCTTCTTGTGCGCCAGATCGCCGGTGGCGCCGAAGAAGACCAGGGCCCCGGAGTGGGGCGCGTCGCTGGGGCTCACGACGTCGCCTTCTCGATGTGGCCGCCGAACTCGCGGCGCATCGCCGACAACAGCTTGTCGGCGAACAGTCCCTCACCGCGGGATTCGAAGCGTTCGTACAGCGCGGCCGAGATCACGTGCGCGGGAACGCCTTCGTCGATCGAGGCCATGACCGTCCACCGGCCCTCACCCGAGTCGGACACCCGCCCCTCGAAGTCGGAGAGGTCGGGCGACCGGTGGAGCGCGTCCGCCGTGAGGTCGAGCAGCCACGACGCCACCACGCTCCCGCGCCGCCACACCTCGGCGACCTCGGGGATGTCGAGGTCGTACTGGTAGTACTCGGGGTGCTCGAGCGGCGCGGTCTCGGCGTCGGGTGTCTGCTTGCCGGTGCCGATATCGGCCTGTTGCAGGATCGCCAGGCCCTCCGCGTACGCGGCCATGATCCCGTACTCGATGCCGTTGTGGACCATCTTCACGAAGTGGCCGGCGCCGTTGGGGCCGCAGTGGAGGTAGCCGTGCTCGGACGGTGTGGGCGTGCCGGTGCGCCCGGGCGTGCGGGGCGCCTCGTCGACGCCGGGGGCGATCGTGGCGAAGATCGAGTCGAGGTGCTTCACGACCTTCTCCTCACCCCCGATCATGAGGCAGAAGCCGCGGTCGAGGCCGAACACGCCGCCGCTCGTACCCACGTCGACGTAGTGGATGCCCTTGGCCCCGATCTCCTTGGCGCGGGCGAGGTCGTCGCGGTAGTAGGAGTTGCCGCCGTCGATGATGATGTCGTCGGCCTCGAAGACGTCCGCGAGCTCGGTGACGGTCTGCCCCGTGAACGCCGCCGGCACCATGATCCAGGCGGCGCGGGGCTTGGTGAGCTTGGAGGCAAAGTCGGCGAGCGACGACGCGCCGGTCGCGCCGTCAGCGGTGAGGTCCTTCACCGCCGCCTCGTTGACGTCGTAGACGACGCACTCGTGCCCGTCGGCCATCAGCCGCCGCACGAGCCCGTTGCCCATCCGTCCCAGGCCGATCATCCCGAGTTGCATGTGCGTACCCCCATCACGTCGTCAACCGGTCTTGGCCAGGCTCGCCGTCTTCGAGTCGATGCATCCGAGGAGATCGTCCCAGGACGAGACGAACGAGTTGGCACCCTCCTTCTGGAGCTGGGCGGCGACGGCGTCGACGTCGACGCCGGCGTCGCCGATGTGCGTGAGCATCGCCTCGGCGTCGCCACCGTCGCGCGGGAGCAGGTCGCCCACCGTGCCGTGGGCGGCGAAGGCGGCGAGCGTCCCCTCGGGCATGGTGTTGATCGTGTGCTCCGACGCCAGCGCGTGGATGTAGAAGGTGTCGGGCAACGCCGGGTCCTTCGTGCCCGTGCTCGCCCACAGCAGCCGCTGCGGCTTGGCGCCCGCACCGGCGAGCGCCTGCCAGCGATCGCTGTCGAGGAGGTCGCGGTACGCCGTGTAGGTGCGCCCGGCGATGGCCACGCCGAGCTTGTCGGACAGGTCGGCCGGCAGCTTGCCCTCCACCGCCTTGTCCCAGCGCGAGATGAACACCGACGCCACCGATGCGACGTCGAGGTCGAGCCCGGCGTCCCGCCGGCGCTCGAGCCCGCGCTCGTACGCCTCGGCGGCGGCGAGGTAGTGCTCTCGGGAGAAGAGCAGGGTCACGTTCACCGAGACGCCGGCGAAGATCAGCTCCTCGATCGCGGGGATCCCTTCGGGAGTGCCCGGCACCTTGATGAAGAGGTTGGGCGTCGCCGCCCGGTCGTGCAGCGACTTCGCCTCCGCCACCGTGCTGGCGGTGTCGTGGGCGAGTTTGGGTGAGACCTCGAGCGACACCCAGCCGTCGACACCGCCGGTGCTGTCCCAGACAGGGCGGAACAGCGCCGCCGCACGGGTGAGGTCGTCGAGGGCGAGCTCGAAGAACAGCTGCTCGCCGTCGGTGCCGGCCGACTGGAGGCTGCGGATCTGGTCGTCGTAGTCGCCGCTGCCGGTGAGGGCCTTGTCGAAGATGGTGGGGTTCGACGTCAAGCCCGTCACGGCGGTGTCGGCGATGTAGCGCGCCATCGTGCCGGTCGTGAGCAACGAGCGGGTGATGTTGTCGAGCCAGAGACTCTGGCCGGCGTCGTGGAGCTGTGTGGCTGCGTTCAGGCTGCGTTCCCGCTCGAAATCGAGCACCTCGCCGAGTCGGCGCAGATGACGCGCTTCCGTGCTCGGCTCCGCCGTGACGAACGCGGCCACGATGTCGGCGGCCACCTCCTCGCCCATGACGCGGGCGCCGAGCGTGAGCACGTTCACGTGGTCGTGCTCGACCATCTGATGGGCGGTGTAGTGATCGGGCGCGAGGGCGGCGCGCACGAGCGGGAGCTTGTTGGCCGCGATCGTGACGCCCGCACCGCTGCCGCAGATGAGGATGCCGCGGTCGACCGACACCGCCGCGAGCGCGTCACCGACGACCTTGGCCACCAGCGGGTAGTCGACGGGCTCGCCCGAGTCGGGCCCCATCAACACCGGCTCGTGACCGGCGGTGGTGACCGCGTCGGCGACCCGCGGCCGCAAGGGCAGCCCCGCGTGGTCGGCCGCGATCGCTACTTTCATCGAGGGGCCAGCCTACGCACGCTCGCGGTAGCGACGAATGAGCGCGTGGGTGGAGCTGTCGTGGTGGGAGAGATCTGGTTCGTCCTTCGCCTCGAGCTCGGGGATGATGCGGTTGGCGAGCACCTTGCCCAGCTCGACGCCCCACTGGTCGAACGAGTCGATGTTCCAGATCGTCCCCTGCGTGAATACCTTGTGCTCGTAGAGCGCGACCAGCTGGCCGAGCACGTAGGGCGTCAGCTTGGGGGCGAGGATCGTGGTGGTCGGGTGGTTGCCCGCGAACGCTCGGTGCGGAACCTCGGCGGCCGGCACGCCCTCGGCCTCCACCTCCTCCGTCGTCTTGCCCATGGCGAGCGCCTCCGTCTGGGCGAAGAAGTTGGCCATGAGCAGCGGATGGTGGTCACCGACGTCGTGGTTCGGCTCGAGGAAGCCGATGAAGTCGCACGGGATCAGCTTCGTGCCCTGGTGGATGAGCTGGTAGTAGGCGTGCTGGCCGTTCGTGCCCGGCTGGCCCCACACGATCGGGCCCGTCTGCCACCGCACCGGCTCGCCGTCGAGCGTGACCGACTTCCCGTTGCTCTCCATGTCGAGTTGCTGGAAGTACGCGGTCAGGCGCGCGAGGTATTCGCTGTAGGGCAGCACGCTGTGCGTCTCGGCGCCGAAGAAGTTGCCGTACCACGTCCAGATCAGCCCGAGCAGGACGGGGAGGTTCTCGGCGAACGGTGCGGTGCGGAAGTGCTCGTCCATGGCGTGGAAGCCGGCGAGCATCTCGCGGAACTGCTCCGGACCGATCGCGACCATGAGCGACAGGCCGATCGCGGAGTCGTAGGAGTAGCGGCCACCGACCCAGTCCCAGAACTCGAACATGTTGTCGGTGTCGATGCCGAACTTCGCCACCTCGGCAGCGTTGGTCGACACCGCGACGAAGTGGCGCGCGATCGCCTCGTCGTCCTTCAGCTGATCGAGCGCCCAGGCCCGGGCGGAATGTGCGTTCGTGAGCGTCTCGAGCGTGGTGAACGTCTTCGACGCGACGATGAACAGCGTCTCCTCGGCATCGAGGTCGTGCGTCGCCTCCCAGATGTCGGTTCCGTCGACGTTCGACACGAACCGGAACGTCATCGCCCGGTCGCTGTAGCCCTTCAACGCCTCGTAGGCCATCGCCGGGCCGAGGTCGGAGCCCCCGATACCGATGTTGACGACGTTGCGGATGCGCTTCCCGGTGTGGCCCGTCCACTTGCCCGAGCGCACCTGGTCGGCGAACCCCGCCATCTTGCGCAACACCCGGTGCACCTCGGGCACGACGTCGACGCCGTCCGTCTCGATGCTCTCGCTCTCGGGGGCGCGCAACGCGACGTGCAGCACCGCGCGGTCCTCGGTCACGTTGATGTGATCACCCGAGAACATCTCGTCGATGCGGTGGCGCAGGCCCGCCCGTTCGGCGAGCGCGAGCAGCAGCTCGATGGTCTCGCCGGTCCGGCGGTTCTTCGAGTAGTCGAGGTAGATGCCGTCGAACTCGGCCGTGAGGGTCTCGCCGCGCTTCGGATCGGCGGCGAAGAGGTCGCGGAGGTGAAGGCCTTCCACCTGGGTGAAGTGGTCGGCGAGCGCCTTCCACTCCGAGGTCTCGTTGATTCGGGCCATGAGCGAGCCTCCTGGGAGATCGGGCCGCGGGCGCGACATTACGATCCGGCCCGGTGTCTCGCGACTACACCGACGACGGGGTCCTCGTCGACGCGCTGTTACGGGGTGACGGCGATGCCTTCGCGTGGCTGCTCGACACCTACGACGCCCCCCTGCGCCGCCTCGCCCGCATGTACGTCGCGACCGACGCCGTGGCCGAGGACGTGGTGCAGGACACCTGGGTCGGCGTGATCCGCGGTCTCGAGCGGTTCGAGCGGCGGTCGTCGCTCAAGACCTGGCTCTTCCGGGTCCTCATGAACATCGCCCGGACGCGAGGCGTCCGCGAGCACCGCATGGTGCCGTTCTCGTCGGCACCCGGCGCGCTCGACGAAGGGGCGGACCCGGCGGTCGACCCCTCTCGGTTCCTGCCCCTCGACGACCCCCGACAGCCCGGCGCCTGGGCCGCCCCGCCCGTCCCGTGGGACGAGCAGCCCGAGTCGACGCTCCTCGCCAAGGAGACCCTCGCCGGGGTCGGCAGCGCGATCGCCGCCCTGCCGCCCGCGCAACGAGAGGTCATCACCCTCCGCGACGTCGAAGGCTGGAGCGCCGCCGAGGCGTGCAACGCCCTCGAGATCTCCGAGACCAATCAGCGGGTACTGCTGCACCGCGCCCGGGCCAAGGTGCGGCAGGCCTGCGAGCACCTGCTGGAGGACGAGCCGAGATGAGGGTGATGAGACTGCCGTGGCGCGGCGGCGACCTCGCCTGCCGCGAGCTGGTCGAGCTCGTGACCGGATACCTCGAAGGCGGATTGTCGCGCCGGGAACGGGCGCGCGTCCGGCGCCACCTGCGAGGGTGTCCGCACTGCAGCCGCTATCTCGACCAGATCCGCCTGACGATCCGGCTCACCGGGCGGCTGCGGTTCGAGGACCTCGAGGCCATGCCGCCCGACGCTCGCCAGGAGCTGCTGGCGGCGTTCCGGGCGGCGCACCCGGGCTGACGCGGCCTCCGTAACGAAAGCGCGTCCCGGCACGACTGGACGTCCATGGCGACCAGGCTCTTGCGCTTCCTGCCCGCGGCGGTGTTCGCGGCGACGTTCGGTGTGTTCTTCGTGCAGAAGAACGAGCAGGCCCGGGGGGTGTTCCGGAGCGGGAGAGGCATCCTCACGCTCGCGGTGATCGTCGGCGGGTACGTCGTGATCGCCGTGCTCCTGCGCCGGTTCGTCCGCTGGTCGTGGGTGGCGCCGGTCGTGCTCGCGGCGGTGGTGCTCGGGCTCGCCGCCTGGGTCGTGCGCCCGTATTACGTCGACGATACCGACAACACCCGGCTCGTCTCCGGCCCGGTGGCAGACGCGTCCGAGGTCGGAATGCCGACGTCGACCGGCCCGGCTTCCGACGCGCCGACCGAGCCCGCGCCGCAGCCACAGCCGGTGCGGGTGGCGGCGGCCCCGCTCCAAGGCCTCGCCGGGCACAGCGCGTCGGGGAACGTCAGCCTGATCCGCAATCCCGACGGGAGCCACGTCGTCCGCTTCGAGGCCTTCGACATCGAGGGCACACCCGACCCCGAGCTGTACCTCATCGAGGGTTCCGATCAGAGGAAGCCCGGCGGCGCCGACCTGGGCGCGCAGCGCGGCAACGTGGGCGACGTCTCCGACTACGCCGTGCCCGCCGGCGTCGCGCCCGGCGCCGACTGGACGGTGCTCGTGTGGTGCGGTCAGTTCGCGGTCGAGATCGCCAACGCCACGCTCGCGCCCGCCTGAGACTCGAGGCCCCCGGGTCCGGAATCCGGACCCCACGGCCTCGAGACTCGAACGAATCGTCCCGGGAGCGCGCGAGGGCCACCACTACGATTCGGGCGTGACGCGAGTCGGATTCCTGGGGCCGCACGGCACCTTTGCCGAGGAAGCGGTCCTCACCCAGCCCGACCTGGCCGCCCAGGAGCTGGCGCCGCTGCGGTCGGTGCCCGAGGTGATCGCGGCGGTGGAGCGCGGCGACGTCGAGGTGGGGCTGGTCCCGATCGAGAACTCGATCGAAGGGACGGTCACGGTCACGCTCGACACGCTGGCGTTCGACACCGACCTTCTCGTCCAGCGCGAGGTCGACCTGCCGGTATCGCTCAACCTCTGTGCTCGTCCCGGCACGAAGCTGGAGTCGGTGCGCACGGTGCTGTCGCACCCGAACCCGCTGGGCCAGTGCCGGGTGTGGCTGGGCACCAAGCTGCCCGAGGCGACCACCGTGGTCACCAACTCGACCGCAGAGGCGGCCGAGCAGGTGGCGGCGGGCGAGCACGGCGCCGAGGTCGCGGCGATCTGTACCCGGTTCGCGGCCGAGCTCAACGGCCTCGACGTGCTCGCGTCGGAGATCGAGGACCAACCCGAGAGCGAGACCCGCTTCGTGCTCGTCGGCCATGGCGTCCCCGGACCAACGGGACACGACAAGACGTCGATCGTGTGCTTCCAGCG